>JBJFGN010000061.1:10976-14914 GCA_051892775.1 Methanobrevibacter sp. | reverse complement strand
TTGCACCATTATAATTTAATAATTCATTGAATAAATCCTCTGGTAAATTTTTAATCAATTCAATATCTTTCATAGCAAATTTAAATACCATAAAAATACACTACCCTCTTTTTTTAAAGTTTAATTGTGTTATGTTATGTTGTTTATAATAATGTAAACTATCCTCATAATATTCTTAATATAGTAGTTCTAGAACATGGACAGGACGAGACCTTAAAAGGTAATCCCAGAAAACCCTCTCAGGAGGGTCTAATTTAGTATGATCATAACTATAACAATCATCTGCATATCTTGCATAAATAAAATCAGGTTCTTCTTTTAATAAATCATCAAGAAATTCAAGTCTCTCTTTTTTATCAGAATGATCTTTTAGAAACAATTCTATAACTTTATCTTCATATTCCTGATAGGTCATAGGATACTTACTCTCATCAATTTCCTTTCTTGTTATAACCATAATCAATCCAACTCCATATCTCTTTTATCCATAGCGGTTTACTATTACAGCTAATGGAAATCTTATTTTTTTCTATAGCCGATATTATAATGGATATTATGTAACTTGTATAAGGCTACGGAACTACTTGATGGGAAAGCATATATCATATAATCAAGCTCTTCTAAACTTATCCTCTTATTTATAATGAATGCAAATATATTTACAAGGTTTTCAGCTTCAGAACTGTATATTTCAGCACCAAGAATATTTTTGTCTTTGTCAGTAATAACAGTGCATTCTGCAGTATTCTCATTTTTAAGTTCAATGGAATAGGCTTTACCATATTCTATTCTATGTACTTCATATTCATCAGGATGTTCCAGTGCATAGTCAGCAGAGACTCCAACGGTAGCTATTCTTGGTAGTGTGAACACAACTGCAGGAACAACGGGGTATGTGATATCCTCATTTGTTTTACCTAATAGGTATTTTGCCAGATATTTGGATTGGTGGATAGCCACAGTAACTAGTTTTGCTTGATTTGTATCTGCGACGTCTCCTGTTGCATAAATGTTTTCAACATTTGTCTGCATATGGCCATTGACTGGAATGCCTTTTTGGGATGCTTTTACTCCTGCCTTTTCAAGTCCAATACCTTCCACATTGGCTATTCTTCCAAGAGCACCAAGCACATAGTCCCCAGTTAAACTTAGATTGTTGTTGGTTTTTACTTCATATTTGTCCTCTTTTTTATTAACTTCAACAGCTTCTGTATAGTAATGGAATTTAACCCCTTTACCTTCAAGTACATTGATGATTTCTTTAACATATGGTTGATAGAAATTCCTTAATGCCCTGTCAGACCTAATTAGGACATCAACATTTTTTCCTGCCTCTGCAAGTATTGAGGCAAATTCCATGGATACGAATCCAGCACCTAATATTATTGTTTCCTCTGGAAGTTCTTCTATGTCCAAAAAGTCAGTACTGTCATGTATATACTCTTTACCTGGAATATCCGGTATAAATGGATGGAGACCTGTGGCTATTACTATTTTGTCACCATAGTATATTTTATCCTCTACCTGGACCCTATGGTTGTCAAGAAGGACACCTTTGCCGTTAGCAGTGTCAAGGTTATATTCTTTGAACTTTCCTTCTAGAAATTTGGATAATCCAGCTATTCTCTTTTTCTTATACTCCATTAAACTTGGCCAGTCAACACTAAAGTCCCCTTTTTTACCAATTCCTTCATACCTTTTAATTGCTACAGATAGTTCATATGGTGCATCAAGTAATATTTTGGAGTTACAGCCATAGTTAGCACAGGCTCCACCATATAGTCCTTCTTCAACGATTAAGACTTTCCATCCTGCATCAGCAAGGAATCTTCCCCCTTGCCATGCAGCATTCCCACTACCAATATAAATTATATCATATTCTTCCATTAGATTACCTTTTAAATTTTTATATAAAAACTTTTAGTTAATATTATATTAAGTTCTATTTCAAATATAAAGATAATGTATCTAAATAGAAACTAAATAACTTGGAATATTATATAGAAACAAAACTAATTGTTGTTAAGCTATTTATTAAAAATGATATAAATATGATATCATTTATTTTTCGATAAAAAATAGTAAATTTAGTTTTTAAATTATATAATTTAGGTTAAAATTAGATGTTTCTATTAATGGGTTTAATAAAATCAGATGTCAACATTAAGTTTTTTTATAGTTATGGGTTTGGTAAAAGTAGATGTTTTTTTTATTTGTTTACGAGTTTTGTAAATTTGGTTTGTATCTTATTTAAATTATAAAAAATAGTAAAATAATTAGAATAAAGGGATAAATCTTTATTCTTCATCTTTAAAGTAGTTTTTAGCAATTTTTTCAGTAATTGAATTAAACTCTTTAGAGATTGGACTTTTCGGATCTTGCTCTGTATTGATGGTGTCTTCGTTTACAGCATCTGCAACTTTCTCAGTAAGTGGAAGTTGTCCTAAGAAGTCAATATCCATTAAGTCAGCAAAGTTTGAACCTTCACTTTTACCAAAGACATTTAGTTTTTCACCACAATGTGGGCATGTCAAGTATGCCATGTTCTCAACAAGACCAATTTGTTTAATATTCATTTTTTTAGCCATTTTTACACATTTAAGAACATCTTCTTGTGATAGGGAGTTAGGGGTGGTTACCATAACAACAGCGTCCGCTTCAGGAATGGTTTGAAGTACAGTTAAAGGTTCATCTCCAGTTCCTGGTGGGTTATCAATAATTAATACATCAAGGTTACCCCATTTAACATCAGATATGAATTGTCTAATTACTCCTGTTTTTTGTGGTCCTCTCCATATAACTGGTGTATCCTGGGTACCAAGTAAGAAACCCATAGATATGATTTCTACACCATCTTTGGATTTTACAGGTAAAATTTTATTATCTTCAGAAATACCTAATTGTGAACCTTCCCTTCCAAATAATTTTGGTATGTTTGGTCCATGAATATCCACATCAAGGATTCCAGTTTTATATCCTTTTTTAGCAAAAGATTCTGCAATGTTTGCTGCAACAGTGGATTTACCCACTCCACCTTTTCCACTCATAACAACAATTTTATGCTTAATTTGAGTCATATTTTTTGCTATATTCATTTCTTGTTGAATTCTAGCTTTTTGCTCTTCAGGATCCATATTAGGATTACCATGATGTTGATTATTATGTGGCATATTATCCTCCTTTTTACTAATTTTAAATTAGTTATTTGATTATTTTAATTGTATTACTATTTATTTAAATTAAAATTTAAATGAATTAGTAAGTTATTATAATAAATAGTTTGTTTTTCTTTTATATAAAGATAATTATTTTTAAGTTACATTTTGTAATTTTAATATTACATTTTTTTATTTTTTAGTTTTTTTGTGTTTGTTGTTTTTTTTCTTGTGTGTTTTTTTAGTTTTTTTTTGTTATGGTTTTTTGTGTTAATTTTTCTATATTTTCCGTAGTATTCATTTTTAAGCTAATTTTTTGTATTTATATAAAAAACCAATAATTTAATTTGGAATGTCTATAATTGTATCAATGTGATCAAATAAGAATCCAATAGTGCAGATTATAATGGGATATAAAAGATATATAAATCCAACGTTTAACATATACTCGACAATACCCATGGGTAATCCAACTATGCTATAGTAGATATTATCAAGACATATATTAATTACAAACAACACCACACTTAGGACTGTTGCCTCATTAAAGTAATTGCCATTAAATCCTTTAAGATAATTAATACCAATAATAAGGGCAAGGACAGTTAAAACCAAATCAAGTAATATATTAAAGATATATGGATTTGAATTATGTGACATTAATATTAATGTAATTGTAATAATCCAGGATATGAATCCATATATTATAGCTGTCTTCTTCATATTATCATTTTCTCATACTTGTATTTCAAAACTTGTCATATAACTTTTTCATGTTAACTC
>JBJFGN010000061.1:10754-10876 GCA_051892775.1 Methanobrevibacter sp. | reverse complement strand
CATTTTCTCATACTTGTATTTCAAAACTTGTCATATAACTTTTTCATGTTAACTCTTCATATGACATTACTTGTATTTCAAAACTTGTCATATAACTTTTTCATGTTAACTCTTCATATGAC
>JBJFGN010000061.1:0-10654 GCA_051892775.1 Methanobrevibacter sp. | reverse complement strand
ATTACTTGTATTTCAAAACTTGTCATATAACTTTTTCATGTTAACTCGTCATATGATTTCTTCATCATAGTTGCACTTCAAAGCTTGCCATATAGCCTAATGCCGTAGTTATTAATGGATAGAATATATAGATGTATGCTATTCTACTAATATACTCTGTAAATGAGATATGGCTTACTAATGCAGTTGTAAAGACATCTAAGATTATAGATATTATTACAAAATAGACACCAAGAACTAAACCTTCTGCAAGTTCATTATCTGGTAACTGTCTAATGTATATGATTCCAAATATGAGGGTCCAAAATATTATCCACACTGGCATATATGTTCTAAACACTGGCAGGTCTGTATCGAGAGCACCGTTCGTTATATTTGAACATATATACACAAGAAAATATAAGACTATACCCATAATAGTTGCTGTCTTCCATTTCATTATATCACATTAATATCAAATTGGTTTTAAAACATATTCTACATCAAATTTAGCCTGATTATCATCTTTGGAGATTATTGGACTTTCACTCACAACTTTACGTTTATCAACATAAATCCCGTCGATTTTAAGTAAGGTGGCTTTAGATTCAATACCTGCCTGGAAGCCATTAAATCCACCAATACTATTGTCTGATTTTACAGTTCTATGGCATGGGATAATGATTGGGAATGGATTTTTTGCAAGTACAGTACCAACAGCACGATATGCTTTAGGACTTCCTGCAGCCTTAGCAAGACCCTTATATGTGTTAACCTCATGTTTGTGTGTATGGTACTCTGCCATTAGTACTTTATATTGGAAAGGGGTTAAATTACTTAAATCAAGATTATCAAGCTTAAATTTAACATCCTCACCATTAAGATATGATTTAATGTCTGAGACTAATTTCTTAAGGTAATCTGTTAAGTCATTAATAGATGCAGTTCTAAGTTCATCATAGGCATTAAATGCCAAGGTTTCTGAATCCTCATTTGGGTTAGATAGGAAGATTCTTTTAATATAATTCTTTTCTTCATTAGTAAATACAATACTTATATCACCAATAATGGTGCTTTTAATTGTATAGACCTTGTATTCAATGTTCATTTTTATACCCTCTTAATTTTATTAAATACAATATTATTTATATATTTAATAAGTTAAATAATTTATATTAATAAGCTATTATTTGATATAAATAATTAAAGTTTGTCTTGAATATAAAGTGGATAAAATGTCAGATTATAAACGCAAAGTATTAGAGGAATTCTTTGAAAATTCATTAAGCAGTGAGTCACCTTCAGAGGAAACATATAACAAAAGCTATCTAAAATCAAGTGCATATTATAGTAATCTTGAAAGGGAATTATTGGACAGATATGAGGGATACGATTTTTCTGACTTTAAAGGGGTTAAAGAAATAAACACAGAATATGGTGATACTTTAGAAATCACAAATGAATATGATATTAATTTTAAATTAAAAAGAAATGATATAGAAAATCAACTAATTAATAATCTAAAGTTAGTATCAGGTATAGGTCCTGTAAAGGAAGAAAAACTTAAAAACAAGGGTATAAATAACTTGAAAGATTTAAGAAAAATAGATAGATACAGAAAAAAAGCAGATGATATTATTAAAACAATAGATGACGGTGAGTTTGAAGAATTGTATGGATATCTAGAAGGTAATGGGGAATTTAAAAATTCAAATCCAATGATGTGTGCAGCATATACTGATATTAAAAACTATAAATTTATGGATATAGAAACATTGGGCCTTTCAAATCGTCCAATTATATTAATCGGTATAGCAAGTATTAAAAATAATAAGATCGCAGTAAGACAATACCTTCAAAGAGAAGGGCGTGAAGAAGCTGCAATAATATCAGGGTATTTATCAAATCTTGATGATGATTCAATACATGTAAGTTATAATGGTAAGAGCTTTGATATACCATATATTAGAAACAGGGCAAATTACTTTGGTATAGAATATAGTAAACATATGCACTATGATTTATTATATTATACAAGACGCATGTACAAGAATATACTTGGGGACTGTAAACTTCCAACTGTTGAATCATATATATGCGGATTTGAAAGATTTAACGATGTTCCAGGACAATATATACCAGGATACTATGAGGATTATGTCTCAACAAAAAACATTGGCCCGTTGGTACCAATAGTAAGACACAACCGCCTAGATGTAAAATCTCTCGCTGACTTTTTTATGAGAATCTATAATGATATTAACTTTTAGCTATTTGGAAAGGTCATTTAAGTTAAAATTGTTTATTTCTAATATAAAAGTTAATAGACTTTAGAAAACTTATTTTTTTAAATAAATGTTTAAAGAGTCAAGATATTTATTAGTAAAGATAATAGAATATATAATATATAATAGTTTGAAAGTGAAAAATATGAAATCTGCAATACTTTTTTCAGGTGGTAAAGACAGTACAATGGCATTGTATAGTGCAATAGAGAATGGGGATGATGTAGCATACCTTCTTTCAATGAAAAGTAAAAATTCATCATCATATATGTTTCATGTACCAAACATTGATTTAACAAGTTTAATTGCTGAAGCTGTAGGTATACCTTTAGTAACGGCTGTAACTGACGGAGTTAAAGAAGAAGAACTTAAGGATTTAAAAGTTCAATTTGAAGAACTTAAAAATAAGGGCGTTGAAGCTATTTATACTGGTGCATTATATTCCACATATCAGAAATCTAGAATCGAAAAATTAGGAAGTGAAGTTGGGCTTAAAATCATATCACCATATTGGCATGTGGATGAGGAGGAATATATGAGACATGTCATAGATTGCGGATTCGATGTTATAATATGTGGTGTATTTGCATATGGTCTTACTAAAGATTATCTTGGAAGACATGTTGATAACGATCTTATTTCTGATTTAAAGAAAGTAAATGAGAAGGTTCCAATAAACCTTGCATTTGAAGGTGGAGAGGCAGAAACATTTGTTCTTGATGGTCCAATTTTTAACAAGAAAATTGAAATTTTAGATGCAGATGTGGATTGGCATATTGATAATGGAACATATATCATTAAAGATGCAAAATTAGTAGATAAAGATTAAATTAATTCAATTTAATTTTTATATCTTTAATTATCTCTTGTTTATTTTTAATTATATTCTAGCTATTTTTTATTAGTTTTCTAATTGTTTTTATTTATTAAATCATATTATATTAATTTTAAATTATATTTTTTTTAGTGTGTATTTTTTCTAAAAGATAATCTTAATTTTTAAATTTCTTTAAAATTTATAATTTAATTAGTTCTTTAATATAAGTTAAAAAAAGTTTGTTTAAGTTAATAAGAATAGTTCAATTTTTATAAACAAGTTTTATAGTTATTTAAATTATTTAAAAAAAGTTTAAAATAAGGAATTTAATAATCTGAATAAAAAAATAGGTCCAATATTTAAGAAATATAAGTAATTGGGTGGTGGTTAGGTGGTAATTACTTATAATCTTTAATATAAGACCTATTTTAATATATATTATAATATAATATTTAAATATATCTATTTAACTCATAAAGTTTATTATAAATAGTGTTAAATAAAAATTGAATTTCTTGAATAATTTTCAGTAAATGTTTAAATTTTATAATTAAAATAATTGATTATAATTAATTAGATATTCGTTTTTATATGTAGGGATTGTTTTATATTATTGGAAGAATCTTCTGATTATATATTAGAAGTATTTGCCTAAAAATTCATCAATTTGGGATTCATAAGACTCCAAACTACTATCATTAATAATCATTTCATCAGACTCTGCAATAACGTCTCCAATTCCAAAACCTAATTCATCTTGATCTCTTTTTCTAAAATCTTCAAATTCTTGTGAATCATCAGCGCGGTTTCTCTTTTTTAATCTTTCAAATCTAATTGAAGGTGGAGCAAATATTGTGATTATCTTAAAATCATTAAAATTTTCCTTAAATAAATTAACTTCATATGGACTTCTAATTCCTTCAATTACAATAAGTTTATTATCAAGGTCATCTTCTTTTATTAAAGATTTAACTTTATTAATAGTTAAATTAGCAACAGCATATTTTCCATGTTCCTTTCTAAGAGCTATTGATGTAACTCTTGTATCCTCATTTCTTTTTTTAGCTTCTTCCCTAACCATATCTCCCATTTTAACTACAATAGCACCTTTTTCTTTTGCTTTTGTAGATATTAATGTTTTTCCAGATCCTGGAAGACCTGATACTCCAATAACCTTTCCCATTATAACACCATTTTTATTTCAATAATGATTTGAAATCCTTTTTTAGTATAACTTATTTAGTCCATGAATAAAAACTTGAATTTTTAAATAAATATTCAGAACAATCTAATGATAATTAAAAATTATATATTATATTTAGTGTGATTTAATAATAATTAAAAATTATATACTTAATTTAAATAAAAGATTCTTTAAAATATTATAATATTTAATATTAAAATTATCAGATTTTTATGCTTTGATTTTCATTGAATTTAAAGAATTATTTAGGTTTTTTTCATTATCATATTCTTCGATGATTTTTCTAAGGAATTTTTCATCCTTATTTTTATATTCTTTAGCAATCTTACTCATTAAAGGAATTGCACGTACAACATTATCAACAATAGAAATATCAGACATTTTAGATGTTCTGGATAGTGGATTTAAATCAATACAAATTATTTTTTTTCCTGCTTCTTTTAATAATTCTGCTCTGTCTCCATCTTCAAGAGGAACAAGAATTACATCAGCAATATATATTCCTTTTTTACTAGCAGTTGCCCTTGGATTTTTTATCTTGTCAAAATAGTATAAATCATCATAATTTGTACCTAAAATATCTTCATATCCATGTTCTTTAAATAATTTAGTAATTTTATCTACACGTTCCTCGGTTCTGTAAAACAAGTTAATTTCAATATTACTGTCTGTAATATTTGCAAGTTCAATTACTTCATCAATAGCCAAAGCTGTAGTATTACCATTTACAGACAATACTGGATGATCTGCAAGAAGAATACTTGCTACCGCAGCTTTAATGGCATTTTCTGCTGCAGGTACTGTTTTTTCCCCAATTAAATAATCAAATGTTTCTCCTCTACCATGTGCAATCATTCCAGAATCAGCTAAGTAGCCGTCTAAGAATGCATCTTTTACTTTTTGTCTTAATAATAAAGACTCGTATCTTGGATGATTTTTAGGTATCATAATAATATTTTTGATTATATAACATATATAATTTTTATTATTAATCATTATAAATTATATCTTTACATCAAGTAATTTATTATAAATTTAAAATATCTAATAAAATTCCTATTATTTTAAAGAAATATATGTTTAAAATTTTTAATTGAATGTAGAATAAGCATATGGTTTTAAAATTTCAAAAAAAAAGAAAATTATGTATTATAAAATACATAATCTTAAATATTTTAATTTTTCTTAAATGGAATAAGTCCAATGCATATAATACTAATTAATAATATTATTAATGGATTTCCTGTTTTAGGCAAAGTTTCTACTACTTTGATAGTATTGTTTCTACTATCTTTTTTAGGTGTATGATTAGTAATTGTGTTGTTAGTAGTATTGCCTTTTTTGGTTTTATTTGTATGATTTTCAGGAATGGTATTGTTTATAACTTTGGTTGTGTTATTAGCAGTTATATTAGGTGTTTCATTAGAACTTGCAATTACATAGTTTGTAAATTCTCCTACTTTTGTTGTATTGAAGTATACAGTAAATTCTGCATATTCACCTGGTGCTAAATCAGAGTTATAATTCCATGTATTTTTATTATTTATAAATGAATATGTCCATTTATTATTGTTTTTCCATGAATCATAGATTAAACAGTCATCCCATTTATCTTCAATAACAGAAACGTTATGTAAAATATAATCGCAGTCATTAGTTACACGAATAATAAATGATGTCCTGTTTCCTACATTAACAGTTTTTGTCTCTGTGATTTTTTCAACTTTCATATGGGTATCTAATTTATCTAAGTAGCTAACATTAAACATAATAGTATTCTGATTACCTTTTGTAGTTAAAAAGGTTTTAAAATTAAATACCATATATGATCCATTATCTAATTTTTTAATAGCATTATGGGTAGGTACTCTAAATCCACTATCATATAATTCAACTATTTTCTGTATAGGTGGATATTTACTTGAATAGAAATTTCTATGTGTGAACTCAGCAATATACTGTGACTCAAAATAACCTCCTAAGGACGGTTCAGGGTTTTTATTTTCGTAGTAATACCAAACAAATATCTTGATATATTCTGAAACATCTTTACCATCATAGATGTTTGTAATATAACTTAAATCGTCTATTGCATAACCTTCACCACCAGTACTGGAATATGGTTCAGTACAATATCCATAGTAACCATTACTGTAATTTATTAAACCATTATATGTTGAATAGGTTATTTTAGTTAGATTAAGGGATAATACATCATTGGTATTACTTGAATTATTTATGCTGTAATTACTTATAGTAAAAATAGATGTATCATTATTTCCATAGTTATCAGTTAAATTGGAGTTATTTATTGTGATATTTACACCAGATACTGCACCACCATAACTTATTGCATAATTATCAATGAATCTGCTGTTATTGATGTTTATATTAGTTCCACTAACTGCACCACCAGTCTTTCTTGCAGTATTGTTTATGAAAGTACAGTTGTTAATGTTAGTAATATTATTAACTAATATAGCACCTCCACGATAATTTGCAGTATTTCCATCGAATAAGGAATTACTTACATTTAAATTATTTGCATAAATTCCGGATCCCAAGAAATTTGTATTTGAATATCCACTATTATTTATAAAACGTGAATTATTAACAAAAACATTATCTCCACAAATGCCTGCTCCAATTTTGGCCGAATTATCTATAAAATCACAATTGTCTACATTTACATTATCCCCATCAAGAGTTCCAATTCCTGCATTATAGTTTCCATTAAATATGGAATTACTTGCATTAATATTTTTTCCTTTAACAGCACCATAGTTTGATGCAAAATTAAAAGTAAAATTACAATTATTCAAGTTTATATCATCATCGGAATATATTGCTCCGCCTTCACCATTATTTGCATCATTTAAACTAAACTCACTGTTATTTACAATAAGGGGATTCTTTGTATATACTGCTCCAGCTTTGTGCGAAAAATCATTAAAGTCTATTGTATTATACTCAAAATTGGAATTATTAATAATTGTTAATTTTGATTCAGAAACTATTGCTCCACCAACAGTTTTTGCAACGTTATTTGTGAAATTACAATTATTAATGGTTAACTTATCTCCATTTGCATTAATTGCTCCACCAACATATAATGTTTTAGAGGAATTTCCATTCTCTAAGGTTAAATCATTAATTGTAACAGTTGAATTTGTAATATTGAATATTAAAGTTTTATGATCTCCATCAATAATATGGCTATTACCATTAATTGTTAGATTTCTATTAATAATTTTTATTCCATTATCAGAATCAACGGCAGGATTAAATTTATAATCATCATTAACATCTATTGTATTATTACTATTGGTATCAATAAGATCTTGTAAATCTTTAAAAGATTTATAATTTAAATTATTTTTAACAACTGATGTATTTGAGTTTGCTTCATTAATTGAATGTTGGTTGCTATATGAAACTACTGAATAGTTAATATCAGCAGTTGTATTGTCATTTGCATATATTGTACCAATACTTAGGAATAATATTATAATGATTAATAGACCTATTTTTAACTTTTTCACATTTTCACCTCCTTTAGTTAATTAAATTCTTTTAATATTTGAGTAGATTTTTAAATTTAATTCAGGGTTTTTAAATAACTTCTATACTAAAAGAAAAAAGGGAAATTAAAATAATTATTTAAGATATAATTCTAATTTCCTATCTTTAATCAATTAATAAGCAAATTATTCTTATTATATCATATGTTATTATATATATTTATATTATATTATTTTTTTATAAATATAATATCAATTTTATAAATATAGATTAAATTATATTGATTTGTTTTTGAAAATAAATTAAAAAGTGGTATATTTTATTTATTGTGGCTTAAGTTTAGAAGATAATTTATTAAATAATCAAATCTCTTAAAATCATCTAATTTCAAGATAAAAATTTATAATTTTCAAATGTTTGTTTTTTGTTTTTTAGTTTGGATTGTGTATTTTTTGGTTTTATAATTTTCAAATGTTTGTTTTTTGTTTTTTAGTTTGGATTGTGTATTTTTTGGTTTTATAATTTTTAAATGTTTGTTTTTTGTTTATTTTGGATTTTTAATTATATTGATTTGGTCAAATATTTTAATATAAATAGGTTTTATAGAATTCTTTTAAATTTAAGATAATACCTACTCTAAATTTAAAAATAAGTCTTTTTTTTTTAAAAAAAATTGGAATTTTGAATAAAACATATTTTAAACAGGTCATGAAAATATGAATATCCGATTTATAATATTTATAAAATTAGTTTTAAATTATTAAGCAATATTTTTAAACTTATAATATTTATAAAATTAGTTTAAATTATTAAGCAATATTTTTAAACTTATAATATTAAAAGTTTTATTATATAAAAAAAGTTAATGGATATTGAAGTTTTATTCATTATGGAAATAATTGTAAACATTTTCAGCAACTTTCCTATTCATTCCTTCAATATCCCTAAGTTCATCAACACTTGCTTTAGATATGCCATCAATATCTCCAAAGTCACGAAGAAGAGCTAGTTTACGTTTTTTACCAATTCCCTGTATATGATCAAGTTCAGATTCAGTGAGTTTCCTTGAACGTAATTTTCTATGATAAGTAACACCAAATCTGTGTGCCTCATCCCTTACTCTTTGAAGAATATGTAACGATTCTTTATTATGTGGAATAATGATTGGTTTATTGGATTGCGGAACAAAAACTTCTTCAAACTCTTTAGCAAGACCAATTACAGGTATATCACTTAAACCCAATTCATTTAATACCTCAACAGCAATATGCAATTGTCCTTTACCACCATCAATAAGTACTAAGTCTGGTTTTTTATAGTCTTCCTCACCAACAAGGGATTCAAATCTTCTTGTAAGTAATTCTCTCATCATACCATAGTCATTAGGTCCCGGAGTTTTTAATTTAAATCGCCTATACTGTTTTTTATTAGGCTTCCCATCAAAGAAACTAACCTTGGAACCTACTTGTAATGTGCCTGAAATATTACTTACATCATATCCTTCAATAACATGGGGAACATTTTTAAGTTTAAGGTAATTTTGAAGTTCTATAAGTGAATTATTAACTTTTTCTTTTTGTTTTTTAATAATATCAGCATTACCTCTAGCCATACGAATAAGACGTAATTTTCTACCTTTTTGGGGATTTGTAATTTTAACCTTATTTCCTCTTAAATCACTTAGCCATTCAATAATTAAATCCTTGTCTTTGATTTCGTCTTCAATTATCAATTCTTTTGGTATATGGCGATTAATGCCATAATATTGCTGTATAAAACTGTATAATACTTCAGAAATATCTTGGTTTTTAGTGTTATCCATTAAATAATCATCTTTGGATATGATTTTTCCGTTTCTTATTGATAAAACAACAATGATTGTTGTATTCTCGTTCTCTGATGAAGCAATAACATCTTGGTCGAGATCATCATCTAATTCATCAACAAATTGTTTAACCATTACCTCTTCAATTGATTTAATTTGATCTCTTAGAACTGCTGCTTTTTCAAATTCCATATTATTACTTGCTTCTTTCATCTCATTTTTAAGGTTTTTTAATATATCATTATATCTTCCCTGGAAAAACAAATCAATCTTTTCTATAATTTCATGATATTCCTCTTTACTTATTCTATCGTCACACGGTGCATAACATAAATCAATCTGGTAATTTAAACATGGACCGTCCATATTTTTACAAGTTCTAATTTTAAATAACTGTTTTAAAAATTTTACAGTAGAACGTACAGACTTAACATCTGTAAAAGGCCCATAATATGTCCCATTTTTAGATATATTACGTGTTAATATCAATCTTGGAAAATCTTCATTTGTAATTTTAACGTATGGATATTTTTTATCATCTTTAAGACGAATATTGTATTTTGGCATATATTTTTTAATTAAATTCGCCTCTAAGATTAAAGCTTCTTTCTCAGAATTGGTTACAATATATTCTAGGGAATTAAAATGTTGCATTAAAACATAAGTTTTTGGTCTATCTTTTTTATCCTTAAAATAAGATTTTACTCTTTTTCTTAAGGATTTGGATTTACCTACATAAATTACATTATCATTTACATCCTTCATAATGTAAACACCAGGCTTAAGAGGTAAATTATCTGGAGATTTTACTTTAGTTGCCATTGTATTAAGTCCTTAGAGTTTATTATGATAAATATACTAAAATATTATCTTATTAATTAGTAGTATTTTTTCTTTTAGTTTATATAATCAAATTAAAATAGTTTAGAAATTTTTTATTATTTTTTAATAGTATAATACTTTAATTAAATCTTTTTAATATTAAGTATCTTATTTGGTTTAATTTCTTTAAAGTATCATTA
>JBJFGN010000060.1:0-15073 GCA_051892775.1 Methanobrevibacter sp. | reverse complement strand
TGATAATGCTGTTTGGGCATTAAAAATAATGTTGGATAATGAAAAAATTGCAAATTCAAGAAAACTTCCTTTGTGTGATGATACTGGAATTCCCCATGTATTGATAGAATTAGGTAAAAATAGGGAAATTCCTAAAAACTTCATATCAAATATAAAGGAAGGTATTAAATTAGGATTAAAAGAGTTACCTGGAAGACCTATGGCAGTAAAAGGCAAAGGTTTAGAAAAATTAGATCAAAGTAAGGGTTTATATGATGATCCTTCTATGATGTTTTCTGCACCATTTTCAATAGATACTTTTGATAATTCAAGAATTGATTATACAGAAGATTTAGAGGATGAAATACATATACATCTTTTATTATTGGGTGGTGGTCCTGAAATAAGATCTAAAACCTATAGGGTATTTCATAAGCATGATTCTAATATTGTAATTAATGAAACTATTTCCTGGCTTAGTGATTCTCTTAAAATGTTGGGATGCACACCTTCTATTCCGGCAATTGGTATTGGTAGAAGTCATTATGAAGCAAGTCATTTAATGTTAAAGGCAATGGTTCATGGAAACCTCAATATCCAATCCGAAACTGAGAATTATATTACTAATAAACTCAATGAATTAAATATTGGGCCGATGGGTCTTAAAGGCCATACAACTGTTTTGGGTTGTTTTTTAAATATTGGGCCACAAAGAGCAAGTGGTGTAAGAATAGTTTCTGCAAGACCTTCTTGTTTTGTAGAACCACGTATATCTACAATTAAAATTTAATTTATTTTTTTAAAATGGTTTTTTAGTTATTTTTTTTTAATTTGGATGGGTTATCTATAGTTTACTTTATTTTATCATGTAAATTTTTATTTCTAAATTAAAAATAATAAGTTTAAAATATGTATTTAAATATATTTTATTATAAAATAATGAAAAAGGGGTTATATTTTTGGCAAATGAAAATTTAGGGAATGATTTTAAAATTCCTAAACATAATCTTACAACTACAATTTCTTATATTGAACCTAATAAAATTATAACTAGAGGATATAACCAACAGGACTTAATTGAAAATTTGACTTTTAGTGAAATGGTCTATTTATTACTAAAAGGAAAATTGCCTACTAAAAAACAAGGAAAACTTTTAAATCATGTTCTTGTGGCTTTTTGTGATCATGGTGTTACTCCTCCAAGTACACAAACAGCAAGGCTTATCTCTTCAAGCGGTTCTCCATTAAATAATGCTGTTGCAGGAGGTTTATTGTCTTTTGGTAAACATCATGCAGGTGCAATTGAAAAAGTCATGACCTTATATCAAGATGCCATTAATGATTTAAATTTAAGTTCTGATTCTGATATAAATAATTCATTAATTGCTAATAAGGCATTAGATATTGTTATTCCTAAAATTTCAAATGACGAAAGAATTCCTGGCTTTGGGCATCGTTATCATGATAAAGATCCTAGGGCACGTAAACTTCTTGAACTTGTAATTAAAGAAGGTAATCTTGGACCTCATGTAAAATTAGCTATTGCAATGGAACAATTGTTAATCGATAAGAAAGGAATTTACTTAAATGTCGATGGCGTAAATGGGGCAATTCTTTCTGATTTGGGCTTCAATCCGAAATTGGGGCTTGGTTTATTTATGATTGGAAGACTTCCAGGTCTTGTTGCACATAGTTATGAGGAAACTATGGAGGAAAAAGAGTTTAGGAAATTTTGTAATTTGGAAGATATTACCTATGTTGGTTTTAAAGATAAAAAAATTAATGATTAGTTTCTATTTGGGATAACATTTTATTTTAAAGGAAGAATTAAATTTAATTTTCGTTATTCTAGTAAAATTGTATTTTATATTTATTTTTATATGATATTATAAAATGAAAATTTACTTATTCAATTAAGAATATATATTTTAATTAACAATATTTTCTTATATCTGGCTTTGTTAAATTTTTTAAATTAAAATTATATTTTATTCTATAATTTAAAATTAAAATTTTAATTAAATCAATTTAAACAGGGCATATATTTAAAGTTTAAATTTTATATGATGTGTTACTATGGATTTTTTTGAAACTATTGAAAAAAGGTACAGTGTTCGTGGATATAAAGATTTGCCTGTAAAAAAAGAAGATTTGGATAAAATTTTAAAAGCAGCTGCAATGGCTCCAACAGCTGTGAATTTCCAACCATTTAAAGTTTTTGTTATAGATACTAATAAGAATAAAGAAGCCCTTAAAAACATTTATCCTGCTGATTGGTTCTATAATGCGCCTTTAGTTTTATGTGTTGCTGTTGATTCTGATGCTGCATGGACAAGATCTGATGATAATAAAAACTTTGCAGATGTTGATGGCGCTATTGTAATGGACAATATTATTTTAGCAGCTACTGCATTAGATCTTGGAACCTGTTATATTGGTGCATTTAATCCTGATGCTGCAAATGATCTTATAGATTCTGATAAATATACTCCATTATTATTTACTCCACTTGGTTATATTGATGCGGATCCAAGAGTTCAGGATAAAAAATCTGTGGATGAAATTGTAGAATATTTGTAATCTGATTACTATGAAACCATTAACAATACATGCAAAGGATAAGGATGATTTAAAAAGGCTATCTGATATATTACTTGAGCATAAATTTAAACTTAAAGCAGATGGTTCCAATTTCGCTTTTTTCTATAAAAGAGTATATGGTAATTGGATTTATCATTTGATTTTTATTCTTCTTGCTTGTTTTACTTCTGCATGGTTTTTATTTGGTAATTTAATTATTTTTTTATATTCCTTTTATAAAAAATCTCAGTATATTTTAATCACTACAGAGATAGAAGATGATGGTGAAAAAATAGATTTTGATGATTTTAGTTTAATTGATCTTAATCGTAAACCATTTTCCTGATTTTTTATCCTTATTCTTTTATTTTTTGTAGTTTATCATTTGTTCTGTTAATTTTATTTTATTTTAGATATTTATCTGATAAATCTTTAATTTTGTCTATCTTAATATTTCATGTCATTTATATTTCTTATTACTTTTAAAATTTTTTTTATTAATTTGTATATTATCTGCTGTTTTTTTAATTACTTTTTATAACTTTAATCTAATTTTGATATTTTTTTTATTTTTATTTTTCAATTTTAAAAATTGTTTTATAAATTTTATTTTGATTTTATTTTATTCATTTTTATTAAAATTCAATTGTTTTTATTTTCAATTTCCATCATTTATATAATATGATAAACTATTTAAATAGATATTTACAAAAAAATAATCATAAATCATTTAAAGATTTATTAATTTAAAAGATTTATTAATTTGTAAATTTAGTTAAGTAAAATAATAGTAAATTTATTATATTAATAACTAAATAACTTAGTACATTAAATAATTTGATATTTAAGAGAAATGATTTTAATTTTAAAACGGTTTTTTTGAGGAGATATTATGGTACAAATGACTTATGGTTCAAGAATGAGAATGTATTCAATTATTTTCTTTTTTGTCATGATTAGTTTAGCTTTAGTACCATTTTATTATGGTCAGCCTTTTACTAGTGAAAATATTGCTTCCGCATTTATTATTATTTTAGTAGGTGTTGTATTTCCACTTGTATCTTTTAAGCCACAATGGAATAAGGCAGTTTTATTTTTTGAAGGAATTCTTTTTGCTTTTTTAGGTTATAACTATTTAGCAAATCCTGCAAATTATATTTTCTTAGTATTTGGTTTAATTTTAGTTGCTATCTCTTTGTTAGCATATGTGAAAAAATTACCTCCAAGATTACTTAAGTTTTTTTATCATAGTAGGTAATTAGGGGATTCACTCTTCTTTTTTAATTGTTTTATATTAATTATTTAACTTATTTGATAATTTTTTAATAGATAGAAATTGTTTTGTTTTATTTAGAAATATGATTTTTCAACTGAGAAATTATGGTAAGTAAAGTAATCTAAATAAAATTTTAAATACCATGGTGATGAAATATGGCAGAAATATCAGAGGCTCTCTCAATGATAAAAAAAGCCGAAAGTAACGCTGTCCAAATTGTGGAAGATTCTAAAATTCAAGCTGAAGATATTATCAAACAAGCTCAAAAAGATGCTGAAGATAAAATCACAGATGCTAAAGAATATGCATCTCATGAAGCTGAAGACATTATATATGCTTCCATTGAGGATGCGAAAAAAGAGGCTAATCATATTAAAACTCAATCACAGCAAAATGTCGACACTATTAAATCCAGTTCATATGTAAATGTCGATGAAGCTGCTTCTGTTATTGTTGAAAAATTGTTGTAGTGTGAGATAATGTTTCAAACAGAAAGAATGCGTAAACTTAAAATAATCACTTTGGATGATTATGTTACTCCTGTAATTAGAGATTTACATGAAGCAGGTTTAGTCCAAATTGAGGATATTTCAGATCGTATTCAACAGAATCCTGAAGTTGCGGAACTTATTACTCCATCTAAAGCTACATCAAAAACTGGTAAAGTTTCTTCTCTTTTAATGAGGACTACTGGTTTATCTGATTTATTTGGTGAAGCACTTTCTTATGGTGATACTTTTAAAAATAAATTACATGACATGTTTAATCCAGATGTTCCTGTAAGAAAACCAGTTGAAAAAGTTGATGTTGATGCATTATGTGAATATGCAGAAAGTATTTTAGAAGAAGTTGATGTTGATGTTGTTCCTATACAGGAAAAATTATCTGCACTTGACAATGAATCTAGTAAATTACTCTCTAAAATTACTGTTGCTAAAAAATTAACTAACGTTAATTATAATTTAGAAATTTTAGAAGATACTAAAACTACTTCAACAATTGTTGGAAGGATTGATGTTGAATCTGCTTCTGAATTAAAAGCAGAATTAAGTAAAATAACTGATGAAATTATAATTGATGATATTCATTCTAATGAAACTTTTGATAGTATAATTATTGTTGTTGCGAATGAGTATCATAATGAAGTTTATTCTTCACTTAGAAGATTTAATTTTGAAAATTTAGATGTTAGTGAGATGGAGGGAACTCCTTCTGAATTTATTAATAATGCTAATGCAAGGTTAGATGCTATTGATAATGAAAGACATCAAACAAAAGTGGAACTTAAATCTATTGCAGAAAAATGGGATGATGATGTTCTTTCTTTAAAAGAACAATTGGAAAATGAGAAAGAAAGAAATGAAATCCTTTCAAGTTTCGGTGAAACTGAAAAATCTAAAGTTTTTGAAGCTTGGGTACCACTTAAAAAGGTTGATGAAACTAAACAAATTATTGAAGCTTCAAGTGATGGATATTGTGTTATAGAAGTTGAAGATGTTCCGGATGACAGTGAGGATGTTCCTGTCCTTCAGAATCATAAAGGATACTTTAAACCTTTCGAGTTACTTGTACAAATGTACTCACCTTTGAAATATAATGAGGTAGATCCTACATTCTTTGTAGCTATTACATTCCCATTCTTCTTTGGTTTCTGTTTAACTGATGGATTCTATGGGTTTGTTGATTTTTTAGTTGGTTACTTCTTATTATATAGAGGTTTAGGTAGAAATAGCCAAAATGCAAAAGATTTTGGTATAATTGTTATGGCAAGTGGTATATGGGCTATTGTCTTAGGTCTTATTACTAATGCTTTCCTTGGTGATTTCTGGGATAGAATACTTGGTTTAGGTCCACTTCCTACTTGTGTCCCTTGGTTAGATTCCTTTAAAAATTCAGCAACTATTTTATTAATTGCTATTGCTGTAGGTATTATTTATACTAATATTGCTTTCATTTTAGGTGCTATTAACAATGTAAGGAATGGAAATACTAAAGATGCTTTAACTAATCAAATTGTTTGGTTTGTTTTAGAAGTAGGTATTTTATTCTTAGCAATCGGATATATGATACCTTCCATTGGAATGATTGGCTATGTTATTGGTGCAATATTTATTATTGTAGCATTTGGTCTATTATTCTGGGGTGGAGGAGTCTATGGTATAATGGATTTATTTGGTTTCATGGGTGATATTCTTTCATATGCAAGGCTTTTAGCTTTATGTTTAGCTACTGGTGGTGTTGCTATGACTGTAAATATTTTAACAGTTATGTTAAATACTATGGTTCCATTTGTAGGTATCATTCTTGCAATTATTGTATTTGTACTTGGACATCTTGTAAATTGTGCTTTCCAAACTTTAGGTGCTGGTGTTAATGCATTACGTCTTAACTATGTAGAATTCTTTGGTCAATTCTATATAGGTGGAAAACATAAATTTGAAGCTTTCAAAGCAAGTAGAAAATTCACAAAATTTAATGATTAAATTTTTAATTTCATTTAGTTTAAATTAACATATATTTAATTTATAAAAAAATTAACATTTCGATATTATTTAAGGAGAAATAAATTATGGTAGAAATTGTATTAGGTACTGCTTTAGCAGCTGTTGGTGCTGGTGTTGCAGTCGGTTTCGCTGGTTTAGGATCAGGTTTAGGTCAAGGAATGGCAGCTGCAGGTTCTGTAGGTGCTGTTGCTGAAGATGGAGATATGTTCTCTAGAGGTATTATTTTCTCAGCATTGTGTGAAACTCAGGCTATTTATGGGTTCTTAATTGCTATTTTATTATTAGTATTTTCAGGTTTACTTGGTGGTGGAGGTAAAGGATTATCCACTGCTGTTGGTATTGTTGCTATTGGTGCAGGTGCTGCTGTAGGATTTGCAGGTCTTGGTTCTGGTATGGGTCAAGGTATTGTTGCAGGTGCTTCTGTTGGAGCTATTGTTGAAAACGATGAAATGTTCTCTAGAGGTATTATTTTCTCAGCATTGTGTGAAACTCAGGCTATTTATGGGTTCTTAATTGCTATCTTACTTATGGTATTCGGTGGAATATTAGGATAGTTTTGGAGGTCAACAAATGAGTTCTGGGGCAGAAAAAATTGTCTCTAACATTAACTCTAATGCTCAAGCTAAAGCTGATGAAATAATTCAAGAAGCTCAAAATAAAGCAGCTGATATTGCATCACAAGCAGAGAAAGATGCTGCAGCTCAACAAAAGAAAATTGTTGCTGATGGTCAAAAACAAGCTAAAATGAAACATCAACAAATTATCTCTGAAGCTAGAATGAATCAACGTAGAGCTGAGTTAGGGGCTAAAGAAGAAGTTATAGAAATGGCTTTTGATAAAGCAATTAATGATTTAACTGATATAGCATCTACTGGCGATTCAAAATATGTCGACTCATTAATTAATATGATTAAACAAGCCGCTACTGAAATTGGTGGTGGAGATTTAATTGTACAAGTGAAAGAAGCAGATAAAAGTAAAATCAGTAGTGCTTTAGCTACTGCTGCTAGTAATGTTTCTTCAGACATTAATGTTGAAACAAGTTTTGAATTAGGTGAATCAATAAACACTATTGGTGGAGCTATTGTTAAAACTAAAAATGGAGAAATAGAAGTAAATAACACTATTGAATCTAGGGAAGCTAGATTTAAAAAATCTTTACGTAGTGAAGTTGCTCAAATATTATTTAAATAGGAGTGAGAATTTATGGCTGATCAAATTGCCGCTTTAATTAGTCAACTTGGACTTTCCAATGAAATGATTGTAGTTTTAGTTGTATTGGCATTAGTTATCGTTGGAGCTGTTGTGGTTGTTGTTACAAGTAGGCCAATATTGGATATTTTCCCTTATCTCAATCCTATTGCTAAGGTTAGAGCTCGTAAAGGTAGACTCTTAAGTGATAAACAAATGGTTGAACTTGCAGAATCTAATTCTGTTGAAGATGTTACTAATTATTTAAGAAGTTTAGATGATTATCTTCCTTATTTAAATGAGTATTCTTTAGAAAAATCTTTAGATGTTCAAATGGCTGATACTTATAAGTATTTAGCTACTATTGCACCTGAAGAAATTAAAAAACCTTTTGAAGTAATATCTACTAAAACTGATATTGCTAATATTAAAGCTTTATTAACTGCTAAAGCTGTTGGTTTCTCTAATGAAAAAACATCTGAATTATTAATTCCATCAGGATCCTTATATGATGATTTAGATAAATTAGTTGATGCAAGTTCAGTAACTGATGTTGTTGCAGGTTTAGATGGAACAGAATATTCTGATGTATTAAAAGATGCAATTCCTCAATATGAAGAAAGTAATTCTTTATTACCATTTTCAAATGCATTAGATAAATTTTATTTACATTCTTTATTACATTCAACTGAAGTTCCTGGAAATGAAAATACTGAAAAAATGTTTGCATATATTGGAACTCAAGTTGATATTGCAAATTTAAAATTAATAATCAGGGCAAAAGTCGATGGTTTAGATTATGATGTTGTTAGTCCTTATTTAATTAGTGAGGGTTACCAATTAAGAGAATGGAAACTTAAAGAACTTATGGAATCTCAAGATGTACCTGGAGTTATCTCTTCATTAGATGGTACTAAATATGGAGATATTCTTTCAGAAGCTCTTACTAAATATAATGAAACTGGTGTTGTTTCTGTATTTGAAAACACATTAGATTCTTACTTTGCAGATTATTCTCATTCATTATCATTAGAAAAACCATTAGGTGTAGGTCCAATTATTGGATTTTTAAGTGGTAAAGAAAAAGAAATCAAAAACTTGAAAATTATCTCAAGAGCTAAAAGGGAAGAAGGTTTCCCTAGTGATAAACTTCAGGAGATGTTAGTATGAGTTCTGTTGCTGTTATTGGTGATTTAGATACTATCACTGGTTTTAGACTTGGTGGAGTTTCAACTGGATATGTAGTTAATACTGAAGATGAAGCTAAAAAAGCTCTTGATGAATTACTTGAGAGTGAAATCTCAATTATTATTATTACACAAAAGGTAGCTGATGAAATAAGAGAGTATATCAATAAAACTATGGGTTCAGAGATAGTGCCTATGATTATCGAAATTCCTGATAAAGATGGTGAATCTGAATCTGATAATGATCAAATGAGAGCTCTTATTAAAAGAGTTATTGGGGTAGATATTAAATGATTATTGAAGGAAACATTATCAAAATTGCAGGTCCTGTTATCCTTGCTGATGGGATGAGAGGTACTCAAATGCATGAAATGGTAAAAGTTGGAGATAGCCAACTTGTCGGTGAGATTATTGAGTTAGAAGGTGACACCGCAACCATTCAAGTATATGAAGAAACAGCAGGTATTAAACCTGGTGAAAAAGTAGAAAGTACTGGAGGTCCATTATCAGTAGAATTAGGTCCAGGTATTATGGGGGCTATCTTTGATGGAATCCAAAGACCTCTTGAAAAAATTAAAGAACAAACTGGAGATTTTATTGCAAGAGGTATTCAAGTACCTTCTATTGATAAAGAGAAAAAATGGACATTTAAACCTGTTGTCAGTGTTGGTGACAAAGTATTAGGTGGAGATGTCATTGGTGAAGTAAATGAAACTTCTGCAGTTGTACATAAAATTTTAGTACCTCCTACTGTTAGTGGTACTATTAAAAGTATTGCTACTGGAGATCACACTGTATTAGAAGATATCGCTGAAATTGAAACTGAAGAAGGATCTATTGAAAAAGTTCAAATGTTACAAATTTGGCCTGTAAGGAAAGCAAGACCTTATGTTAAAAAACTTGACCCAGATGTACCTCTTGTAACTGGTCAAAGAGCACAAGATACTTTCTTCCCTATAGCTAAAGGAGGAGCTGCAGCAATTCCTGGTCCTTTTGGTTCAGGTAAAACAGTTACCCAACAACAATTAGCTAAATGGGCAGATGCAGATATCGTTGTATACATTGGATGTGGAGAACGTGGTAACGAAATGACTGAAGTACTTACTGAATTCCCATTCCTTGATGATCCAAAAACAGGTAATCCAATTATGGATAGGACTATTCTTATTGCTAACACTTCAAACATGCCGGTAGCAGCTCGTGAAGCATGTGTATATACTGGTATTACTATTGCAGAATACTTCCGTGATCAAGGTTACGATGTAGCACTTATGGCTGATTCTACCTCAAGATGGGCAGAAGCTATGAGGGAAATTTCTGGAAGACTTGAAGAAATGCCTGGTGAAGAGGGTTACCCTGCATACTTAGCATCTAGACTTGCACAATTTTATGAAAGAGCAGGAAGAGTTCACACTATTGGTTCTGAACCTAAAGAAGCTTCAATTAGTGTAGTTGGAGCAGTATCACCTCCTGGTGGAGATTTATCTGAACCTGTTACTCAAAACACCTTACGTATTTGTAAAGTATTTTGGGCATTAGATGCATCTCTTGCAGATAAACGTCACTTCCCTTCTATTAACTGGTTACAAAGTTATTCCTTATATGTAGACAGTATTCAAAACTGGTGGAAAGAAACTGTTGGTGATGATTGGAGAGCTAACCGTGATGAAGCTATGGTTTTACTCCAAGAAGAATCTGAGCTCCAAGAAATTGTACAATTAGTTGGTCCAGATGCTTTACCTGATTCACAACAAGTTACTTTACAAACTGCTCGTATGTTAAGGGAAGATTTCTTACAACAAAATGCATTTGATGATGTTGATACTTACTGTCCTCCTGCTAAACAAGCTGACATGTTAAGAACCATATTATTATTTAACAAAGAAGCTAAAAATGCAGTTGCAAACGGTGGAGACATCAAAAAAATAGATGCATTATCTGTTAAAGATGAAATTGCAAGAATGAAATATATTCCTGCTAAAGAATTTGATGTTAAAATTAAAGACATCAAAGCTAAAATTGTAGATCAAATGGCTGGTGTATAAATATGAATACTGATATTAAAACTAAAGAATACACTACAGTTACAGAAGTTTCAGGTCCTTTAATGATTGTTGAAGGTGTTGAAGGTGTTGCTTACAATGAGATTGTAGAAATTGAAACTCCTGCTGGTGAACACAGAACTGGTCAAGTTTTAGAAGTAAAAGAAGATATTGCTGTTGTACAAGTTTTCGAAGGTACTTCTGATTTAAACACTAAAAATACTAAAACTAGATTTACTGGTGAAACTGCTAAGATCGGTGTTTCTAAAGAAATGATGGGTCGTATCTTTAATGGTACTGGTAAACCTATTGATGGTGGACCTGAAATAATTCCTGAAAAAGAATTAGATATTAATGGAAATCCTATGAACCCAACTTCTAGGGAATATCCTGCTGAATTCATCCAAACCGGTATATCTACCATTGATGGAATGAACACTTTAGTAAGGGGTCAAAAACTTCCTATTTTCTCAGGATCTGGTTTACCTCACAATGAACTTGCAGCACAAATCGCAAGACAAGCACAAGTAGTTGGAGATGACACTGAATTTGCAGTAATCTTTGCTGCTATGGGTATTACTCACGAAGAAGCTAATTTCTTCATGAATGAATTTGAAAAAACTGGTGCTTTAGAAAAAGTAACTGTATTTATGAACTTAGCAGATGATCCTGCTATTGAAAGGATTTTAACTCCTAAAATGGCTTTAACTACTGCTGAATACTTCGCTTTCGATTTAGGCATGCATGTACTTGTTATATTAACTGATTTAACAAATTACTGTGAAGCATTAAGGGAAATCTCCGCAGCTAGGGATGAAGTTCCTGGAAGAAGAGGTTATCCTGGATACATGTATACTGATTTAGCAGGTATTTATGAAAGAGCAGGACGTATTCAAGGTAAAGAAGGTTCAATTACTCAAATGCCTATTTTAGTCATGCCACAAGATGATATTACTCACCCTATTCCTGATTTAACCGGATATATTACTGAAGGACAAATAGTATTAAGTAGGGATTTACATAGGAAAGGTATTTACCCACCTATTGATGTACTTCCTTCATTATCTCGTTTAATGGGTGGAGGTATTGGTGAAGGTAAAACTAGACCTGACCACAGTGGTGTATCTGATCAATTATATTCAGCTTATGCTGAAGGTCGTGATTTAAGAGATTTAGTAGCTGTTGTTGGTGAAGAAGCTCTTACTGAAAGGGATCAATCCTTCTTAAAATTTGCTGAAGAATTTGAGAAAAGATTTGTAACCCAATCTAAAGATGAAGATAGGTCTATTGAAGAAACTTTAGATCTTGGTTGGGACTTATTTAGAATCTTACCTAGAAACGAACTTAAACGTGTTAAAGACGAATTTGTTGAAGAACACCTTAAAGAATAGAATAATATTTTCTATAAATAAATTCTTCTTGGAATTTATTTTTATATTCTATTTTATTGATGTATCCAACTTTTAAAGGAGGATAATATGGCAGAAGAAGTATTAGAAGGTATTAATCCTACTCGTATGGAATTACTTGCACTTAAAAAACGTGAAAAACTTGCTGTTAAAGGTCACAGTTTACTTAAAGAAAAACGGGATGCTTTAATTAAAGAGTTTTTTGATATTTTAAATAAAGTTAAAGGTGCTCGTTCCGATGTAGAAAAAATCCTTAAAGAAGCTTATGAAGCTTTAACATTAGCTCAAATTCAAATGGGTGATTTGGCTGTTAAAAAAACTGCTTTATCCGTTAAAGAATCTGTTGATGTAAATGTTACATCAAGAAATATTATGGGTGTTCCAGTTCCTTTATGTGATACACATTTTGATTCAAGAACTTTAGTTGATCGTGGATATGGTTTTGGAGATACTTCCGCTCAATTAGATTTAGCTGCTGAGAAATTTGAAGAAGCAGTTAAAATGATTATTGAGCTTGGTGAAATTGAAAAAACAATTTATCTTTTGGCTGAAGAAATTGAAAAAACAAAACGTCGTGTAAATGCTCTTGAACATGTCATGATTCCAAAACTTGAAAACACTATTAAAGTCATTGATATGAGACTTCAAGAAATGGAAAGGGAAAACTTTGTAAGATTGAAAATGATTCGATCTACATTGGAAGCAAATGAAGCTAAAGCTGAAGCTAAAAGAGCTGCAAAAGAAGCTCAAGCTTAGAAACAAAAAACTTTGTATTTAAAATTTAGATTACTTATTAAGGGAATAGAATAAAAAATTTCTCTTATTTATCAAATTCCCTTTTTATTATCTATCTATTATTTAAATTGGGTTTTAATCTTTTGTTTTTAAAAGATTTTTTCTATTTTTATTTTTTATTATTGGATTATTTTTATTATTATTTTTTTAAAATATACTGTATTTTATATTTAAATTTAAAATTATTAAAAAAAAGTTAGTAAATCACTTTATTTCGTTTTGACTAAAAAATGTTATATAATTCAATGTTAAATGATACATTTAATATAATAATTTGTAAAATCCTATTAAATATTGGATTTTAATTTATTGAAAAAATATTTATCTAAGAAATTTCTAAGTATAATTAATTTGTTTTAAAAAAATAAGTTTTTGAAGTTTAATTTAATATGTGATATCATGCGTAGAAGTCCATTTGATTTAGCAATGAATGATCCTGATAGAAGGGTTAAATTATTTAGAATACTTAACTTTGCTATAATATTAACTACATTTATGATGGTATTTGGGGTTATTCTATTTATATTAATTACATTTGGTATAATTCATTTCTAAGTTTTTAATTCATATTCTATAAATATTTTTGTTTATTTCATTTTTTAAGTTTTCAATTTCTTTTAATCCTTTTTTAACATTATTACATTCTTTTATTATTGTAACAAGAGGCTCTTCTTTTTCTATTATTGTATTTTCCTTTGAAATATCATATAAGTCTTTTATTTTTAAATTCCCTTGTTTAATCCTGTTTGGGGAATAAATTAGTTCTTTAATGCAATGTCCTTTAGGATTTAATTTTTCTATAAGCTCACCATTACATGCATTAATATGTTCTTTGAGTAAATTTATTGATAATATCTTTTCAATTGATTCATAAGTTCCTTGGAAACGAGGGTTCACCTCAATTAAATAGATATCATTATTTAAAATATTTTCTGTTTCATTTTCTTTTACTGATAATATTAAATCAACCCCATTGGATCCTATGAGATTCTGTTTTTTTACAATTTCTTCACTTAATATATTCATGTCTTCATTAAGGTTTTTCATTCCAACTTCATCATATGGAATTTTAATATCTGTAAATTCTTGTATTGTTTTAATATCAAGAGGAAGTATGTTACCACAATATTTATAATTATTTTTAAAGCCGATGTCATCCAATGTTAATAATCTAGTATTCATTATTGTTTTTGCATCTGTTTTTGAAGACAAAACCGAAGAACTTAAGTTTATACCTTCTATGTATTCCTGAACTAATATTTCACCTAAATTATTAATGATATTTTCAATTGTGTTTTTTATTTTATTGTTTTCAATAAACTTTTTATAATTTAAAAGTATTGTATTATACCCTCCTGATCCATGGTTGGGTTTTGCAATAAATTGAATATCACTGTATTCTTTTAATATTTCATTTAATTCATATATATCATCAATTAAAAATGTCATAGGCATTAAAAATTTATCTGAGTTCTTATTGTAAAATTCATATTTGTTACTTACATGTTTTGTTTTTTTATTTCCAATGATCTTTTTGGTATATTTTGAGAATTTACCACTGAAATCTTCTGCAGTTATTCCTGAAGTTAATACAATGCCATCCGCATCTTTTAAAAATTCTTCTCCATTTTCTAATAATTTTAAAGGACTATAATTTTCTTCAAATAATCCACAACTTTCATTTGTTTCTTCTTCTAAAATATGTTTTTCTTCAATACCTTCTGGAAAATCAATTGTTGTGAAATAACTTGATGACTTAACATTGTAATTTAATTTTTTTGCTGATGCTACTTCTGGACGGGTATTTACTCCTATTATTATTAAATTATCCATTTTGAACAGTCCTTAATTTTTATTATTTAATTTTTTATTTATTTTAACTTTTAATTATTTTGTTTATAATTGATTTTTATATTTAATTATTTTGGATGTATTTGATTTATCTAGGTTTTTATTAATTTACCGATACATTTATATAGTATGTTTACCAAAATAATAGTGTTCTATGTAAATAGAGCTATCTATTTATTAGAATTAGTCCCGTAGGGTAGTGGTAATCCTTCTAGGCTTTGGACCCGGAGACGGCGGTTCGACTCCGCTCGGGACTATT
>JBJFGN010000059.1:0-15128 GCA_051892775.1 Methanobrevibacter sp. | reverse complement strand
ACTTTTTGTTATATTTCCTTTTTCCTATAATCTCAAGCATGGCTTTTATTACTTTTTTATAGTTTTTCATATTATTTGAAAAAAATAAAGAAAAAATAAGTAAGTTTGTCTGCAAGATTTGAATTTATTTTAATCTATATTTTCCCAATTAAAGTTTCAGATAAAATAAATGGTTAACATAGTTATTTTAAAACTTAAAAATTAATAATTTTATCATGTTTAACTCTTTAAATGAAATATTTTTTCAACATAGCCAATATTTAATAATAATAAAAGTTAAATATTTTTTATTATATACAATTTAGATTATATTTTTAAAATTTTTTTATTTTATTCAATTTATTAAAATTATTTTTTCATAATATGTGAGAATATGGTTAATGTAAGAACAATTTTTAAAAATTCCACATGGATGATGGGATCTCAGATTATCACAAATTTATGTGCTTTTATCTGGACTATACTAATGGCTAGATATTTAGGCGCATCTGTTTTTGGTATTTTGTCATTTGCTATTTCATTATCTACACTTGTTGGTATTTTAATGGATTGTGGTACACAAACATATATTGTACGTGCAATTTCAAGAGATTCTAGTCTAACCAATAAATTATTTAATCAAATTGTTCCTTTAAAAGTAATTTTAAGTATAATTGTAATTTCAGTTACTATTTTTGTCCTATTTTTAACTGGGAGAACTAATGATGTAATTAATGTTAGTTTTATAATGTTGTGTCAATACGCTTTTTTATGTATGAATGGATTTTTTTATGGTATTTTTCAAGCATATGAAAAGATGGAGTATCAATCAATCGCATCTGTTATAAACTCATTAATATTACTTGCTATTGTATTTATAGTAATGCACTTTAATTTAGGTTTATATGGAATGGCTTTTGCTTATTTAATTGCTATTTTTTGTGCATTTATCTATATTTATTCTAGAATTACTAAAGTCGGCATTAAACCACATTATTCTTTTAGTATTGATTTTTCTAAAAAAATTCTAAAAGCAGCATTACCTTTTGGTCTAATAAGCATCTTCTATTCAATATATTTTACAATTGACGTGACTATGTTACAATACTTATCTACAAATGTGGCTGTGGGATTATATAATGCAGCCTATAAGGTAATTTCTATTCTTACAACATTTTATGCAGTATATCCACAGGTTATATTTCCAGTTATGAGTAAATTATTTAAAGACTCTAATGAATTATTAAGGTTTTCATATGAAAAATCTATTAAATATTTGCTTTTAATTATATTACCAATATGTGCAGGTATAATTGTATATGCAGAACCTTTAATGGCTGTTATATATGGTAAAGGTTATATAGGCACTGGTGCAATTGTTACAGTATTAACATTTTCAATACCCTTTTTATTTGTAAATGGTGCTTCAACTGTAGCTTTAAACTCCTCAAATAATGAAATTTTAGTTACTAAAACTTATGCTTGTGCTGCAGTAATTAATATTATTCTGAATTTAATATTAATACCAAAATATTCTTATTTTGGTGCAGCTTTTGCAACAGTAATTAGTGAAATTATTATTACATTTATAATGTTTAGAGCAACTTCAAAATCAGATTATGCTCTAGGTTGGGTTCTTGTTAAAGATTTAATTAAATTACTTATTGCAACAGTTTTAATGTTTATTGTATTAAATTATCTTAAACTCAATATCGTATTTGGAATTATTGTTGGTGCTATTATATACTTTGGAGCTTTATTTGCTACAAGAATCTTAGACTCTGATGATAAAAAAATAATTAGAATAATTTTAAATAAAGAATAATTCTTATTTTTGATATTTTTACTTATTTTTTTTATTTAGAGTTTAATTCTTATTTTAGCTATTTTTACTTTATTTGTTATTTTATTTGTCTTAGTCATGATTTTTTATTTTAATTTTTTTGTTTTAATTTTTAGGTTAATTGTTTTAGTCATGACTTCATTATTCTAATATTTTCATTATTTTATTTTCAAAAATTATTTATTAATTTATTTACAAAACTATCTTTAGATTAAATTTAAATTTATCTACAAATTTATTTTTAGATTATAATTGGATATTTAAATCTGTTTTTTGTTTAAGGAGTTTGAATATGGATACATTAGAATTTTATGGTGGAGTGGATGAAATTGGTGGAAATAAGATTAAATTAAATCTTAATAATACTTCACTACTTTTAGATTTTGGTATGAGTTTTAAACAATATGGTAAATACTTTGGAGATTTTATTAATCCAAGAAAAGCAAATGGTATTGGGGACTTTTTTGAACTTGGTCTAATTCCTAAAATTAATGGTATTTATCGTGAAGATTACTTAAAACATATGGGCCTGCCTTTTGAAGATGAACCTGCAGTTAAAGGTTTATTATTATCACATGCACATGCGGATCATGCAAATTATATTACACATTTGAGAAATGATATTCCATTGTATATGAGTCTCAATTCTAAAATTATTCTTGAAGTTATTGATGAAACCGGTGCAAATAGCAGTTTTACTGATGTTTGTTCTTATAGAAAACAATTTGAATATTATCTAAATAAAAAAGGTAATTATTCTCAACTAAAAAGTCCAAATAATCTATCAGAAAGGGAAATTAAAGTATTAAAACCATATGAAAATACAGTTATTGGGGATTTAAATGTTCAACTTGCTCCAGTAGATCATTCTTTACCTGGTGCTAGTGCATTTCTTATTGAGGGTGATGATAAAAGAGTAGTATATACTGGAGATTTACGTTTTCATGGTAGAAATAGGGAATCTACTAAACGTTTTGTAAAGGAAGCTAAAAAATTTTCACCTGATATTTTGATATGTGAAGGTACACGTATTAATAGTGAATATTATAATAGTGAACATCCTCATAAGAGGGTTCTTAATGTAGAGGAAGATATTGAGAAAAAGGCGTATGGCGATATTAATGAGTTTAAGGGTCTTGTTATTGTAAATTTCCCTTTAAGAGATTTAGATAGATTAATAACATTCCATAATATTGCAAAGTTTACCAATAGAACATTACTTATTAATATGAAACAAGCATATATGTTAAAACGTATTGAAGAAGAAAACCCTGAGAAAACTATTTATCCAAGTCTTAATGATGATAATTTAGGTATTTATATTCCACGTAAAGGTTCTGGTTTATTCCCAAATACATCCTATGTTTCTTATGAAGGAGAATGGAGATATCCAAGTAAAGAAGAATATTTAAAAGATTATGCTAAATGGGAAAGAGAATTTCTTGAAGATGATAAATATAATATTTTTACTTATAATGATATTCAAGAAAATGAGAATCAATATATTATACGGCTTGATAATTTTTCATTTTTAGAATTGATTGATATTAAACCGGAAAATGCAGTATACTTACATTCTACAACAGAACCATTTAATGAAGAAATGGAAATGGATTTTGAAATTACTCAAAACTGGTTGAATCATTTTAATATTCCTATTTTAAAACATTATCATTTATCTGGACATGCTGGTGGGCCTGAACTTATAAATATGGTTTGCGAAATTAATCCTGATGTTTTATATCCAATTCACACAGAACATGCTGAATTATATGATGTTTTAAACCATTTTGGAATTGAGGTTATTCATCCTAAGAATTTAATTAATTCTTTTTAATTTTTTTTAAATTTGGATGATTAAAATCAACAAAATTTCAAGTTCAAAAAGATTATACCATTTTTATGTTAAAAGATCTTATATTTATCATGGTAAAACAAATCTTTTATAATTTTTAAATAATTTAAATTGTATTGATGTTTTATTAAATCTTAATTAAATTTATATAATTATTGATATAATAAATTATTAATGTAAATCATAAAGTGATCTTGACATGTCTAATAATAAAATTGAAGTTTATGTAGTTGCTCATAGTCCTGAAGAAATTAAAAGTATTAAAGGAAACGATATTTATAAACCATTATTCGTTGGTAGAAATGGTGAAGATAATTTGGGATTTTTAAGTGATGATATTGGAGATAATATATCAAGTAAAAATTCAGCTTACTGTGAACTTACTGGACTTTATTGGATGTGGAAAAATTCTTCTGCAGATATTGTTGGTTTGGTGCATTATAGGCGCTACTTTGCTAAAAGAAAATATGGTAAACGTTTAGAAAAAGAAGATTTAAATGAAATTTTTAAAGACTATGATATAATTTTGCCTAAGCGAACAAAGTCTCTTTTTGATAATGTATATCAAGATTATGCTCATTGGAACTATGCTAAAGATCTTGATTTATCTAGGGAAATAATTAAAGAAACCACTCCAGAATATTTAGATAGTTTTGATAAGGTAATGGAAGGTAATTCTTTATATTATTACAATATGTTTATTGCCCCAAAAAAACTTATTTCATCTTATTGTGAATGGATATTTCCTATTTTATTTGAAATTGAAAAAAGAGTAAATCTTGAAGGGTATGATTCTTATCAACAAAGAATTTATGGTTTTTTAACTGAAAGATTATTTGATGTATGGATGGATAAACAAAATTTTAGAGTTAAGGAATGTGAACTAAAAGTTATTGGGAGAAGATTAAACATTCATATGTGGATTGCTAAACGTTGGATAACTAGAAAAATATATAAAAATATTTATGTTGGACTTCTTCATAAAAGTAAAAAAAGATAGGTGTATAAATTGTCAAAATCTGTTAAAATATATGTAATAAGTCATAAGGAAATTGAAGGCATTTCTTCTGATGATTTATATACTCCTTTATTTGTTGGTTCTCAAGGTAAGAAAACTCCTGCTGATAATAATGGTAGAAAGTATCAAAGGGATGATTGTGGAGATAATATATCTACGAGAAATCCTGATTATGCAGAACTCACAGGACTTTATTGGATGTGGAAAAATTCTTCTGCAGATATTGTTGGTTTAGTTCATTATAGGCGTTACTTTAAAGATAATAATCATAAAATAAATGAAAATGAAATTATTAACTATTTGCATGATTATGATATTATAGTTCCTAAAAAAATAGAACTTCTTAAAAAATCATATAAAGAAACATATAAAGATTCTTATTTACTTCAAGTTTTAGATATAACTCGTGATGTAATAGGTAAAGAGTATCCTGATTATTTAGATGCTTATGATAAAATTATATTGGAAGATTCTTTTTTTAATTTTAATATGTTTATAATGAATAAAAAATTATTAGATGATTATTGTACCTGGTTATTTACAATTTTAAAAGAAGTAGAAAATAATATTGATTTAACTATTATAAAGCGTGTTTTGGGTCTTGTTTCTGAATTAATATTTAATGTTTGGATTAGGAAAAATAATTTAAGAACAAAGGAACTAGATATTGAATATGTCGGAAGAGGATTAAATTTTAGAATGTCGTTAGCGAAAAATTCTTTTTTACGCAGTTTATATCGTAGATTTTATTTTAATCATGTAAAAAATGTAGATAATAGTAAATTAGAGAATTTTATTCAGAATTTATTTTTTAAGTAAGTGTTTTATATGTATAAAATTTCAGTTATTGTTCCAGTTTATAATGTTGAAAAATATTTAAATCGATGTATTGATTCTGTTATTAATCAAACCATTGGATTTGAAAATATTGAACTTCTTTTACTTGATGATTGTTCTACAGATAATACTAAAAATATTATGGAAGAATATGAAATGCATTATGATAATATTAAATGTTTTTATTTAGAAAAAAATCAGGGTACTGGTTTAGTTAGAAATATTGGATTAGATAATGCTACTGGTAAATATATAATGTTTTTAGATAGTGATGATTATTATAAATCTAATTTTTGTGAAGTAATGTTTGATGCAATTGATGAAACAGAATTTAATATAGTAGGATCTAAATTTAATTTAGGTCTTTTTAATATGCCTAATGATTTTACAAATATTATTGTTAATCCTTTAAATGATAAAAATATTTTATTAGATATTTGGATGTGGAATAAAATTTATAGAAAATCTTTTATTGATAATTATAATATTAAATGTTCTAATAAAATGTTTGAGGATGTTTATTTTATTTTAGAATGTTGGTTTAATAATAATAAAGATATTAAATTTTTACCGAAATATTGTGGATATTATCATATTATACGTGAAAGTTCTAATGAAAAATCTTTATCATATGATTTTGATGAGTCTAATTTGATTAAAATTATTGATGGTTTAAAATTTAATACTGATTATATTAAAAACTCTGATTATGATTTTGTATTATCTGATGTTGTTTCTAATAGTCTTATTTATATTTTTATTTTAGCTATACAAAATAAATTTGATCCTAAAATAATAGTAAATCATGTTTTAAATATTAAAAATTATGTGGGTATTAATTTAAACTTTGATGAGAAATGGGCAGAAATATTTTACAATGCTTGTATTAATAAAAGTTATTTCTTAATTAAATTATTATATAAAATTTTTGCTTTATATTTTAATTCAAGTTTTTTAAAAAGATTACATAGAAATAATCTTTAATTTTTATATTTTTATAATTTTTACATTTTTATTATTTTTTTTAAGTTTTTCATATACACTTTCCATTTCATAATCTGTAATATCTGAAAAATATTCTAATTTTTTATTTAATAACTTATATTTGTTTTCACCTAAATTATGTGTTTTAAATATTTCAATATTGTAATTAGGATATTTTGAAATGAGTTTAGCTATTTTATTTATATTATCTTTTTTTAATGTATATTCTTTATTTAAAGGAATTCTAAATGTAACATCTTTAATTTTTGAATTAGATATAATTTCTAAATTTTCATAGTATAAATTCAGATTTCCATTTATTAATTCTTTTGCTTCTTCTGTTAATATTTTTATATCAATAAATATTTCGTCAATATATTTTATAGCTATTTTAAGAAGTTTTGTAGATATTTGAAGTGCTGTTTCGAAACAAATGTTAATATTGTCTTCTTTTAGTTTTTTAAGTAGTGGTTCTAATTCTTTTATTTGGATGAGTGGTTCTCCACCTGAGAATGTTACTCCGCCATTATTTTTAGAGTAATATATTTTATCTTTTAATATTTCATTTTCTAATTTTTCAGTACTAATATCATATCCAAATTCTTTTTTTAAACCATTTTCATTATATTTTTCAATATTATAGTTGATAGTTTCTGGATTACAGCACCATGGACAATTTAAATTACATCCTTTTAAAAAGATTGTGGTTCTAATTCCAGGACCATCTTGTAATGAAAAATGTTGTATATTTGTAATTCTTATTGTCATTTTATCACTAAATATTTATTTTTCCTTCATTTTTAAGTGCTCTTTTAATTAATAAATCTTTATAATTTAATGGTAAATCATTAAAGTATGCACTAAAACCCCAAACTCTTACTATTAGGTTCGGATATAAATCAGGATTTGCTTTTGCATCTATTAATGTTTTACTATCTGTAACATTCATTTGCATTTGAAAAAATCCTAATTTTATACTTAAATCTAAGAAATCTGTAAATTTTTCAAAATTATCTTTAATAAAATTAGGTGTAGCCATTAAATCAACTACATTTCCATTAAATCTATTATCATTATAATTTATTTGTGATGCAAATCGCATTATACTTGTATAATCATTATTTGAATCAGATGAGATATGTGTTGAAAAGGGTTCATAATTCAATCTTCCATCAAATGATGCATTTATTTCTTCACCTGCACTAATGTAGGAGGGTGCACTTAATCCAAATTTAATTTTTCCACCTAATTTATTTGTTTTATTAAGTAATTTACTTAAATAATTAATAATTAAATTTGTTAAATTGATTACTTCTTCATTATCTTCTCCAAAATGAGGATTAACATTCTTTAATTCAGTAATTAAATTTTTTTCATTTTCAAAATTGTTTTTACGAATATTATTTATTTGAACTAGATTATATTTTTTATTTTCAAAAACTAATTTTTTAAGATTAATTAAACTATTAACAGTATTTGCAAGTGAAACAGTTGTAATCCCATAATGATTGTATTTTGCTCCACCTTTTGATATGTCTAATTGTTTTTTATTACAGTTATCAATAAATAAAGATAAAAGTGGATCTTCATCCCAAGTGATATTGTCTAAAAATTCAATTATTTCTTTTACATCTTCTTTTAAATATTTTTTATATAAACTAATTAAATCATTGAAATTTTTAATTTTATTTAATTCTTCATTAGATAAAGTATCAAATATTCTATTCAATGGTTTTAAAAATGAAATAAAATTAATATTATTTTGTTCAATACCTTTTCCTAAAGCTGCAGGTTCCCAACATGCAGATACTACATAATTATATGCATCTTTACTATCATATCCAAAATTAATCATTTTACTTATTACTTCTTTATCATTGGATATTAATGGACTACCTACTCCTGTATTCATTGTTTTTATGGATTCTTGAAGTAAATTTCTAGGAGTATCTTCGTTAACTCTTAATAATATTTTAGGATCAGGTATTTGAAGTTCACATATTGCTTTAATAAATAGATAAGTTAAATCATTATAGAAATAATATTCATTTCCATTTTCATCTATGTCAGTTCCACCTAAAATAATAATTTGCCCAGTATCACCCATTAATGCAGAACTTTTAAACCAATAATATTCATGTAATGTTTTTATAAAATTTTTAATTATTTTATATGCATCCTTTTTACTTATAATATTCTTTTCTAAATCAGAATAATATAAATTATTTAATATTTTATCAAGTCTTCCAAGACCATTTAATCCATGTCCAGTTTGCCATAATATTTGATTAATAAATAAAATTCTTTGAAGTCCTTCTTCAAAATTGTTTGCTTTATCTGTTTTAATATTCTCTAAATATTTAATATATTTATTCTTATCTGTTCTATTAGATTTTTTAATTTCATTTACTTCTCTATTAATTAAAATTTCAATACTATTAAGTAATTCTATTTCATTATTAATATATTCTGAATTAATAATATCTGTATTGTTAAAATATTTTTTATAATCCTTAATACTATAATTTAGTATAAGTTCATAATCAATTGTAATATTATCAATTGTAGAACCATTTTTACTTAGGTTTTTTAATTCATCAATAGAATATATAAATCCTTTGTTTGGTATTGTAATTTTAATATTTTCCATTAACTTTTTTATTTGTTTTCCCTTTGGTTCTTTGGAATTACTATAATATACATTTCTAATGTTTTTTATTAAGTAAGTTCCAGCTATTTTTGGACTTTTATACTTTCTATTTAATGTTCTAAAGAGAAATATTAAGTTAATAATTTTTTTTCCAGTATATGTATTATTTAATTTATGGTAAACAACTTTTGCAATATTTTTTACATATCTATTCATAATTTCTCTCATTATATTTTTTATAATAGTTTATTAATTTTATGCTTAATATAATATTATTAAATATTATATTATTGATTTTTTTTAAAGATTTTTATAGAAATAGAATATTAAAATTTCTTTGATAAAAATTCAATATAGTTATATGTTTTTAATTTTATAATATAATTATGGATATTAAAAAGGAATTATTAAAAAAAGATACAGGTTATAGTAATCTTCAAAGATATTTAATTTATTTATCCTCTCTTATACTATTTGTATGTATGTTTTTACAGTTTTGGATTGATGTAAAACGTTCTAATTTTGATTTTGCTGTAGCTTTAGGTATTTTTATTATATTTTATTTATATATTGTATCTAAGGATAGTGTTAAGTTTTCTCCTAAATCAATTAGGTCTGATGCAATTTTTGCAAGTATTATGACTTTTGTTTTATTGCTTGTCAGTATTTTGGTTTTTTTAAATAGTAATTTACTTAATTTAATTTTAGTTCTTACCTCTTCAATAATTAATTTCATTGTATTTATTCCACATACATTGAAATAATTATTAAATTATGCTTTTTCTTAAAAACTTTAATTTTTATTAATTTTTTCTTTTTAAGTATTTAATATCTTATTTTTTAGATAAAAATTTTTTTATGTAATTTGATTTTGTTTAAAATCATTAATTTTAAGATTAATTTTATTTTAAATTTATAAATAAATGGATTTTAGAAAATTATAGTTTTGAATAAATGGTTTTTCATTTAATTCTAATTTTTTATATTTTTATATAATACTTTTTTATAGTTATTAATAAAATCAATTTATTTTTAATAATTATCATATATAATTTATAATGTTTTGGTTTAAGTATTGTTATTGCTTAATTTTTATGAATATTGTTCAATTATTCTTATTTTTTTTAAATAATTTTATACAATTAACTAATATTATTTTAATTTTTATTTATCTGATTAAGTTTATATATTATAATGATATACATAATTAATGTATTTAGATTACTTTAATTATGTTAGTGGTATAATGTCTCTTTTAAAGGTTTCAGATAAATATATTCCATCTATTCCTTTTTCAAATATTTCTAAAAGGATTCCAAAAAGAAGAATTGCATTTATTGATGAGTTACGTGCTATAAGTATAATGTCTCTTGTTCTTATTAACACATCAACTTTACTAAGTAATAAAGGTGTCTTTACATATGAAGAATATGTTTTATTTTCAACTATGGCTTTTGGTGTACCTATATTTTTAATGCTTCTTGGAACATTGATGTTAGAAAGAGATTATTATGATGATATTCCAAAGTTCCTTAAAGGTAGATTTATGCGTATTGTACTTCCATTTTTAGTATGGAACACTGTTATTGCCCTTGTTTATACTTATTATCATGGGAGTTTAACATTTAGTTTATCTGGATTAGAAGCGTTTTCTAGAACTTTTGGTTTACAACATTGGTATGCATGGATGTTAATTGGTATTTATTTGTCTTTACCAATTTTTAACTCATATATTAGGGAAACTAAGGTTGCTGGTGCTAAATATTTTTTAGTACTGTCATTTCTTGCAGTTATTATTTATCAGGCTCTAGAAATTTTTAATACTCCCACTTACTTTAATTTAACTTTCTTCATTGGTCCTATAATATATCTATTTTTAGGTTATTACTTGGATCATAAAGAATTTGATTTAAGTTCTAATAAGTTAATTTGGATTGGATTATTATTGTTTATTGCTACAACTGCATTTATTATATATTTTGACGTATTTCATAATGGATTTCAAAAGACAGTTTTCTTACATCATTATAATTTCTATACACGTTCTTATATGGATGTAAGTTTGGTTGTTATACTTCAAGCTACTGGAGTATTTTTATTCTGGAAGTATATTAATTTTGATACTACTAAAGGTTTATTTAAGAAATTCGCATTATTATTTAAAAAACCATTAATTAGTGTAGGTATTAAATCAATAAGTAGATCTTGTTATGGTATTTATTTAACTCATCAAACAATGTTACTTATAATATTTCTTCTTGTTGATGTTAATTATTTTAATGCTTATTACTGGAATTTTTTACTCGCATTTCTTACATTTGTTAGTAGTTGGGGGTTAATCACTGTTCTTAGAAAATTAGGTGTTCCAGGTTATTTTATTGGTTATGATTAATTTCATAACTTTTTTTTCTGATTCTGTTTAAAACTTAATGTGGTTTCTTTTTTTCTAATTTTTTTATTCATATATAATCTTCTTATCCTTGTTTAATATTAATCTAGAATAATTTAAATATATTAAAAAACAAAAATATCTTAAATTTATATTTTTTTATAAACATTGAAAGTTTTAATAAAATCTTATTTTTTTAAAAAATAGTATTTTATAATATAATTTATTGGAGTTATATTTTTATGAATTTTAATTTAAAAGAATTCTTAACAATATTTCTTAAAGGAATATTTATGGGTTCTGCAGATATCATTCCAGGAGTTTCTGGTGGAACAATAGCATTAATTACTGGGATTTATGAACGTTTAGTTCATGCTATTAGTAGTATTAATTTTACATTTATAAAACCTTTACTTAAGGGTAATATGTCTGAATTCAAATCAAGATTACTTTACGAAATTGATTTTGCATTGTTTATTCCTTTACTTTTAGGTATTGCAATTGCATTTTTAACTTTGGCAAAGGTTATAACTTATTTACTTGATAATCAAACTGCATATACATTTTCATTCTTTTTAGGTTTAATTTTAGCATCTGCTTATATATTGTACACTAAATTAGATGGTTTAAATATTAGATTGATTATTACTACTGTAATTGGGATTATTCTAGCATACATTTTTGTTGGTTTAAATCCAATTGCTGCAAATCATAGTTTGCCTGTATTATTTATTTCTGGTTTAATCGCGATTTGTGCAATGATTCTTCCAGGAATTTCCGGTTCCTTTTTATTATTGCTTCTTGGTCAATATCAGTATATGTTAAATGCATTAAACAATTTGAATATTGTTGAAATTCTTGTATTTATTGTTGGGGCAGTTATAGGTATTTTAGGATTTTCTAAAATTTTAAATTATTTACTTGAAAATCATGAATCTATCACTATGGCATTTTTAATTGGTATCATGCTTGGATCACTAAGATTACCTGTTATTAAAGTTACCACGACTCTCACTGGTTCTTGGATTTTATGTCTTGTTCTTGCAATAATTGCTTTTGTCTTGATTGTTGTAATGGAGAAGAAATTCCATTATATTGAAGATTAATATTTAATTTCTCTTTTTTTATTTTTTATTATTAATTGGATTTTATCTTTATTTTTTATTGGTTTTTATTGTTCTATTATTTGAATTAAAGTATTTATTGTTTTATTATTAGTTTTGAAGTTTATTTTTTTTTAATTTAATTTATTTTTATTTTTTTATAAAATTTATTTTAATGTACAAAAATGTACTATAAAGATTTATATATGACATTATACATAATAAATAATGTACTAAAAAGTTCATAAGTACTCATTATAGTACATTATAAATAATATTAATTTTTGTTAAAATAATTAATTTGGAAGATAATATGGATTATAAAATTGATTTACCTAGTGATGAAGTAGCAAAAAGTTGGTATAATATTAATGCGGATTTACCTGTAGAATTACCAGCACCTAAAAATAGTGAAGGTAAAGATCAAATAAGTACTTTGCCGGATATATTTGTGAAAGAATGTCTTAATCAGGAGTTCTCAAAGGAAAGATTTATTAAAATACCAAAAGAAGTACGTGAATTATATCAAAGATTAGGAAGACCCACTCCATTAACTAGGGCTGTAGGTCTTGAAGAAAAATTAAATACTCCTGCAAAAATTTATTATAAAAGAGAAGATACTTCTCCCACAGGAAGTCATAAATTAAATAGTGCAATTGCACAAGCATATTTTGCTAAAAAAGAGGGAGTTGAAAAATTAACTACTGAAACTGGTGCAGGGCAATGGGGAACTGCACTGTCTCTTGCAGCTTCATTAATGGGTCTTGAGGCTAATGTCTATATGGTAAGAGTATCCTATGATCAAAAACCATTTAGAAAAACAATTATGAGAATGTATGATGGAAATGTTTTCGCATCACCAAGTAATAGAACTGAAGTTGGAAGAAAAATTTTAAAAGAAACTCCTGATACTCCAGGTTCTCTTGGAATTGCCATTTCAGAAGCAGTTGAAGAAGCATTGGCTGATGAAAAAACAAAGTACACTTTAGGAAGTGTATTAAATCATGTAATTTTACACCAAACTGTAATTGGTCAAGAAATTGAAAAACAATTGGAAATTGCTGAAGAAGAACCAGATACAATGATTGCATGTGTTGGTGGGGGAAGTAATTTTGGTGGAAGTTTATTCCCATTTTTAAGAGAAAAAATTAAAGGAAATACAGACTGTGAATTTATAGCAGCAGAACCTTCTGCATGTCCTAGTATGAGTCAAGGAGACTATGCATATGATTTTGGAGATAATATTGGTTTTACTCCACTTTTAAAAATGTATACTTTAGGACATGATTTCGTAGCACCTGCAGTACATGCTGGTGGACTTAGATATCATGGAATGAATTCACAAGTATCCTTACTTGCACATGAAGGATATATTACTCCAAGAACCGCTCATCAAAAAGACATATTTGCAGCAGGAAAATTCTTTGCTAATTGTGAAGGGGTAATTCCAGCACCAGAAACAAATCATGCAATTAAAATAGCAATTGATGAAGCTAAAAAATGTAAAGAAACAGGCGAAGAAAAAACTATTGTAGTTAATTTCTCAGGTCATGGTTTAATGGATTTCAAAGGATATGAAAGCTTTTTAGATGGAACTATGGAAAATAGTTAAATTATATTATTAAAATTATATCTAAATCCTTTAATAAGGAAAAATATAATTTTATTTTTTTCTTGTTTTTTGTCTATTTTATTTTTTGATTTTTGTTTATTTTTTATTTACTTTAGTAATAATGTCTTGATGATCTTCCTACTCTATATGCTAAATAATAACCTGCCCAATCGTGATGTCTATTATGGTTATTGTATTGGTATGTTGAGCTATAATAGTAGTCATCATCATAGTTTTCTTCTTTTTGACTATCTGCATAAGAAAGTTTAGCATGTGTTAATTCTGAATAAAATTTATCATCACTAATTGTTTGTTTAGGTGTGTTTTTTATTATTTCTTCAATTTCTGGTGTTAAGTTTTTATTATCATAAGATATACAATAAATCTCATCTTTAGTTGGGAAATAAATATATGTGGTATTATATATTACTCTATCTATATTCTGTTTCTGATATATAATAGAAGAATTATGGCCTTTTATATTCTTGTTTTTAATATAAATTGTATTATCTGAATTTGCGTCACCACCATAACTTGATTCTAAGTAACTTGTGGAATTTATATATCTTATTGAAAAAATAAACATGTTTTTCACAGTATAATAATTTTTATTTACTAGTTCTCCATTTTCATATTGTGGCGGTATTTTAAAATTAATATCTCCTACTTTTTCATTTTTCCAGTTTGAACTATTTTCTACTGCAGCAGTTGAATTTAATGCTAAAATACTAATTATAATTATTGTAGAAATAATTAAATACTTTCTTTTAATCATATTATTCACCCTATTATTTAAAATTAATAATTTAGTAAATTTTCTATAATCTTATTATATTATGGATTATAAATATTTATTTG
>JBJFGN010000058.1:0-15228 GCA_051892775.1 Methanobrevibacter sp. | reverse complement strand
TAAACCCTATAATAAAAACTCTAAAATAATAATTAATAATTTATTTAATAATTATAAAAATTAAGTTTTTTAAAATAAACTATATATCTTATTTTAATAATAAGAATTAAAATAAAAAGTCAATTAAAAACCTTATTTTTTAAAGAATTTCAAGAAATAACAATATAGTCATTAAATAGCTATAAAATAAAATTAAGATAATTAATTAAAAAAAATATAAAAATTGAATTTAGAATAAATAACTATAAAAATTATTTAGTATGTTCTATTATAACAATATTTATTCCATCTGGATCTTGAAACATTGCCATATAACCAACAGATATTTCAGTAGGTTCTAAACTAAATTCAATTCCTTTACTTTTTAAAGATTCAACCTCTTTATTAATATCATCAACAAGCATACCAGTAGCAAATAAACCAGGACTATTAACATTATCCTTAATAAGTTCTATTAAAACATCACCTTCACCTTTCATCAAGGTAATTAAAGAACCATTTGGAGGAGTAATAGTCTCTTCAACTTCAAAACCAAGTAATTTATAAAAATCAATTGATTTATTCATATCACTTACTATTCTTGTACTATACTTAATTTTCATTTTAAATCACCAAAAAAAACTATTTTAAGATATAAAAGTTTATAAAAAACTTAAAAATATGAAATTCAAATCTAAAATTAAGTTATAAATAATAATTAATCATTATCTTTCTCACAACGTCTCTCAGCATCCTCAAAATTATTTTCATAAATATGAGCACTAATAGAGTGAATAGTGATAGGTGCAATTTCTACACCAACTTCATCAGCAACATGCTGAGCTAAATAAGTAAGACCTACTGCATTAGCAAACCATGCACCATAAATATCATGACTTCTCCAAAGACCAGTAGTATAAAGTTTATTATTTCTAATTTTAAAATCAACAAGAATTAAACAAGGAACTTCATCATTTACAGTATCCAAATGAGGGTCCCAAGTTACTGAAATAGCTCTACGGGATTCTTTGCAATTTTTTAATCTATCAATAGCAACTCTAATCTGATCTATTCCAGTATAACCTTCTTCATCTTTTTCATCTGAAAGATAATCTTCATGGTTTCTTAATCTACTACCATAAGTATACACAAATCCAGGATTGTCCCTACTTAAAAATTGTTCCGAATATGTTTTTACCCTATCTCCTGCCCAAAAATAACCTTCCGGAATTTTAATATTCTCAATATTAACATATTCTTTGCCTAAACCAAAAAACCCATTACTTTGTTTTCCAAGTGGGGTTTTAATTCTTGTTACAACATTTAATAGTTCCTTTGTAAGGGAACCTCTTTCATCATTTACAAAATGACCCTTAGAATAAATTAATTTAACAAGATCTTCCCAGCAATCTGCAATATCATCATTTTCAACAACATAAACCATAATATCATTAACCTAATAACTCTAGATTTTTCAAAAAAATATTAACATAATAATATTATCCATAGTTAAATAGAGTCTATATTACTATACATGTTTATAAATAATCAATAATAAGAATTACTAAAAATTTTTTAATAATAAAAATTATTAAAAATAATTAAAAATAGTTAAAAAAATAGAGAAAACTTCAATTATAAAAACCTGTTTCATTTAAAATAAGTCTAACATCAGAATAGTTACTTCTCAAAAAACTGCCATACCTAAAAATAAATGAAAAACGGGATTGAATATAAAATCAGATGCTTCTCAAGAAAAAATAAGATAAGAAATGTGTAATGTAAAAAATTATAATCCACAATAGTAACATCCATCAATATAAAAACCAAGCCTTGAAAGAAAATGTTCATAACCATTATAATCAAGAGCTTCAAAGTCTATAAGATTATAAAGATGTATATACTGTTTTTCAAGGAGCTCATTAAATATTTCAAAATCATAGTCTTCTAAAATATCCTCAACATCAGATGGACTAATAGTAAACACAATATCTGCATATGATGCATCAAGTTCAACATCAGTGAGGTTATTTATAACTGAAACACTTATATTATCTACACCAACAGTCAAAAGAATCATTAAATCATCAAATTCATCAAGTAAAAAACCAATTTTCCCCCCTTCAGCAATTCCACGAAACATATGTTTAGAGTTATCCGCCCAATTTTGCCATGAATTTATATCAAAATAATCATATTCCATAATATCCCACAAACATTTAAATTTTTATTAAAAAAGTAAAGTCTAAAAAATAACAATTTTAGAAAAAATTAATAAATCATCAAATTACATAACAATTAAGAATTAAACTCTTTATTCAAATTGCACATCAATTGAAGTTTTTTAAATGCATTTTCACGACTTAATTTACCAAGACCGCAATCAGGATCAAGAATTATATTATCTTCTCCAAGGACATTGACTGCTTTATGAATTAAGTCCCTAGTTCTATATTTATCATCTACCTGATCTATAGCAGAGTTTAAACAGCCAAAACCAAATTTTTTACCTTTAAATTTAGAGATATTATTTTTAAGTATTTTAAAATTATCATAATTTCCGGCAAACTCCAAATCTAAAATATCAACATTTAAATTAGCAAGACCTTTATAAATTTTAGATATATCACCACACGCATGAACAGCAATAGGTAACTCAATATCATCTGTAAGAATATCAATAGCTTCATGTGCAACAGACATATCCACAATTCCTGTAGATAACATAGGTTCATCAATTTGAATATATTTAGATTCAGTCTTTTCTTCAATAGCTTTTAATTCGGAATTAAATGCATGTGCATAATCAATTATAGCATCATTTTTATTCTTATAAAAGGATTCGATTCTAGAAGCACAAATCATAGTAGAAGGGCCAGTTACAACTCCTTTAACGCCTTTATTAACTATTTCCTCCTCTGTTAAATCATTCTCATGTTTAATTATATAATCGTCAAGAACTTTCTTTGCAGTGTTAATATCTTTAATAGTAATATCATTATGTGAAGGAAGTATTTTAGATTTAATAACTGTTGTACCACCTTCAATTTTCATGCCTTGCATATGTCTTGAGAAAATATTAATCATATTCATATCTTCACGAACACCACCATCACCAACGATATCAATACCTGCATTTAGTTCTGCAGTTACAATATCCTTAATCGCAATTTTATAAGAATCATAAACCCCAAATACATGCTTTATTTTATCTGAAAAATTATTTGGATTTTTAAGTTCAAATGGAAAACTACCAACAACAGTTGTTAACATTTAATAACCTCCTAATAAAAAAATTAATTATAAAATAATAAAACTAATTCGAAACTCCAAATATATTAAAAATAGACTTTGTTGAGATTTTTTAAATTTAATATAAAATTTAAAAATATTGTATTTTAGAAAATTAAAATTTTAATTAAAATAACCTTTCAACATAGTCTAAAAATAAGATATTTAATAAAATACAATACTTAAAAATAAACCAATAATCGTTTAATAACAAAATTAAATAAACAATCAATTAGTAATCAATACTTTTTGATTTTATATCATCAATATCATCATCAGATACTGGTAACTCAATAGCTGATGTACCATTACATGGTTTTGTATAAGTAATACATACTGTTTTTTTATCAGGATTAATTCCTACTGGTATTGGTGGTATACCAATTAATCTAATACCTAACACTTTTTCACCAGCATTAACATGTACTAACTGTTTAGAATTATCTTTAACTGCTTGAGCACATTGTTTAAAACCTGATTGTTTAAGTAATATTTTATAATCATCAGATTGTTGTAAATATGTATCTAGACAAAAGGACATAATTATCACTTCTAAATTATTTTTTTATAAAATTCAAAAAATCTTATGAATTATTTAAAATTTCATCTAAAGCTTTATTTAAACTTACTTTAATAGGATTAGGATTATGATAAGCACGAGCGGTAGTAATATATGCATCTGTTGACTCATCAACCATTTCTGCAAGTTCATCAACTAGAGATTGATCCCTATTAAATACGAGAGCAAGTTTTTTAGTATTTTTCATTAAAGTACAATAAGTAATAAAGTAAGTTGCTGCTGAATCCTTATGTACAAACCCAATTATTAAATCATAATCTTCATCCTGAACCTTATCAAGATAATTATCAATATTTACATTTTTATGTTTATAATATCCTTTTGGATCTGAAACTTTAACTAGTTTAGCCGCTGCAGGATTTGCCGAAATAGTTACTTCATAACCTAAATCAATTAATTTACTACAAGTGTACATTGCCATAGGTGTCTGAGATGAAATCTCAGGACAACCTAGTAATAATAATGCTTTCATATTAAAAAACTTCCATATAAATTTAAAACCTTTTTATAATATCATTATTTTATTATTATAATATATTAATAATATTTATATATAATTCTTTAATTATAAACATTGTTATATAATACAATTGTTAAAAACTTATTAAAATCATTTAAAAATAATTTTTTAATGTATTAAAATTTAAACAAAAAATATAAAAACAAAACACCATAAGAAAACAAAAAACTCAAAAATAATATAAAAAACAATATAGAAGTATTTAAAGTAAAATATTACTATTTAACAGAAATAGGATGAAATAAATAAAAAATTAAAGGAAAGAATATAATAATTTAAAGATTTACTTCAATTAAATAATTTCTTCCTAGAATTTAATATTTATAAAGAACTTCACCAACCCTTAAACTCATTAAAGGAGTTATACTAGTTTTATAATATAAATATTTAATATTTATAGAAACCTTCACCAGCATTTACACCAGTTTTACCTGCATCAATTTTTTCTTTAAGTAAAGCAGCGATTTTACCTGGAATAGTATCAGGATTAGAAGCCTCTGGATTCATAATTACAATATTATATGCAGTAACTAATCCAACAATATCAAGTATTCTAAATGGACCTGCTGGAGCACCAGTTGCGAGCATCCATGTTTTATCAATAGTTTCAGGATCTGCAACCCCTTTTGCATATAACATTTGTCCAGAATTTAAAAATGGAACAAGCATAGAGTTTAAGATATAGCCTGGTTGTTCTTTTTTAAGTTTTAAAGGAATCATACCTATATTAGATGCAAATTCTACAACTTCATCATAATATTTTTGATTTGTACCTGGATGACCCATAACTTCTGCAGTATTATTTTTCCATATTTCATTAGCAAAGTGTAATGCCAAATATTTTTCAGGACGACCAGTATACTCCGCAAATTCGCTAGGAAGTCTAGTTGAAGAATTAGTAACTACAATAGTTTTTTCAGGAAGATGTTTTGCTAATTCCTCATAAAAAGGAATTTTTTGTTTAGGATCTTCAGCAATTGCTTCAATAACAATGTCTGCATCTTTTCCTACTTCTTCATAACTTGTTGTTAAAACAAGATTATCATAAGCAGCTATAACATTTTCCTTTAATTTATCAATTTCTTCATCACTTAAATCTTTTTTATCAGTCAATCCCCTACAATATGCAGCGGGATTAGTTTTCATAGCTTCAAGTGTATTTAAATAAACTTCTTTCAAATGGTCAATCTTAGGTTGTGCCCTTCCAATAGATCCTTCACTTCTAAGCCAAATTTTTACATTGAATCCCTTATATGCAGATTGAAATGCAATTTGACTACCTAAAACTCCACCACCAGCTACTACAACATTCTTTATATCCATAACAATCACCTTATCGATATAATAATTTAAAAACATTTTTAAAGTTCGCTCTGTAAAAAAAGATATTTTTACATGAAATATTTCCTAATTTTTAGTTTTAATAAAAACTAAAATTCATACACTTATGTGAATAATGGTTTATAATTTATTTAATTAAAATTTTTCTATTTGATTCTTGAATAAAAAACAAGATTATATAATAAATAATATATCAAATTATATAGATTCTAGATTAAATTATAAGACATATAGAGAATTTCCTACAAAAATGAATTTTTGATTAAAAACTTTCAAAAGAAAAATAATTAAAAGTTATGCAATAATAAATCCATTTAAATTTAAGATAAAATTTACTTATGTAAAAATAACCTAATTTAATAAAAATTGAATTTTAGAATTAACTATATTTCAAAGAAAAAATTAAATTTAATTCATAATAAAAACCCCAAAAATAATTTTATATCAAATTTAAAACCTAAAAATTCAAAAAACAAAACTAAAAAAACCAGAAAAAAAACAACAAACACAAAAAAACCAGAAAAAAAACAATCACAAAAAAATAAAAAATTAAAAGTTTAAGAATTAGACTTAAAAAAGTCTAATGTCTCGTTACAACAACCGAATGTCCTAAAACTAAAGCCGCCAAGAATAGGAATGTTAATAACGCCAAACCATTAATAGTCCTATTAAATATGAAACAACCAACTAATGTTTGAGAAATAAATGCAGAAAGACAACCAATTAAAAGAACTTCCCGTCCTAAATATTTTTGACTTTTTTTCTCTCTTAATTGACGATATATTGTTAAAACTTTAAGACCTACAATAATTACAAATAAAACAAATATTATAAGGCCAATTAAACCTAAATATCCGAAATCAAATGCATATCCAAAGATACCACTTAACATGTAATCTATTGTATCTTTTTGATTTACTAATGTACCAAAGAATACAGGATATGGTAAACCAAAGAACAATATAAATTGCATTGGTAATGAAATATAACCTTCAGCAAATCCAGTTGCTGTAGAATTAGCCCAATAAGAAGCATTTACATTATGACCAATAAGTTGAGTACTTGTAAGTACAGTCTTAATACTACTACCAGAATATGTTTCAATCCTTGCAATCCTTAACATAGGTGAGAAGATAGGCATATTTAAAACCATAGATAGACCTTGGAGTAAACCAAATGCTACAACAACTAAACCTAAAAACATGAAAATCCTTTTTAAAGTGAAAACAGATTTTTGTCTGAAAGATTTAGAAATCATTGTATATCCTATGAATAAACCTAAAATCCAAAGAGTAAGGAAAGATCTGTGCATCATTCCACCAAAAACTGTAATACCGATAATAATAAAGTATACAAGTTTTTTAAGACCTTTAACATTTACACCCGATTCTTCCATTACCTTCATCGATGATAGTGCCGTAATTACACATGCAAGAGCAAGAGGCCCAAAAGGATGAGTAAACTCATTTTGACCAAATGATAAAAACAGCATGAGAATATCCGCTGCAAAAAGTAACATGAATGCTCCTGACAAGAACAAAGATAAGAATGTAACTACACTAAGTGATAAAGGAACTAAATTTATAATAAAAATCATTGAAGCAATTAGAATAATCGCTATTTCAATGATTAATTGTAAATGATTTTGTGCAATCAATAACATGTTTTATCACTAAGAAATAATTTTTTTATAAAATATGAAAAAATTAATAATAATAAATTATATCTATAAGACATAAAATTTGATATTAAAAATATCCTAAATAATACATAAAATAGTATTATATTATAATATATTTTATATTAATTTAATTTATATTTTAATTATATTAAAACTATTGTTTTTGTTTAAAAATTAAATAAAAATATAAATAAAAATTAAAAATTTAAAAATGGACTAATCGGGATTTGAACCCGAGGCCTTTACCATGCCAAGGTAACCATCTACCACCTGATATATTAGCCCGAAAATAATAAACTAAAAATTTTAATATAAAAAAGACTTTTAGAAACTGAAAAACACAAACTTAATTTAAAAATAAAAGAAAATTAAGAAATTTCTAAAATATAAAAAACAATTATTGATGTCTAAATTAAAAATTAATTAATTTCAGCAAGTTTATAAACATTGCCAATAATTATTTTAAATAAGTCATCATGTTTTATATCTATTTTTTTATGGGGATTTACTATTAAATCTAATGCTTTTGAAATAATCTCATCATTATCAATTGATCTAAACATTAACCCATTATCCACATAATACTGGTCTACAGATAAAGTTTTGCCAGGATAACATGAAATTACAGGCGTCTGTAAAATAGCGGCCTCCCTATTCATAGTACCGCCAGCACCAATTACAAGATCACTTCTCTTAATAATACTAGATGTGTCCACAGGAGGATTAAGAATTGTAACATTTTCAATTCCTTCAAATATCTCAGCTTGTTTTTTAAATCTTGGTAAAATTAAAATATTAGCATAATCTTTAAGTCTTTCTACAATAGGAGTTAAAACAGATTTATTACAATCAGTATCCAAATAAGATGCAAGTGAAGGTTCTGGTCTCATAAATATAGTTTTATCAAATTTTAAATTAAGATTTAAATCTTCAAAAATGTTTTCGTTATATTTAAAATGTTTAAAGTGCATTAATTCACTAGTACCTTTATAACGAATAATTTTATTTGGATCTGCACCATATTCCATTAATTTCCACATGTCAATAACATTTGGAGATATTATTGTATTACATAACGGAAGTGTAAGTTTATTTGCTGCAGTTGCATGTTCATTATCAAGAACAAATAGACTCGGAATTCCAAGACCATAAGCTATTCTCGGCAATTCAATTGAATGTTTACTAATTGCTACATCTGGTTTTTCAGGAGCAATAATATCAATCAATTCATTAATACGCTCTGTTGAATCTTTAAGTTTTTCATATAATGAAACACCATGATGTCCTACTGAAATATAATCTAAATCATACATATCCATAAGCTTATGGATATCACCAAAATCACGAGTAGTAACAATTACATCTTCCCCTTCATTTTTGAAATAATTGATTACATCCCTAAAAAAACGTACATGTGGTGCATTTGTAATATCTATCCAAATCTTCATTTTAACCACTTATTAATTTATAACTAAACTAAACTATAAATATGTAATTTCATATTAAAACAAGTTTTGTTTAAAAAATTTAAATAGCATATTTTAAAAAATCAACTAATAAAAGTTAACAGAATAAGTAAAAAAAATGAAAACTACTTTAAAAAACATTAAAAAATTAAATCATAAGTTATATACAAAATTTTTAAATGTGATTTAAGGCTTCTTTATGATATTAAACTTATGATCTAATATGTTTTTTAAAGAGAGGCTAAAAAACACTTGAGTGTGAATCAAAAGCTAAGTTTTTTTTAAGAGTGTGTGATTTAAGGCTTTTTTTAAATTTTTCATATAATAAACTTTTGATTCGAATGTTTTTTAAAAGAAATTTGGCATATACTTTTTTTGGCAGACAATATGTGTAATGAAAACTATAATATCAAGATCATGCAGAAAAAATATAATGACAATTATAATTTTTAGGTATGCCTAAACTTCTTATATAATAGTAAGTTAAAACTCATATATAAATGTTTAGGTATGACTAAATTTTTTTATTAAATGAAATTATTAAAATCAAAGGATTTTATAGAAAATTATTGTGACACTGTTTCAATCCCAACATAGTCAATTAAATGATTTAGCTGTATTTGATATTTAAGATAAAATAAAATTATTAAAATTATCCAAATTAAATAAAGTTTACCCATAATTTAAAAAATAAATAGATTTAATAAATAAAATTTCAATGAATAAATATTTAATACAAATAAAAAAAAGAATATTTGAATAGTTGAGAAGGATTAAAAGTGGAGAAAAAATAAATGATTTAAGTGGGACTTTTAAAAAACTTTTAATCCTCGTGTTTAATTAAGAAATTTAGATAAAAGTAAATAGAGAGATAATATGATATTTTAAGTAAAATAATTTGATTTAATATAACAATATATGGAGTTAATCAATATTCAATTTAAAAGATTATATAGAAAGGCAATGCGAGTTTTAATTTCAGTTATACTATTTGTAAATTCTTTTAAATTTTTAGTTTTACCTAAATTTCTTATATAATAGTAAGTTAAAACTCATATATAAATGTTTAGGTATACCTAAATTTTTTATTGGAAAATGTTTTGTTAAAAGTATTTGAAAATTAATAGAAAGATTATCATTAATTAAAAAAATAAAAAATACAATGATAGAAAAACTAAAAAATAAAAAAAATATTTTTAATTTAAAAATAAATAGTTTTAAAAACTTAAATTATTAAATAACTATGTTACAATAAGAATAAAATTAGATAAATTAAAATTTAAAATAGGCATGCGAAATTTAAGAATAAATAAAAATAAACTATAAAAATTAAATATAAAATACTATTAAAAACAGCAAAAAAAATAAAAAAACTATAATTAATTAATCAATATCTTTTGTATCAATTAAATTCTTTTGAAACTCATTATTCTTTTTAGTTTCAATCCATAATTTATGGAAATCATATAAATCATAGTCTTTTTTAACTTTATTTGAATCTAGCTCAAATTTTGGTTTTTCAAATAAATTATATGGAGATTTGAATTTAGTATTAACATCCTCATCTAAATCTTCAGTATTAATTGAAAAATTAAAATCTTTTCTATGGAATACTAAATCCCACAATGACATTTCATGTAATTCTTTATTTTGTTTTTTAACCTCTTGTTGAATATTATTAGCAAGGCATTTATTATGTTTAGTAATATTAATACCTACCTCTTCTAATGCATCATCAAAATTTTTACAATTAGAATCATGAACTTCAGATATAATCTGATTTGCTTGAGATACAGTTTCATTAACTATCTTATCAATATTTCCAGAAATTTTCAATTGAGCATTAAATAAAAGTTGATTATGATAATTAATTTCATCCTTTAATTGCTCAACGTATTCAAGAGTATCCATATACTTATGTTCAAAATATGCTCCATCATGAGAGGCATTACTTTCTCTAAGAGATTCTATTTTGTTTATAAGTTTAAGAATATTTTCATCTTTTTCATCAAGTTTCCTTTTATATTCTTTAACTTTATTTTTCTGATATTCAAGCTCTTCATTAAGTTCTTGATTCTTTCTAATTAATTTTTCAGAATCATCAAATCCCTCAGATTTAACAATATTCTGTAAATCATTATAATCAATAACTGAAACATGCTGATTCTCTTTAATATCAGAATCCTCAAATATTCCAGATAGAACCATTTGTTTTTTCTTATTTTTAATTTTTTTTACATAAGCACTTGTATAATTAACCATAACAATCACATATTTTTAACACACAATAAAAAAAATAGTATATAACTATATTTTCAATATTATATAATATATAAAATTTTTGATTGGTATAATAGTAAAATAATTTGAATTAAATAAAAATGCATTCAACTTTAAAAATAATGGTTTAAAAGATTTAATTTAAAAATAAATAAATTTTAAACAAAAAGAAACTAAAAAACAGAATTAGATAATGAAGCATAATTAAAAAAAATAATAGAGAAATAAAAAAAGTTTATTCAATTGAATCCTTTGCTTTTTCAACTGCATCAATAAACTCATCTAAACCTTTATTTTCTTTTAAACTCATAGTAATTACTTGAACATCAGGGTTTATTCTATGTGCATCAGAAACCATTTTATCAACATCTGCACCTACTGCATCAGCAAGATCTATTTTATTTATAATAACCAAATCAGATGTCTGGAAGATAAGCGGATGTTTCTCTACAGTATCATCACCTTCAGTCACACTTACAACAACAACCCTCATATGGGAACCTAAATCAAAATCAACAGGACAGATTAAGTTTCCAACATTTTCAATGATAACATAATCCAAATCATCTAATGGTAAATGACTTAATCCATGCTCTACTAAATGAGCATCTAAATGACATTCTTTACCAGTGTTTAAACCTTCTACAGGAACATTATGTTTTTCAATTCTTTCAGCATCAAACTTACTAATAACATCCCCAGCAAGCACTCCTACATTTTCATCTACTGCATCCACAAATTGTTCAATAAGAGATGTTTTTCCAGATCCAATAGCCCCTACAAAATCAACACAAAAAATATCATTATCATTAAAAATTTTTTGATTGTCATCAGCTAATTTTTTATTGGCTTTCATTATATTTTCAGCAACTTTAACATCTGCTATTTTATGCATTTTATCTCCTCAAATTAAATTTAATCTAAATGTCCTAATATTAAAGTAATAAAAATATATTAATAAATATAATTATATGAATATTACATTATTATATAAGTATAACATTTCTTTTATATAACTATTTTTATTGAAATATGAAAAATTATTATTAAATAAGTTTAAAAGTAATAAAATATCTTAAAAAACTTAAAAAAAGTAATAATAATTAAAAATAAAATAAAAAAAATAAAATAAAGATTTAAATTAAAAGATTCTACTAAAAAATATAATAAACCAATAAAAAAAAAGAAAATATAAATTAATTATCCTCAGGTATTTCAATACTAATATTTTTTACGATAACATCCTTACCATTAGTAATATCCACCCTATAGGTATTACATTTTGGACAATTAACCATTGGAGCATAATGATCAGTATCATCTACAATAGCCCCACCTTCATAACCACAATCCCTACATTTAATTTTAACAGGAATCTCTTCAATTATAAATTCAGCATTTTCTGCAATAGTATCCTCTTTTAATACATTAAGTAAAAATTTAACCTGTTCTGGATTAAGCATAGCTAATGTACCAATTTCTAAAGTAACACTAGTAACTGAAGTTGCATTATTTTTTTCTGCATTATCCAAAACAGAATCCATAATACTTTGAGCCATTGATAATTCATGCATTGTTATTACCTCAAAAGAATAATAAAAAAGATTTTATTGAAAAGATATTTTATTTTAAATCTTAATTTTATAAAATCAATTTTTAAATTTATAATAATTATTAACTAAATTTAGGATATCAAGAAATTTCAAACTAATCAATCATTTAAATGACTTGCAATTATTTTAGCGACAGAAATAAAACTTACATCAGATTTTAAAGTATCAGTACCTGCAAGATTAAGAGCGCCTGCTGCATAAATTTTTGAAACCGCATCATTTACAAGAGTTGGATGTACACAACATACACGTACATTTTTTGCACCTTGCTCTTTTAAAATATTAATAGCATTGACAATAGTACCTCCAGTTGCTATAATATCATCAATAATAACAGCCTCTTTACCTTTTACTGAAGAGATATTAACTTTATTGTTTTCCCCATCCTCAACTTCAGCAATGGTAGTTTCTACTTTATCTGGACCTAACCTTACTTTTTTAAGATAAGTACAATTACAATTTAAAATACCTGCAATTTCTTCAGCAAATCCCAAAGCACCTTTATCTGGAGCGATAATTAAAGGATCGTCTACAACTTTATCAATGTACTCTGCAATAGCAGGCATTGCTGAAAGATTATAAGCAGGAATATTAAAGAAATCCCTTACACAATCCTCGTGAAGATTAATAGAAACAAATTCATCTGCACCAGCAAGTTCAATTAGTTCAGAGACAATTTTTGCAGAGATTGCTTCACCATCATGAAATCTACGCTCTTGTCTAGCATAACCCATATAAGGTACAACAACACGAACTTTTTCTGCCCCTAAATCTTTAAGATTCTTAATTAAAAATAATAGTTCAACAAGATGTTCATCTTGAGGATAACCAGTGGATTGAATAATAGTAACCTCTTTATCAACATCCCCATGTACACGAAGGTACCTTTCTCCATCTGGAAATTTTTTAGTTTCTACTCTTACAAAAACATCGTTTAATTCTTTAGCCACTGAAGCAGCTAATTTTTGAGAAGCGGAACCACTAACAATCAAATTATCACCATAATATATTAAAATAAATTATAAAATTTTTAAAAAAAAATAATTAATAATAATTTATTTTTTAAAATATATAAAAATTATTATAAATTATTAAAATAAAATAAAAATTTTTAAAAATAAAAAATATTAAAGTAAAAATAATTATTTAAAAATTAAAGATTGAAAACATATTATATTAATAAAAAATTAAAATTAAACAAAATTCCAACATAATAAAGAATATTAAACTTATTTCAAAAACTTTATTTCACAAAATTTAAAAACGAAAAATAGACTTTGTTGAAACTAGTTAAATTTATGGTATAAACTATTCTAAATTTAAAAACAATAGATTTTAACAAATTAAAATTTTAAATAAAGCAAATTATCAATAAAATCAAAATAAAGAAAAAATATTTATTTAAATACAAAATTAAATCCAAAAATAAGATAAGCCAATATCAATGAAAAATATTAAAACCAGAAAAATAAAAAAAATAGAAGAATAAAAGTTACTCTTCTAAAATTTCATATTTATAGTATTTTCCTAATGCAGAACTTACTAATAATATTGTTAATGGGAATATTAATAAACTACTAATTATTACACCAACAAATGGAATTAAGTTAATTATTGATCCAACAATTCCAATTACAACCATAATAATTATTAATAAGATAATCCATCCTAATGTATGTAAAATACCTGCTTTTCTTAATTCATTATAAGAATTTGAAAAACTAATACCTTCTCGTAAACTATTAGTTTTTGCTAATCTACATTGACCAAACATTGAAAGAAGTCCAAATATAATAAATAATATTACACCAATAATAATGGTAAAAGTTAATGCACCAAGAACATTATATAATACGTTTGGAGAAATACTAGTTAATGAACTAACATTAGTTATATTTAAGTTTGGATATTTAGAAACAGTCCCTATAAGAGATATTCCTGCAGTAATACATATAATAATAACTGGAATTATAAAGTAAATAATTTGTAAAACAAAAAGTTTAATTCCGCCAACCAAATCATCTTCAAATGAAAATTCAGGTAGAATATCATTTCCCTCAATATTTTCTTTAATTACACGTAATTCATAACCCCAAATAATTAATGAAAATATAAAAGATATTATACTAGCAACACCGAATACCACACTATTTTTAAGACCTAATTGACTAAGAACAGAACTTAAACTAAGAAGTATACCAAATATTCCAATAATCAGGTAAGATCTATAGTCTTGCTTAGCATAATCAAATCCTTCCCTAAATGTTTGAGTTAAACTTACCATCTTTAACACCTTTTAATTAAAATTATAAATAGTTTATATAGAAATTATAAATTCCCTATAATTTAACTATAATAAAAAATAGTTTATTATTATATAAATATCTTTTTAAAAAATTTATAAAAATTTTAATTTTTTTATAAAAATAATATAATATTGTATTATTTAAAACAAAAAATTTAAAAAATATATAAAT
>JBJFGN010000057.1:0-3209 GCA_051892775.1 Methanobrevibacter sp. | reverse complement strand
ACATTTTTTAGAAAATAGATTAAGTTTTAAATATAATCAAAATTATTATTCTAAAAATTAATCTTATAGTTTAAGTTTTTATTATAAAAATTATTAATTAAAAATAAGAATCTTAATAATTAAATTATTAAAAATTATATTTTAATAATTTTTTTTTAAATTATTAAAATTTATTGTATTCTAGTAGCTTCAAGATTTAATGGGGTTTTTGTTTCCATTTTAAAGCTTCTATGTATACTACTTGCAAGATCAACAGTTTTATAAGGATCTCCATGACATACAAGAATCTTTTCAGGTCTTGGGCTTAATCTTTTTACATAGTCCATAAGTTGACGTCTATTGGAGTGACCACTAAAACCATTAATTGTATTGATTTCCATGTTAACATGGAATACTTCAGTTTTATTATCTACTTCTAATGGTATTTCTTTTACTCCTCTTTGTATTCTTTTACCTAAAGATCCTTCTGCTTGATAACCTACAAATATTAATGTGTTTTTCTCATCTTCACATAATGCTTTGAAGTATTCAACAGAATTTCCTCCAGTTAACATACCTGAAGTTGAAAGAATGATGCATGGTTCTCCTTCAACAATATCTCTTCTATTTATATTGTTTGAAACATTTTTAAAGTAATCTGAGATAAATGGGTTTCTACCCATATGGAAAATTTGATCTCTTAAATCTTTACTTAAGTATTCTGGTCTTGCAGTGTGTATCGCAGTTGCTTCCCATATCATACCATCAATGTATATTGGTACTTCATCAATCATTCCATGACGCATATATTCTTCAAGTACAATCATTAATTCTTGTGCCCTACCTACAGCAAATACTGGTACTAAAACTTTTCCACCACGTTTTAGAGTTTTATAAATTGCTTTCATCATTTCTTTTTCTGCATTGTTTCTTGATGGTTGGATATCTTCATGTCCACCATAAGTACTTTCCATAATAACTGTCTCTGCTCTTGGGAATCTGGTGGTTGCTGGTTCTAATAATCTACTTCTTTCATATTTAAAATCTCCAGTATAAACGAGGTTGTGTTGACCATCACCAATATGCATATGTGCTATAGCAGAACCTAAAATATGTCCGGCATTATGTAAGGTTAACCTTATGTCTGGTGAAATATCGGTTACTTCTCCATAATCTAAACATATTGTGTGTTTAATACATTTTTGTACATCTTTTACATTAAATGGTAATGGATGTCCTTCTCTATGAGCAATATCAATATGATCTAATTGTAAAAGAGTCATTAAATCAGAAGTTGGTGTTGTACAATATACTGGTCCTTCATATCCATAATGGAATAAGTAAGGTAAGAAACCAATATGATCAAGGTGTGCATGAGATATGATAACTGCATCTAATTCTTGGATATTGAACTCTGGAACATTTAAATATGGAAATGCATCTTTATCTTCAGTAGCTGCAACATTTACTCCACAGTCGAGAAGAACTCTACTATTTGGTGTTTGAAGAAGCATACATGATCTTCCTACTTCTTTAAATCCTCCCATTGAAGTTAATCTTGCCCAATCATTATCATATTTAGTTTCTTGATGAATCCTTTTACCAAGATCCTCTAGGAATTTTTTTCTTTCTTTACTACTATTTTTTAATATGGTTCTTATTCTACCAATGATTTCTGATGAAATTGGAGGTGTTCTTAATATTTTTGGAGCCCATCCTGTTTGTTTGACAATCTCTCTTGAGGTTACCCCATATTTACCAATAACTAATCCTGGTTTTGTAGCTTCAATTATTACTTCACAAGTAACATCATCAAATGAAATATCACTTATTTCTGCATCTTCTGGTACAATTTCTTTTACTTTTTGTATTGTTTCTTCAGGGTCTAATAAAACACTTTTATCAGATCTAATAATGATTCTTTTCCTTAAGTCTTTTGCTAAATTACGGATAAGGTCTCCATTATCAGTTATGATTTCGGGGTTTTTTGTATAAATTACAATTTCTGGTCCTTCAAATTCTACTTTAGCAACTTTTACCCTTTCAGGTAATCTGTTTATAATTGTTTTTTTAGTTTCTTCTAAGATTTCTGAAGCCATATAATCACTTCTTTTGAAAAATAGTCTATTAAAATAATAAAATTACATTTAATAAGTTCTTTTTAAAAATTTTGAATTTCAATTATTTATTAAATAATATAATAATAATTGATTAGTAAAAAGGTATTTAGTTATAATTTCATTAAAAAATTATTAAATTATTAACTAAATAACATAATTTAAAAATAATAAGTTTAGAGTTTAATAAACTCTAAAATCATATGAATAATTATTTATTCATCTATAAATTTATTTATGAAAAAATAAGTTAAAATAAAAAATTAATAAAATTAGTTATTAATTTCTTCTACTTTTGCTTCAACTATTTCTTTATCTAACATTTTGAATCCTTCATCTTTTGTAACAGTAGCTACTAAGAATCCATTTCCAGAGAAAGTATCACGTTCGGTAGCAGATTTAATTGCTCTTAATGCAATTTCTATACCTTCATCAATACTTAAATCTTCATGGAATCTGTCTTCTAAGACACCGTATGCAAATACAGATCCAGATCCAGTTGATATAAATGTATCTTTGATTACTCCACCTGCAGCATCAAGTGAGTAAATAGATGAACCTTCATCATCTACACCTCCAAGAAGAATTTGTACTCCTCTTGGTTGTGAGTGTAATATATTTCCAGTTAATGTAGCTGCAGAATCAATACTAATTTTTTCTCCATTCCTTAAATTATATAATGAAACTTCTGCACGCATTACTTTCATTAAATTTTGTGCATCTGCAACACTACCAGCAATAGTTGCTGCTATATGATCGTCAATTTTAAATATTTTTTTTGCAACTTTGTGAGCTACTAAACTTCCCATACTAGCTCTTCTTTCTGATGCAAAAACAATTCCGTCTTTACAAGTAATACCAACAGTAGTGGTACCTTTTACAATTTTTTCATCGTCCATGTAAACACCTCGTTTTTATAACATGTAATGAATTTATTATAAATATATAATTATTTAAGCATATTATTTTAATAGTAAATTTTACTATTTTTATATTAATATAATTATTTTAAAACTTATATTAAATTTACTTGAAATAATGTTTAAAAATAAATATTTATATTATTTTTTCTTATATTTTTGAAAAAATAATTACTTTTTATATTAATTTATA
>JBJFGN010000056.1:0-3291 GCA_051892775.1 Methanobrevibacter sp. | reverse complement strand
TTTCCGTGCCTACAACGTCCGAATCCGAGTGCAGCAGCCAATGTTCGGTGAGCGACATTCCGCCTTACTCTTACTAAGCAAGCCTATCTATATCAGCGTTCGAGCCATACATTTTTGCTATCCTTAAAGTTTAGCGGACAGTAATAAAAGAAGAACCACTCGGCTCGCTCCTTGTGTAGGTCAAATGAGAGTATTCGAGCGTGAGAGAACAGTGTATATCGGCTTTAGCCGGTACACGGTTGGTTATAAACCAAGTGAGACTCACCTCAAACCAAGTTTGAAGCGAATCTCACAAGTAGGATAAGAGGATAAAATGATGTTTACAGAAGTCGGTTGCGACCGATAGAATAGCCAAAACCAAGAATCAAAGGTACATCTACATATGCTCCCTGAAACAGATAATATATAATAATGTAATATATTAATAAGTTCCATTTTTTCGAGTAAGAAGTAGAAAAATTACCAATTTGGGTATTTTATAAGGAATTTATACCTAATACTTTTGTAAAAAAATTATAAGTTATGGAAGAACGATATCAAAGAAATCGAATTTACATTACTCCGGAAGAGCAATGTAAAGTAAAAGAAACCAAAATTTTGTTGGGAGGAGTTGGATTAGGAAGTGTAATTGCAGAATGTGCATTACGCTTGGGATTTGAAATTATTACTCTAATTGACGGAGATAAAGTAGAATTATCTAATTTAAATCGTCAAAATTACAAAACTGTGGACATTGGAGATTATAAGGTTGAAGCACTCAAGCGTCGATTAGAAGAAATCAACCCTAACGCAAAAATTACCACAGTTCAAGCATTTATAGACCATGAGAATGTCGAAGAGTTGGTAAAAGGACATGATATAGCAATAAATGCATTAGATTTTAAATCTGATATCCCATTTGTATTTGATGAAGTCTGTAAAAAATTCAATATTCCAGTCGTTCATCCTTATAACATAGGTTGGGCTGGTCTAATAACAGTCGTCGATCCTAGTGGGAAACAATTAATTGACTTAAATAAGGATTGGCATAATTTTGAAGTTCAATTTGTAAAACATATTGCAAATTATTATAGATATTGGGGAGGTCCTCGGTTGTGGTTAGAAAAAATATTAGAACAATTTGAGAATGAGAAAGGTGAATTGCCACCACCGCAATTGGCTGTTGCTTCATGGATTGTTGGTGGGCTTACTGCAAATTTATTATTTGATATCGCAGTCGGAAAGTCATTCAAAAGATATCCACAATTTTATCTATCAACTACAAAAAGTTAGCAATAGCATATATAATATCCCCCAACGAGGTCTTGTCATTTAAAAGGCTAGACCTCGTTGTTTATATAATTACCCATTTGGGTAATTCTTTGATTTATAGCATGGAATTACCTTTTTGGGTATAGATTTTGAATTGAAGCGGCTATAACTTTGCAAATAAAAAAGCATATGGATAAATTAATTGCAACGCATAAAGGATATAAAATTTGGCAATTGTCAAAAGAAAGTTTGATAGAGTTCGTTTCATTTGTAATGAAAGAAAACTACAGAAATGAGAACTATCCAAGGCATGAATTTAATAAAGTATATAGTGAAGAATTATCAAACTATAATAATTCAAAAATATTTGTAGCAAAAGATAATGATAATAGAATAATCGGAGCAATACGATTAATGCAATGGAATAAAAATGATGAATTGCCGATAACGCGATTATTTGGTTTGAATCCAATGCAATATATTGTTACAGATAGAACAAATGAAAATATTTGGCACATCGGAAGATTTGCGATAGATTCCGATTGTGAAAAAGCAACCAGTGCAGAAATATTTAAGATTTTGATTATTTATGCAATAGCTCCAATTTGTAGATATAAAAATGGTATTATGTTTGCAGAATGTGATAATTCATTGTTAAAGATGATTACAGAATTAGGAATAAAGGCTAAAGCTTTATTAAATAAAGGCAAAGATTATTTGGGTTCAATTGCAGTTCCTATCTGCATAGAAAGAGATGGAATGAGAGAGTTTATAGGACGAAATTGTTCGTTAGCATTAAATATATAAATAATACAATAGTAAAATGGATAAATTAATCGCCACCTATGATAATTTCTCAATATGGCAATTATCTAAAAATGGGCTATCAGATTTAGCAATGTTTGTAGTAAAAGAGAACTATAAACATCATCAAAATTATGATTGCACCGAATTAACCATTACGCAGAAAGAAGAACTGGAAGATGTATTAAAAGAAGAATGTTCTTATTATGAAAATTCTAAAATTTTTGTAGCAAAAAATAACAAGAATAAAATCATAGGAGCAATTCGGCTTATGCAATGGAACAAAACGGACGAATTACCTATTACTAAGTTATTTGGAATTAATCCTTTGTCAAAAGGAGAACATAAAACATCATCTAATATATGGCATATCGGAAGATTTGCTGTTGAATCAGGTGGAACAAATTCAACACGCATGAATTTATTTCGTGTATTGATGATGTATGCAGTTGCCCCAATATGCAAATATCAAGACGGTTTAATGTATGCTGAATGTGACAGTAAGCTATTAAGAGCCATAAATGGATTAGGATTAGAAGCAAGAACTCTTGATGAGGGTATTGAATACTTAGGTTCTAAAACTATTCCGATTTGTATTGAAAGAAATGGCATGTTAGAATTTATGAGTAGACATTGTTCGTTGGCATTGAATATCAATAGCTCATTCACATATTGCAGAGGCTAAATCAATCTAAAATTCATAGCGATATTAATAGCCTCAGTAATATTGTCTGCACCAAGTTTTTCAAGAATTGTTTTTCGATATACCTTAACAGAGTCAAACGAACGATGAACTAAGTCTGCAATTTCATTCATGGTATAACCCATAGCAGAATATTTAAGAACATTAAGTTCAATATCTTTTAATTCAAAACGAGGCATTTCTTTCCATTTTTTGCTAATACGATTATATTTCCAAAGAGTATTTGCTCCATCCAAAGACATAATAATTTCTCCTGCAGTACCATTAGACGGAATAGAAGCGACGCAAATAGCTAACCAAATCTCTCCGGATTTAGTGAGTTTTAATGGGGTAATCTGATGGTTAATTAATTGTTTCTTTTTAGATTGCGTATTGATGATATTAAAGCAATATGAGATAGTATATTTCTTTTTATTTTCTGCCGGAATATTTCTTAAGAACTCGAATCCTTTAACATTGATTTCAAGCAAAAAATCCAAATCTTCTTTTGGGACATTATTAATATAGAAATTATAACCTAATTCTTTAACTTC
>JBJFGN010000055.1:0-3302 GCA_051892775.1 Methanobrevibacter sp. | reverse complement strand
TATTGATTCTTTATTTTTTCTTTATTTAATCTATTTTTCCTTTTAAACTGATTTTTTTATTTAATATTTTTATATTTTAAGTTTAATTATGTATTTTTATTTAATGATTTTTAATTTAACTTGGGTCTAATTTTTATCATTTTATTGTTTTGTTCATTTTTATCATTTTATTAATTTCTTATTTTATCTTTATTTAATTGATTAAAAAAGTTTTTAAAGGATATTAAACAATTTATTTAGGTATTAAATTATAATTTAGTTGATTTTTTAAATTTTATTTTATTAAACTTATGGTTTATTTGATTTTAAATAGTAAAAACTTTTAAATATTAAATAATACATATTATACTCATTAAGTTTTTTTGCTTAATGATAGATGTTTATTCAATATTATTTAATAAAAATAGTATTTTATTTAATAATTTAAAATTTATTTCAATTGTAAAAATATAATATTGTTTTAATTGTCTATATAGTTTACAAGGAGGTGAAAATATGTTAAAAAAGAAATTAATCCTCGTAGTAAGTATCATTCTATTATTCTCTCTTTGTTTGCTTAGTGTATCCGCTACAGACAGTAGTTTAATCAATGGTACCGATTCACATAGTGATAGTATTCAAAGTTCTAATTTGGATTTAAATAATAATTCAAACATTGCAGGTGATTATAATACTAAACTCAATTCTGGAGATGGCTCTCAAATTATATTAAATGACAATGGCAATGGCGGTAGTTTCAGTGACCTACAGAAATTAATTGATTCTAATACAAATGGAACAATCGATTTAGATAGGGATTATAAATATGCTGAAAACGACAATCTACCTAATGGCATTACAATTAATGGTAAAACTTTAGTTATTAATGGTAATGGACATACATTGGATGGATCAAATCTTGCTAGGATATTTAATATAAGTGATTCAAGTTTGGAATTAAATGACTTAAAGCTAATAAATGGTATGAACAATGAATCTGGAACAGCGATATTTGCTAACAGGAGTAAACTAAATATTGATGGGTGTAGTTTTAATAACAATACAGTTAATATAAATTTAGTTAACTATACTAAATTCTTATCTGTTAATGGAGGAACTGTTCATCTTCTAGATTCTACAGCAAATATTAATAATTCCAATTTCACTAATTCTAATGTTAACTTCAGTGCTGATGATAATTATAAGAAAAACGCTGCAGTTAATGGTGGTGGAATTTTTTCTAAAGATTCTAATCTTAACATATCAAATTGTCTCTTTAATGATAATCATTTAATCAGTAATTATACTCACGTGGTGTTTTCAGGATCTGCTATCTGTACTGATGGTAATATCAATACAACAATAGCTGATTCAAACTTTACTAATAATAACTGTTCCTATGGGACAATCGACGATGCAAGTGAGAACCTAATTATTAATAATTGTTTGTTTAATAATAATTATGCTAATGAAGGATCAGATATCTATTTAGAAAGCGATGTTTACAATACTACAATATCAAATTCTAAATTTATTAATTCACATTCCGAATCTGATGGTGGTTCAATATGCTCATATAGTGGTTCTGAGGATGGAAGTATAATATTTAATAATTGCAGCTTTATTAATACAAGTAGTGGTGGTGATGGTGGAGCATTATACATAAGTTCTGAAACTAATATTCTAGACTTTAATAACTGCAGTTTTATTAACACTAGCGCTTCTGGAGGTGGTGCAATATGGTATGATGATGGTACTGCATCTAATGTTAATAACTGTACATTTATTAACTGTACTGCATTAAATTATGGTGGTGGTGCAATACTTAATGATGGTATTAATGTTAATGTTACCGTCAGATCTTCAAGATTCATTAATTGTACTGCATCTAGACAAGGTGGTGCTATTTCCCACACACCATATGGTTATCATTATTTTACTGTAATTAATTCTACATTTTATAATAACACCGCAGAAGAAGCTGGAGCAATATATATCTCTGATGAGGATCTTGGTAGAATATATAATTCCACATTTATTAATAACTCTGCACGTTCAGAAGCTGGTGCAATCTCTTGTAATAAACAAGGAGAATATAACTATGGTATTGATATCATAGAAGGCAATATATTCATTAACAACACCGCTCCTAAAGTAGGTGCTATAAGTATATGTGGTGGTAACATTAGTAACTGTGTTATTATAGATAATCCTGATAATGATAACCATGATGTTGTTAGCAATGGTTATTGGGAAAATAGTGTTAATTTGACCTATAACTGGTGGGGTTCTAATAAAAATCCAATTGACAGATATACCAATAATAGTGAAAATGGTATTGTTAATCATAATTGGGTTTTAATGACCTTTGTAAGTAATGAAACAGTTATGTTTGTTGGTAATACATATAATTTGACTGCCGGTTTAACCCAATATACTGATGGTAAAAATATTAATGGTTTTAACCAGTATTTACCAATACGTAATGTAAGTTTCACTGCAAAAACCGGTGTATATGATCCTGAAACCGGGGCTTTGGTAGATAATAAATTAAATACCTTATATTCTAAAAGCACTACAAATAACACATTATATGCTACTATTGATTATCAGACTTTAGAGTTGCCTATATTTGAAGCAAAAATTTTTATAAATAAAACCCCAAACCTTACTGCTGTTAAATTAGGTGATGAACTTTCATATATTGTTGTGGTTAAAAATATCGGTGATTATAATCTTACTAAAGTCTGCTTTAATGAGAATATTCCAGAAAATTTAAGATATATTAAATTTAGTGGTGACAACTGGACTGTGAACGATAAAAATAATGCATTTTATTACTCTAATAATTTAGAGCCTAATCAAACTGCCAACATTACATTGTACTTTAAAGCAGTAAAAGAAGGTAATTTTACTAATGCAATAGTTGTCAATACCCATGAAATTGACAATATTACAATTAATAGTACGGAAGTCCAAGTCATATCAAATGACACCAATAAAACAAACAATACCAATAATACTAATAACACCAATAAAGCAGATAATAATAAGGCAAACAATAACAGTAATATTGGTAATTATGGTTATAATGAAAATGGCTTAAATAATAATAATGCAGCTATTTTTGTTGAAAATAGTCCTGTTACTGGTATTCCTATAATCGTTTTAATCATTACATTACTCTCTTGTGTATTTATACCTAGAAGAAAAAGCTAAATAATTTACTAATGGTAGATTAGCTTAATTTGGGTATTGTACTGGAAAGAATTAGACAGTTACTAATGATTAGTTAATTGGGTATTGTACTGGAAAGAATTAGA
>JBJFGN010000054.1:0-3313 GCA_051892775.1 Methanobrevibacter sp. | reverse complement strand
GAAAATTAATAAAAAAAATTAAAAAATTAAAATAAAAAACCTAAAAATTAAAAACAAAATAAAAAAAACATTTAAAAAAATAAACAAAAAATATTGAAAAATAAAATATAAAAATTAAACAATCGAAAAAATAGAAATATACTTATTATTCGATGTTTAAAAAAGGCTTAAATTAGGCTTAATATATAATTAAAAAAAAACTTATTTTAAAAAAAAGATTTAAATTAATGATTTAAAATATTATTATTTGGATTATGGAAAAACAATGAAGAAAGTGCATTATACAAATCATTAGAATCATAAATATCTGTATGGAGTAACCAAAATTGACTAAGTCTAGCAAATCCACCAATATAAAATTCTGCTATAAAATCAATAGGAATATTTGGATTAATATTTCCTTTTACCTTTTCTTCATACAATCTTTCTTTTAAATCAGAACAAACCATATTAAATAAAATACCCAAAGTAAAATCGTCCTTATTTTTATTAATTAATGAAATATAAAGATTTTTATTTTCATTTAAATATTCTACAAAAACTTTTACAAAATTATCAATATACTGTAAAAAATCATTAGAAGAATCATTTATAACTTGTTTAGTAAGTTTATCAGATAAAGAGTTAATTGTATACTCTAATAATTCATATTTATCATTGAAATGATAATAAAAAGTACTTCTTGGAATATTTGCATTTTTACAAATGTCTATAACTTTAATTTTTTCAAATGGTTTCTCAACAAGCAAATTTGCTAAACTATTTGCAAGAATTAAATTAATGTCAATCTTTTCTTTAGAATTATCCATATCTAAATCTCCTTATCCTTTTATAGATATAAATTTTATAAATTTAATAATAACTTATGTATACATTATATATAATTTTATTGTTTTTTCTAGTAATATAAATAAAAATATAAAATAAAATTCAAATAAGAATATAAAATAAATAAAAAAATGAACAAAATAATAAAAAAATATTTAAAAATACAATTCATAAATAAAAAATTCTAAAAAACATAGATTCAAACACTAAGACCAAGCAAATATAAATAAAAGTACAATAAAAAACACGACACTAAAACTAATAGAAAAATCATAGAATACAAAAAATAGTTTATAATAAAAATCAATTCATTTAAAAATTTAATTTAAATAAATTAACTAAGTTTTAAATATAAAATTAAATATTAAACTTTAAAATACTTGTTAAAATTCTTTAAATTTGAAATTTAATCCTTTTTTTAAATTTAAAATAAATTGATTTTCAACAGAGCCATTTAAAAAAAATAAAAAAGAAAAAAATTAATTAGAATTGTGTTTAGCCATATACTCCCCATACTTTACACAACCAGGATCACCTGCAAGATAATCCCCAGTAATGGTATATGCTCTAGCCCTACAACCACCACAAATAAATCTTGATTCACACTGTGAACAACTATCTTTAAGAGCATCTTTATCTCTTAATTCTTTTAATACATTATTATTAATCCAAATATCATCAAGATTATCTTTTTTAATATTTCCTAATTTAAGGACAGGATCATGTGGGAAGAAAACACAAGGATAAATATCACCGTTAGGTTCTATTCCTAAATAAAATCTTCCTGCACCACAACCACCAATAAATCTTGAAAGTTCCATCATTGCAGGATTACTATATTCAACATTATAAAAGTGAGTTGGAATTAATGTTTTACCATCATCCCTATCTACATCTTCAGGATTTGTATGAATTGCAACATCTGCAAACTGTGGAGCAGTAGATAATACCTGAAGATCCCCTTTACCATTCTCTTGATAAATAAGATTTAATAATTCAAATCTATCCTCAGGACTTAAATCAAGTTCTCTTGCTTCTGAACCTTTACCTGTTGGAATAAAATTATATAACATAAACCATCCAACTTTTTTCTTTCTCATGAAATCAATCATATCTGGAATTTCATCTTTATTGTTTTGTGTAACAGTAGTTGAAACCTCTACAAATACATCAGTATCATTAAAATTATCAATTGCTTGAACCGCATGTTCCCATGAACCTGGAACACGTCTAAATTCATCATGAGTTTTAGGATTAAGTCCATCTAAACTAATTTGTACAAATTTAAGACCAGCATCGGCAAGTTCTTGTGCTTTCTCTTTCTTAGCACAAATATAACCATTAGTAGCAAGTGAAACATATAATCCTAAATCAGTTGCATATTTAACATATTCTACTAAATGTGGATCAGTTGTTGGTTCTCCTCCAGAAAATGCTAAAGAAATAACACCAGAATCTGCAAGTTTTCTAATACCTGCTTTTATTTCATCAGGACTACATTCATCAGGTCCTTTTTTACCTGCATTTTCATAACAATGAATACATTTAAAATTACATTTACGAGTAATATTCCAAACTATTTGGTAAGGTGCACCAGGAACAAATGGTTTTTGAACACCAAACTTAGCCATACCTTGGAATGTGGTTACTAATCCCTTAATCCAAGTTTCATCTTGCATAGCTCTCATAAAAGACTCTTCAGATGTATCAAAAGTAGATAAACCTTTTTTAATAATAAGTTTTATTGGTGGAACAAGTAATTCACATTTAAAACAAATATCATCTTGAAGACCTACAATATGACGTAATGCTGATTCTAATCTTGTTTCACCACATTTGTCACAATATGTAAGAGCACCATTTAAAACTTTTTGAGAAATATTACTATTAACAATATTTTCAAATGTTTCAATAACTTGTTTAGTATCTGCAGTTTCTTTTTCTGCACTTTTAATTTTATTCATAAAAAACCACCTTTAGATTTGATTATTATCTTATAATCAAATTTTAAAAAAATATAAAACAATTACATAATTATCCTCACATCTTATAAAGATATTTTAAAAAAAATATTAATTAACTAAATTAAAATTTTTAATGAAATTTATAAGATAAATAATAATTAAAAAATATTAATATATTTAAAACTATTAATATATGATATTTTTTAATAAATTATATATTAAAACATAATATTAATATTTTTTTATAAAAATTTAAAAAAATATAAAAAAATTTTACAATTAGTTAAAATTAAAAAAATGTTTAAACAGATACACAAAATTTGTCATATAAAAACATTAATTTAATGAAATAATAAATTAGAAATAAATTTTCACAATCAAATATAAACAATATAAAATAATTAACCGTAGATATATTAACAGATAATTAAATAAATTAAAATTAATTATGATTAAATAAATTAAAATAATCTATAATAAAAAATACAGTTAATTAAAAAAATATTAAATAAAATAAATGT
>JBJFGN010000053.1:0-15832 GCA_051892775.1 Methanobrevibacter sp. | reverse complement strand
TTTTTTTGATTTTTTTCTTATAAGTTATAAGTTATACTTAATAATTTTTAAAATAATGAGTGTTCTTTAAAATTTGCTAATTGATAAATAAATATAAAAAAAGTTAAGATATATCTTAAAATATATCTTATTTATTATAGATTTTTTTAATTTCATCAAAACTTAAGTATCTATCAAATTCAGGTTTTTCTTTAATATCAGATATTATTCTAATATCAAAATTATTATTCACAGTTTCATAAGCTTTTAATGCAAAGTCCTCTAATTTAATTTCTACCTCTGGAGTTCCACCACGAGATTCGATTTTAACTTTCGGTATTCCAATTACTGTGTTGATACCAGTTTCTTTTTGGATATATCCTTTAACTTCGTTGAAAATATCCATATCGTATATTTTATTAAGTATTATGGCTTTGATATTTATACCAAAGTCTTTTAATTTTTTAGCATGTGAACTAATATCAATCGCAGCAGATTCAATACCTCCTTTATTAACGCCAGTAGTTAATATAACTGGGATATTTCCTGATTTGGCTATCTCAGCTGTAGAATAAGGTATTTTTTTATTTAATATTCCAGTAAATGCGCTCATTACCCCTTCAATTAATACAACATCATAGTTTGAGTTTTTAAGCCTTTTTAATATGTTTGATAATTCCATCCATCCAAGATTAGATATTTGAATACTTCCATAGTCTTCCATATAACCTTTTGTAAGGTATAAACCAGGAACAATATCACGTATATCTGGACCAACTTTTAAAAGACCTACTTTAAGACCTTTTTCTCTAAATACTCCAGCAAGTCCAGTTGTAATAAATGTTTTTCCAGAATCTGATCCAGTACTTGCCATTAAAACTACTGTTGGCATTTTACCGTCACGTTTTTTAAGGTCTTTTGTAAGGCAATTTTTACCTGGTATTCTTATACCAATATCTGTTTCAATACCGATTTCTTTATTAATGTTTTTATTAAATTCAAGATTCCTTTTATATATTGATTTAGTATCTTCTTCAGATGCGTCTATAAATTTCAATACATTTTTCACAACATCTGGATTGTTGTCAAGAGATCTATGTATTAAGGTACCAATAACATTTCCATCATCACTAACTACACCAGATAATATTTTTTTAGTTTTATTTGAATAATTCATTCTTTTTATATTTGAATATAAAACTTCTTTTGCACTACCCTCAATATGTCCATATGTATGACAGTGAAAACCAGTAATTGGGGTTTTTATATTTTTAGTGAAGAAGGAATCTCCGACAATTTCTCCTTCTACACGATCATTACTTATTAGAGGTGAGAAATTAACATCAAGTATGCCTAATCCTTTCTTAATTATTGGTATTTCTGATTTTCTTCCAACATCTGTCTGATTTGCAAGTAATTGGAATCCAGAACATATACCAATTATTGCTTTACCCTCTTTACTCATTTTTATAATTTCTTTTGAAAGTTCGCAATCATAAGGTATTCCTTCTGATTCTACTATACTTCCACCAGGAATTATTAAAGCATCTAATTCTTCGCTTGCTTTATTACCATTCACTAATCCATTAGTTTTAACTATGTCTGTTGGGAGATGTCCAAAGTTTTCATAACCTGGAAGTGCTCCTTTTACATATGTAAGGCCTATTTTCATTTTTTCAACTTCTTTTAATTATTGCCCTTATGAAATCTTATATATTGTATTTTAGGTATTAAATTATTTAATGTTTATATTTTTTAATTTTTCATTTATTTTAGTTTTTGATTCAAATACTTTTTTAAATTTATTTAAGTATTAGTTTGAATTTATGCTGTTTAAATTTATTAGCATTTAACTAATTGTAAAATAGTCTTTTCTGAATTGACATACATTTTTTGTATTGAGTATAGAGTTAAATATTCTAAGGTTTTTATTATTCATATATTTTAAGAAGTCCTCTCTGTATTTACTGTCATATATTTTTTTAAATTCTTCTTTCGACAATCTATAAAATTCTCCAAGTAAATTACTATCTATGCAGTTTACAGTAAGTCTATATGCATCGATTCTATAATTAATCAAATCTTCTTTATAATATTTGTAAAAATCATTTTCAATAAATATTTTAAATAATTCTATACCACTAGGTATAATATCAAAGAATTTTTTATCACAAGTACCTGTAATAGATTCAGGATGTACTCTTCTTATATAATAATGTTTTTTAATTATTGCAATACGTTTCGCTTTAAGCCATACATAGTAGAAAAAGGGATTGTCTTCAAAGTATATTCCAACTGGGAATTTAGCATTAATATTCTCTAAAAAACTTTTTTTATATATCTTTTGGCATGCGCTGACCGGTAATTTAAAAAGGAAACTTTTGGTTTTACTTGCATCAAATACTTCATTATCGTATTCATTACTTAATTCATCTAGATTAGACCATTTATTCTCATGGAAACTTTTATTTTCATCGTTGTAATTAGTCATCTGAAACATGGTAATATCTGTATTAAGTTTTTTTGATTTATTATATGTTTTTTCTAGGCATTCTTTTTTAATCCAATCATCACCATCGACAAATGCAATGTATTCCCCATTAGCTATTTTTAATCCATTATTTCTACTTAATCCAAGTCCTAGATTTTTTTCGTTGTTAATTAAAACAATTCTCTCATCTTTGTTTGCATACTCTTTTATAATATCAAGAGATTTATCAGTTGATTTATCATTAATACAAATTACTTCAATTTCTTTAAGACTTTGATTAAGTATACTGTCTAAAGCTTTTCTAAGATATTTCTCTTCATTATAAACTGATACAATAACCGTCACTTTTGGATTAGTCATTTTATCACCTTAAAATTTATTATATATCTTTATTAGATTTATTTAAAATAAGAATTTCTATTAAGTTTTACATTTAGTTTAAGATAAGATAAAAATAGTATTTAATTAGTATTTAAAAAATAAAAAAAGCAGATTGAATAATTCAATCTTTATAATTCATATGCAGCTATAGCTTTGATGATTTTTCCGTCATCTTCAGGTTTAGCTTGGATTTGTAATCCTACTGGTATATTATCAACTTCACCTGCTTTGATACTTGCAGCCGGAATACCTGCAAGATTTGCAATTACAGTTAATACATCGTATGCATACATTTCCATAGGTTCTAATTTATCACCAATATTATGTGGTAATTTAGGAACTGTAGGGCCGACAATTAAATCAACTTCATCTAACATTTTATTGATTTCATTTCTAATAAGGGATCTTGCTTGAAGAGCTTTTTTATAATATTTTCCACTATATTCTTGTTGTGAAATATAAGAACCAATTTGAATTCTTCTTAATACTTCTTCTCCACAAGTTTCTTCAATTCTTGAACCATATTCCCTTCCATCATATTTTCTAGTAGCTGAGAAGAATTCTACATAGTTAATAAGATAGTAAGTTGGTAAACAAATATCAATATAATCGAAACTTAGTTCAACAAGTTCTGCACCTTGCTCTACTAATTTATCAATAGCTTTATCAACGACATTGTTGATTTTATCATCAGTAACTTCAGTAAATTCTTTTACTTTAGCTATTTTCATACCTTTTAATGGTTTTTCTTCATCTTTTGTTTTTTTAGCTATATCAGTGAAATTAGGAATTTCAGTGTTTAAAGTTGTACACTCTGAAGGATCGTATCCATCGATTGTATCAAGTGCAAGTGTAAGACCATATACATCACTTGATATTGGACCAATTTGATCAAGACTCATTGATAAATCAAGTAAACCTTGTCTTGAGACAAGGCCATAAGTAGGTTTAAAACCATCAACACCACAATGTGAAGACGGATTTCTAATTGAACCACCAGTATCTGATCCAATTGCTATATCACACATTTTTCCTGCAATAGCCGCAGCTCCTCCTCCACTTGAACCACCAGTAATTTTTCCAGGTGCTGCCGGGTTATTACATACTCCATAATATGATGTTTCTGTAGAACTTCCTGCTGCAAATTCATCCATATTGTTTATACCTATTATAATTCCATCTTCGGCTTTAATTCTTTTTACAACAGTAGCATCATAACTTCCGATATAATCTTCAAGAGTTTTACTTGCTGCAGAAATAGTGTAGTCCTCTACATTGATATTTGCTTTGATTCCAATAACAAGACCTGCAAGTAATCCTACTTCTTCACCATTTGCTATTTTTTCATCGATTTCTTTTGCTTTATTAATAGCATTTTCTTTGTTAATCTCTAAAAATGCATTAATTGAATCATTAGTTTCGTCGATTACTTTTATATAATTATTAACATTATCTAATGCTTTCATTTCACCATTTTTAATTGCATTAGCTTTTTCTAGTATATTCATTGAAACACCTAATAAGTATTAAATTATTAATTAATTATGAAAAAATTTATTTTATAATCTTTATATTAATTAATTATATATTTATTTAACTTTAAATATTTAGCTATTAAATAGTTTTTTATTTATATCTTTAAATATATTTTTTATACTATTTTAGAATTTTTTATATAAATTTATTAAATCTATAATTTTTTATAAGATTAAACAGATATTATCTTTTAATCAATTTTATAAAATGGTAATATGAATAAGAAAGCTGTTGTTTTTGATAATTCTGGTACTTTGATTAAAAGGTATAAAATCTTGAAAAATGTCATAAATAAAGAATTTATCACTGATAAAAATTCATTTGAGATTATCCATAATTTTGAATCTGCTGCTCTTGTTATCCTACAGTTTAATACCTCTTGTTTGTTAAAACTTGATCCTAATACTAAAATTTCAGATTTACTTTCTGATTATAATATTGAGTTTTCTGTAAGTTACAGTTCAACTAATCTTAATGATGATGATATATTAGATGTAATTAAAAATGATGACAATGCAGTAATTTCAGATATTACTGATGGTTTTAGTATTTTGAAAAAACAAGTTCCAAACATGGAAATATGTAATGGTACTGCACTAATTATTGATTGTAAGAATAAAAAGATTTTATATACTATTACTACAGCAGGTAAATTGTTTGATAATGCATTATATACAGTAAACAAACTTAAAAATAGGGGTTATGAAATATTTATTGCATCTGGTGATAGGATTGGTGCTATTAAAACTTTAACTAAATTTTTAGATATTGACTCTTCTCATGGATTTCCAACTGCAAGTCCTATAGGTAAAAAGAATATTGTTAAACATTTACAATCTGAAGGATATAATGTTACAATGGTTGGGGATGGGCCTAATGATTATTTTGCATTAAATCAAGCTGATTGCGGAATATTAACTATTGCTCAAAGTTTTATTGAAGAGGATTATTTACTTGTAGCTTCTGATTATATTATTAATGATTTGATAGAAATTCTGAATATAGTATATTAGTATAATTATTATTGTCAAATATATATTTTATTTTATCAATATTTTTTGTATATTTTTTAGTAGATATTATTTTAATTTCAAAATTTCAGTTCTTCTATTATATTTTTTGTTTTTAATACATTTTCATATTTATTTAATTCTATAATTCCATTGTTTACTTTTTTTAATAGACTTAAATCTAAATTACCTTCTTTAAGTACTAAATGTTGATCTTTTTTTCCATTGTTATCATGTATATGATAGTATATTATATTATTTAAATCAAAAAATTCTCTGCAATTATCACATGTATTTGCATGACCAGTATCTATTGTTATGTAAGAATTTGTGTTTTCTTGAATATATTCTAATTCTTCTACACTATTTCCAATAAAGTTAAATCTATTTGGCAAGTTTTCTACAGATATTTTAACATTCTTATCATTGTCTTCACTATACTCTATGCATTTATTAATTGAATCTATTGCATAATCTAAGACTACTTTCCTTATTCTTTCATCATTTCTTCCTAATTGTCCAGCATGTATAGTTATTGCTTTACCATCTAATTTATCTGCAAGATCTATTGTTTCACATATTTGTTTAATAGATTCTTCCCTTATTCCTTTATTTAAACTAGCTAAATTTATATCAACATTAGGGCCATGTAAGTATAATCTTATTCCTTTTTTATCTAAATTATTAATAATTTCTGGGTGTTTTAATAAATTATATGGAATATAAGGTCCTTCACTCAATAATTCAATTAGTTCAAATCCATCTCTTTTTGCAATGTCAAACATATTTTGTATTGGTTTCATAAAAAGAGATAATGTTGAAAATCCTAATTTCATAATATTACCTTCTTTTTACTTTATATTACGATTCTCTTAGAATATTTTATTATTTTTTTTCTTTTGTTTATATTTTTTTAATTCTTTGTCTAAAGGGTATCTTTTACTTCTTTTGTTTATATTTATAGAATTAGTTATTATCTAAAAAATCATCTATTAACCATGATGATATGCTTATATTTGATCTTCTTTTTATCTCATTCCTACTAAACCATTTTGCATCTAAAATCTCAAAGTTATCTACTTCTATTTCTCCACTTTCATATTCTGCAGTAAAACCTACCATTAATGAGTTGGGGAATGGCCATGATTGACTTCCAAAATATTTAATATTTTTAATATTTATCCCTACCTCTTCTTTTACTTCTCTTATTACAGCTTCTTCTAATGTTTCTCCAGCCTCTACAAAGCCTGCTAATAAAGAGTAATCATTTGTTTTATAATAACTATGGTATGCCATTAATAATTTATCTCCTTTTTTTATACCTACAATTATTGCAGGAGCAATCCTGGTATAATTTAAATGACCACAGTTTGGGCATTTAAGCATCATTTCTCTTTCATCTATTATATTGTGCTGTCCACATACTCCACAATATTGGTGATTTTTATACCAATCTCTAACTTGTGATCCTCTTCCACCTATTAAAAATAACTCTTCATTTATATCAAATACTTCATGTAAGTTATAGAATCCTTTATTACTTTTTCTATTTAATAAGTTTACTACAAAACATGCTTTATTTTTATATGTTCCAATATATAAGTCAAAGTCAACATCGAATGTTTTATACAATTTTTCTTTTGTAAGTAATGGAATATAATTATTTTCTAAATATATTTCATCTTCATAAAATATTAAAAAGTAAGATTTCTCATCTGTTTTATACTCTTCTTTAAAGTCAATACTGTAATTATCATAAAGGCTTGAACTTATCATGTTTATATATATGTTTTTATTTTATATAATCTATTTTTAAGATATCTTTATATACTATTACAGTATATCTATATATGATATATATCAAAATTTGATATAATAATTTTTATTGGAGGTATATTTTGGAAGTTTTAAACTCTTGTGATTTTGATAAAAATGAATTTTTTGATGAGAAATTTGTTAAAGAACATAAAAAAATTCAAAAAGTTTTTATTAATTCTTTGACTCCTTTATTAATACTTTGGTTTTTAACTAAAGAAGATTTGCATGGTTATGGGTTAATGAAAAAGTTGGATTCATTTTTTCAATTTCAAATTGAAAAAGGTATCCTTAAGAAATTTAATTCCAGTAAAGTTTATCCAATATTACAAAGAGCTGAAAACATGGAATTTATTGAAGGTAATTGGAAAATTAATAATGGTAAACGTATAAAAGTTTATCATTTAACTGATAAAGGTAATAAATTCCTTTATTCTATGAGAAAAAGAAACTTTAACCAATTTAAAGAACATAAATTTGATAATTTTATAGGATTTCAGCATTTTATGATTTCTAATCCTGATGATGATTAATAAATCAGATTATTAAATTTTTATTAATGGTGATTTAATGAAATATGCAATTGAAACTTTTGATTTAACTAAGAAATATAAAGATTTCACTGCAGTTAATTCTTTAAATATGAAAATTCCTAATAAATCAATTTTTGGTATGTTAGGACCTAATGGTGCAGGTAAAACTACAACTATTAAGATGTTAACCTGCCTTACAATACCAACAAAAGGTACAGCTACTGTTGGTGGTTATGATATTAATGATAATCCTAATGAGGTTCGTAAATTATTAGGTATGGTACCTCAACAAGTTAGTTTATATAAAGATTTAACTGTAAAAGAAAATGCAGAATTATGTGCAGATTTCTATGGTGTTCCTGCTGATGAAAAGGAAGATAGGATTAATGAATTAATGGAACTTGTAGATATTTCATATGCAAAAGATAAAAGAATAGGTAAAATGTCTGGCGGTCAAAAACAAAAAGCATCACTTGTAGCTAGCTTAGTTCATAGGCCAGATATTTTATTTTTAGACGAACCTACTATCGGACTTGATCCAACTACAAAAAGAGTTTTATGGGATTTAATTCAAGATTTAAATGATTCTGGACATACAATTATTTTATGTTCTCATGATATGCACGAAGTAGATATGCTATGTGATAATGTGGCGATTATAAGTACTGGTAATCTTGTTGCTTATGATTCACCAAGGGCATTAAAAGATCAATTGATTAGTTCTCAAAAAGAGGAGTATATCAATCTTAGTAATAGTATGTATCAATTTAAAAATGGCAATCAATTCAGTGATAAAATTTTATCCGATAGGGAAAAAGCTCTTGAAATTCAGAAACAAGAACTTTTTACTTATAAAGAAATGTCATTTTTACTTAAAAATCCTTCTGATGAACTTTTAAATTATATGAAAACTTTACCTCATGTTCATGGTATTGAATTAAATAAAAACGGTAGAATCTCTCTTAAAATTGATAAATTTGATGATAACGCTGTTACTGATATTTTAAAAGCATTATTTAATAAAGGCGCTATTATTAGTTCAGTTTCTACTCAGGAACCATCTCTTGAAGATGTATTCATTAAGACAACTTCAGAAGCAGATTTAGGTCCAAGGGTTTAGTGATATTATGTTTGAATATAAAAAAATGTTTTGGATGATTAAAAAGGAATGGTTGAGTTTAAAAAGACATCCTTCTCGTCTTGCAGCTATTATTATAATGCCAATTATAATGATTTTATTATTTGGTTATGGTATGGGTGGAGATTTAACTGATTTACCTGTTGTTGTGGTCTCTCAATCTCATGGTAATCTTACAGATACTACTTTAAATGATATAAAATCAACTAGTGTTTTTAAGGTTACAGATATTATGGATAATGTTACAGAAGCAAAGGACATGGTGGATAATGGAAAAGTTAAAGCGGCTATTATACTGCCAACAAATTATGATGATGATACGAATTCTCAAAAAACGGCCACATTATATTTAGATTCTTCAGATCAAATGGCTTCCCAAACTATAGTCCCTGCATCTCAACAATTATTTAATCAGTTATCTATCAATCAACTTCAATCTTCACAGACACAAGCAAATCAAGCAAATCTTTCAGTACAAAATGCATCTACTAAAAATTCAGTTTCATCACAGATTAATAGTGCTAAATCTGGTATTGCTCTTCAAATTAATAGAATTTATGGTAATATTAAATATATTGACTTTTTAGTACCTGCTGTATTGGGCATGACTGTTATGATGAGTTGTATGATGGGTATGGGTGCATCTATTGCTGGTGAACGTGAAACTGGTGAGCTTGCAAGATTATTCATGACCCCTACATCTGTTTCAACTGTTATTGCAGGTAAGATATTTGCAAAACTTTCAGTTGAAATGATGCGTGCAGTAATATTGTTGTTTGCAGCTATTATTCTCTTTAGTGTTGTTGTCAAAGGAGGAATTTTACAAACATTATTACTATTATTCCTTGGAGCAATATGTTTTGTTGGATTTGGTGTTGCATTATCTTCTCGTGCTCAAAACCAAGAGGATTATGCACAAATGGTTATGCCATTTTCTATGCCTATGATGTTTGTTTCTGGAGTATTTTATCCAGTTGAAACAATGCCTTGGATATTCCAAAAAATTGCGTATATTTGTCCATTAACTTATTTAAATGATGCAATGAGGGCTGTAATGATTCAAGGTCATTCGCTTGGATTTGTATGGATGGATATTTTAGTAATTTTAGGATTTACAGTATTATTCTTCTTAATAGGTGTTGTGAGTTTTGATAGGGATGTATAGGTGAAAAATATGTTTAAAAAGAAGTTTTTAATTATTTTAACAGTAATTTTATCATTGTCTTTAATTACTAGTCCAATTTATAGTGCAGATTGGACTATGTTCCAGAATTCTCCAGATCATATGGGATTTGTTGAAGAAAACAGTAATTTTGTTTCAAATCTTTGGTCTTCTAAAATTTCATCATCAATTAATTCTACACCTGCAATTCATAATAATACATTGTTTTTAATTTCAAGTGATGGTGTTTTAAATTCAATAAATATGATTAATGGAACAATTAATTGGCATAATGATTTATCTAATAATGTATCTGCTTCACCAGTTGTTAAAGATGATTTATTGTTTGTCGGTGATTTAAATGGTCATTTTTATGCTTTTAATGTAAGTTCTCATAATATTAAATGGACTTTTAAAGCACCAAAGGCCATTGAATCTACAGCTGTTGTTAATGGTGATAATGTTTACTTTGGTTGTGATGATGGTAGAGTATATTCATTATCAACTAAGGACGGTAAGGAAAATTGGGATAAACAATCAGGAGGTAAAATTAAAACTCCATTAACCTTATCTAATAATACATTGTATTTTGGATCTACTAATGGAGGTATTTATGCTATAAAATCTAGTAACGGAAACTCTGTATGGAATTATACCACTGGGGATGAAGTATTATCTGCTCCAGCATATAGTGATGGTAGAATTGCTATTGGTTCTGTTGATAATACATTATATGTTTTAAATAGTTCTAATGGTGATTTACTTTGGAAACAAACAATGGATAACAAAGTAATTTCTTCACCGTCAATTGATGGATACAATAATAACATTTATGTTGGTGATGATTCTGGTAATCTATCTTGTTTAGATTTAAGGGATGGAACTATAAAATGGTCTTATTTAACTGGTGGTGCTATTAAATCTAGTCCTGCTTTAGTAAATAATTCTGTTGTATTCACATCCTCTGACGATACTGTATACGTTTTAAATAAATATAGTGGAAAAGTTAATATGACTTATAATCCTGGATCTTATCTATTTAATTCACCTATCACAACATCACCGGTTATAAATGGTAATACATTATTTGTAGCGTCTAATGATGGTTATTTATACTCCATTGATCTAAATAAACAGAACACTCCAATATCTGATTATATGTATTATGATATTATTGTTGTTATTCTTGTTTTAATTGTAATTGTTGCTTTATTTAAATTAAATAGTAAACGTAAAAGTAAATAATTCATTTTATGGATTATTTTTATTTTTTTTATTTTTTTCTTATTATAAGTTATAACTTATTAGTTATAAGTATTCTGTTTAATATTTTTAATGTTTATACAAAGTAATTTTTTAAAATAATGGATGTTTTTATATAAATATTTAAAATAAAATAAGTTCTTTAAGAAAAAATCTATTATTTAATATTCTATTTAGAATAATAAACATTAACAAAAAAAGTAGTATTTAATAATGTTTTCAGATGAAAACATTATTTTATCTATTTTATGATAGGTATTGTAATACTTGAAACATTAGTGAATTTTCCATCTACATTTTCAATTTCATCTGTAGCTGTTGTAATCTCACCAATATCTGATTCAGGTATAAATCTATTCCTTACAATTTCTGCAACATCTACTGCTCTACTAATTGCTCTTCCACGTGCTTTTAAGATTACTTCATTTTTTCCATTATTCATTTGGGTAACTACTGCTAATACGTAATTCATTACTGGTTTACTACCGATATATATAATATTTTCTTCTGTCATTTCTAAGTCTCCTTTTGTTTTTTGATTAGTTAGTAAGAATATTTTAATTTTCTTTAATTTCTTCTTTTCTAATAATTAGAAGTTTGTTAATAGAATCTAATACTGCCTGTACACTTGCTTTAATGATATCTTCATTAGCTGCTCTTCCTGTAGCATAATATCCATCTTCATCACTGATTCTTACAAATACTTCACCAAGAGCATCAGTACCTCCATTAATAGCATCAATGTGATATTGTTCTAATTCAATTGAGGTAGTGTCTTCTATTAATGCTTGAACTGCATTTAATGCTGCATCTACAGGACCTACACCAATTTCAGCAGTTTCTTTTATTTCATTATTTATTGAAAGTCTTACAGTTGCTGTAGGTGATACTGTATCTCCGCTAGATACAGATAATCCTTCTAACTTTACAGCTTTTTCTTTTGCAGAGTTCATTTCATTTATTGCTAAAGCTTTAAGATCGTCATCAGTAACAGCTTTACCTTTGTCTCCTAATTCTTTGATTTTTCTAAATACATCATTGAATTGTTCATCAGTTAAATGTATGTTATATTCTTCAAGTTTACCTTTGATAGCATGTCCACCACTTTGTTTACCTAAAACAATTCTTCTAGTTTGACCTACTATTTCTGGACTAATAGGTTCATAAGTATGTGCATTTTCCATTACACCGTGAACATGAATACCTGATTCGTGTGCAAATGCATTTTTACCGACGATTGCTTTATTTGGTGGGATATTCATACCAGTAACCCTTGATACAAAGTCTGAGAGATTGTATATTTTAGTTGTATCTACATCCATCGGATGATTGTATGCAATAACTAAACTCATAATAATTTCTTCAAGTGAAGCATTTCCTGCTCTTTCACCAATACCATTCACTGTTGCATGGAATTGGTTTGCTCCAGCTTCGAGACCCATTAAGGTATTTGCTACACCAAGTCCGAAATCATCATGGAAGTGGGTACTGATAGGTACTTTTAATTCTTGTTTTAAATCGTAGATTAAAGTTTTAGCATCCATTGGTGTTAATATACCTACTGTATCAGGTACATTAATAACATCAGCTCCAGCATCTTCAGCTGCTTTATAAACATCAATTAAATAATCCCATTCAGTTCTAGTTGCATCTTCTGCTGAAAACTCTACTTCTAATCCATGATCCTTACAATATTCAATTGTTTTTATAGTTTTGTCTTTAATTTCTTCTTTAGACATTTTTAGCTTATAGTCTCTGTGAAGAGGACTAGTTCCTATAAATGTATGTACATAATCAAGATCACTATCAATAACAGCATCTATATCTTTTAATACAGCTCGTGCTAATCCACAAATTGTACAATCTAATCCTAATTTTTTAACTGCTTTAGCGGTTTCTCTTTCACCTTCAGATGCTATCGGAAAACCTATTTCCAATTTATCTACTCCAAGAGCATCTAATTTTTGTGCGATTTCAATTTTTTCATCTACAGTAAGTGCTACTCCTGGGGATTGTTCTCCATCACGTAAAGTAGTATCGAAGATTGTTATTTTGTCTTGTAAATTTTCGTATAGTTGATCCATTTCATATATTGGTTTTCGATTCATTTTTTTCCTCCGATATACAATTTGATTTATAAAAGTACAATTTGTTGTATCTTTATATAATTTAATTTCTAAATTATTTATATATAATATTATTGTTTTTATATATTCAATATCTGTATTTTATTTTAATTCATCAAATTTTATTTATTTTTAATATAATGCTTATTTTTCTAATTTAGAGATTATATATTACTTATAGCACACCTTATTCATTTTTAATAAAATTTATTCCTAATTTTTTTATTTCTTATTTTTAATATTGAAATTATATTGGATTTTTGTATAATTTTCTTACGTGTTTATTAAATAGGAATTTGCTTAATTTTATATTAGATGTTCCTTTTCCTAATGCTTTGGTTTTTTTATTCTTTATGGCTTTTAATACACTGTCAATATCTTTTTCACAATCTATTTCAGTATAGCAATCCATAATAAATTCTTTATAATGTGCATCACTAGAACCTATTTCTGCTATATTTTTTTCATTAGCTAATTTTTTACCCATATAATTTGAGTATCCTAGTATAAATCTAGCATTTTTTGATTCTACACCATCAATGTCTATGTCTTTGTTTTTATATTTACAAAATAAACCATTTCTATAATAACAATAAGGGTGGGGTATTATTGCTAGTCCTCCTTGTTCATGAATAAGGTCTACAGTTTCTTCGGGATTTAATCCTTTTTTTATTGTTTCCTCTGCTCCTAAACCTAATATATGTCCATATTCACTACTGATTTCTATTGATGGAATTACTAATAAATCATCATTTTTACTTAATTTTCTTGCTTCCTCATTTCCTTTTACTGTGTTATGGTCGCTTATTGCTATTATATCTAATCCAAGTGTTTTTGATTTTTCTATTATTTCTTTCGGTGTATTTACTGCATCACCAGAATAAGTACTATGTATATGCGGATCAAGTTTCATTTTATCTTCCTTATACTTTTTTATTATTTAATTGGTATTCTAATGATTTTATTAATCCCATTGTACCAGTCATCATCACGTCTCCACCAGGGCATGCTTCATGATAATCAAGATTTGTATTTTCAATTAAACCTCTTTTTGGACCTGTAACAATTACTTTTTCTATTCTTTTAATTGGATTTAATATATGTGCTCCATGACCGTGATCATTGTATATTTCTTCATTTGTGAGTGTTCCATTAGCTAATTTTTTTATGTATTTTTCTAGTGATTCTCCTGTTAAGTTTCTTGTGTGATGTTCAAATACTCCTTGTATTTTACCATTTTCTATTGATGCTGTTGTTGTGTGACCATTACCAATATCAGTAACTATATAACTGTTTAATTTTTTAGATTCCTCATCATAGCACATTCCGCATATGGATGCAAATTTAGTGTCCATTATTAGTGGGATGTTTTTAATTTCTATTTCTGTTTTATCTTTCAGTGTATTTTCTACGGATTTCATTCTACTATAATATGCAGGTATATTTCCATACCATCCGAATTCTTCAGGTTTTAATGGTTTATCTAATTTTTCTCTAATTTTTTCAAACCTAAAGTTTCTATCTCCCATATCCTTATTATATCCATGGTCTTGTACGGCTATTGCAATATTATCAAATTTAAAATCAAGGTCGTATTCTTTTAATAAATCGGATAATTTATCTATATCAATATCTGTAAGTTTTATTTTACTGTAATCACTATATTTGTCCATTTCATCTTTATCCACTGTTTTTATTCCATAAGCCTCAACTTGTTTAAGGTCATCTCTTATTGTTTTAGCACAGTGTTTTTCCATTACAACATCATAACCTTCTTTCATATGTTCTAATATTGCATTTTTTAATTTTCCGCCCCCCATTATTTCTCCATAAAAATATATATTATTTTTTGTATTTCTTATTTTCTGAGCTATTAACAAATGTGGAGAGGGTAGAACTAATTTTATTGAGTTTTCAATTTCTCTCTCATCATTATAATAAATGATATCCTGTGTTCCTGTTCCTATATCTATTGCTAATGTTTTCATTTTATCACTTATTTTATTTTTTTATAGCACTAATTATAACTTATAAGTTTTCATTTTATTTATAATAAATAATTTTAATATGTTTTATAATTTAATTTAGTCTCTTAATATTCTTTTTTAAAATGCTTTTATTATAATTTATAACTTATAACATATAACTTATATATTATATCTTATAATATGCATTTCTCTATTTCTCTTTTTATTTTTTTAAATTAGTGATTTTTATAAGTTATAACTTATAACTTATATCATCTAACATATTATTTATAAGATATAAATTACAATATATAAGAAATAACTTAAACATAATAAGTGATAATTTTTAAGTTAAAATTTTTCACTTATACATTAAAATTTATAAGAGTTAAGTTTTCAGGTTTAAGTTTTAATTTATACTTTAGAATGTA
>JBJFGN010000052.1:0-3384 GCA_051892775.1 Methanobrevibacter sp. | reverse complement strand
AAAATTAGATATAATAAGAGACTTTTTTAATAAAAAAATAAAAAATAATACAAAGATTATAGTAAAAATAAGAGTATAATAGTTAATAAAAAACTAATAAAAATTTAAAAAATATTAAAAAAACAATTAATAAAATATTTTTAATAAAAATATGAGTACTTAAATAATTAATAATTAATAAAAATTAAACATTAAATTTCAAATAGCTAATAAACAAAAGATTTATTAAAATAAAATTAAATAATCCATTATAATTAGAAAAAATAAAAAGGTAAAATAATGTTTACAATTACAAGAATACCACTTACAGTAATAGCCATAATTTGTGGTTTAGTTTCTTGGTTTTTAACAAGAGAAATAATGCCTCATCTTATTAGAAGATTAAAAAAAGCAAATATTGTTGGAAAAGATATCCATAAAAGTATGAAACCATTAGTAGCAGAAATGGGTGGATTAGGAATATTATTTGGTTATATTATAGGTATATTTATAGGAATAATATTACACCCTGATTTAACCTTTGAGTTATCAATTGCACTTGTTGTAATTTTACTTGTTGGTATGATTGGAATGGTTGATGATATACTTGCATTAAAATCATATGAAAAATTAATATTACTATTTTTAGCAGGTTTACCATTAATATGGATTGCACCAAAAAATAGTGGAATATTTTATTTAATTTTAATACCTATAATCGTTTCAATAGCAAGTAATCTTACAAATATGCTTGCAGGTTTAAATGGTATTGAATCAGGTCTTGGAATTATTTCAATGATATCACTTACAATATCATGTTTAATTCTTGGAAAATATGATGTTACAATATTAAGTATGAGTTTACTTGGTTCACTTATAGCATTTTTATATTATAATAAAGCACCTGCAAAAGTCTTCCCTGGAGATACTGGAACATTAGTAATTGGTGCTACAATTGCAGTAATTGCACTTATTGGACGTGTAAAACTTGTAGCATTTATTATTATGATTCCAAATATAATTGATGCATCTCTTAAATTTTATAGTGCAGGAGTAATGAACAGATCAGAACAAAAACCTACTCAAATTAATGAAAATGAAGAATTAGTAAGACCAGAAACTGGATTTAAATCTATGATTAGATTAGTTTTAAGACATCCAATTAAAGAAAAAAATGCAGTTAAAATTATTTGGGGAATCGGTATAATATTTGGTATATTAGGTATTCTTGTTGCTATATATATGCCAATTCTTACAGGAAATGCATCACTTGCACATATTTTAAAAATTAAAAACTCATTATATACTTTTAATTTTTTCTAAATATTTCTATTTTTTACTTTTAAATATATTTAAACCCACACTACATCATCAGTTTTATATACAAAATTATTAGAATAACAAATATTATAATATGGTGCATCTGTTTTATCTTCATTATGAAAACCATAAACAATTGATCTTCTTATACGGTTATTTATTACCTGACCTAAAACAGATTTTTCACTAAGACTAAGATTAAAATCAGAGGTAGCTGTAACCCTTATTAAAATATTTGTTTTTTTAAAACTATTATTATAATTAGTCTTATAATAATCAATCTTTAATATTTTAACTTTTTTTGGATTAAATATATGACGATTAGTATATAAACTATTATACTCTTTAATTGAATAAACAGATATACTATTAATTAATGTTGCCTCATAAGCCCCTGATTTTGCACAATTCAATGCAATATTTAATTCATTTTCTTCAGATATTACTTGAATACTAGTTATAACAATCATAAGTAAGATAACTAAAAGAAAAAGATATTCTATAGATAATTGTCCTTTACTATCTAACATAAAACACAATACCCTCCACACTCCACAGATAATTATCCTATACTATCTAACATAAACCACAATTGTAAATTAAACCCGATAAAACATGACATATGTAATATTATTATCTTCTATTTTTGTTAATTTATAAGAAAATCCAGAATTCATTAAAAAATATGGAGGAGTTCCACCATTTTTAGTTTTAATATTAATTGGAGAAATAGTTGATTCACCACGATTAAATTTATCATAAACATTAACATTATATTTTGAAATTTTAATATAATATGGATAACCTACTACATCAGATTTTAAATGAATTATTTTAGAGTATCCTATTTCATTAGAAGATACTGAATTTATAGAAACTGAAATATTATCTGCTATTACGCGCTCCTCTAAATTTTCTTTAATTGTAAATACATTAGATAAATTTGAATATAAAAATCCAAATAATAAACTTGTAATTATAATAAGAATAATAATAGAAAATAAAAAATCTAGAGATATTATTCCATTATTGTCTTTTAAAAACATAAAAGTACTTAGAATAATTAAAATTATAAAATTCAATAATTTAAACATTAAAAATAGAATATAATTAAAAATCAATATTAAGTTTAAAAATAATTTTAAATTTAAAATAAAATAAAGTCTGTTAAAATTATATTTTTTATAATAATTTAATACTTGAAAAATTAAATTAAAAAAATTACTCTAAAATTAGAAAATTTATTTTTTATAATAATCTAAACAACTTAAACTTGAAAAATTAAATTAAATACAGTGCTCTAAAAATTAGAAGAACTTCAAAAAAAAGCATGAAATATATAATTTCTTAAAAATAGCTAAATTATAACACAATTTAATAAAAATCATCTAAAGTTTATGATTAAGTTTTAAAATAAGATAAAAATTAAGAATTATGAAGTTATAAAGCTTCATCAATTCTATCTTCAATAATACCAAAAATTCTTTCATCAATTCCTAAAGGTTCAGTTAAAACAATTTCTCCATCAAAATCAACTGTTTCTATATCATGATGATGGTGATGATGATGTTCATCATTATAACTATGTTCATGATGTTCTTCTTTAACTTTTGGTTCTAAACCTAATATTTTAGGAATATCTCTTTTAGTATGCATTCCATTAGCAACGAAAACAGGAACAACAATAATTTTATCTAAATCTCCTTTTGATTTTAAAGTTTCAAAAGCATCAGGAATAGAAGGTTTTCTAATTTCCATGAAACCTACTTCAACGATAGCATCAGGATGATTTTTAGTATACATATCTTTATAAGCATTAATTACTACTGCCCCATCTTCTAATTTACTTCCATGTGAAAGAAGTAAAATTCCAGTTTTATTTTCACTCATTATATCACATAATTTTAATTAATTAAAAATTTAATAACAATTTAAATTTTGTTAATACAATATTATTGTATAATAATAGTATTGTACATTAGCTTTTAAATACTTTTTTACTTAAATTCAATAAAATAAAAATAAGTATTACTTTTATTAAAATTAAAGAGTTTAAGTAATAATTAAATAAGTTTAAAGAATTTA
>JBJFGN010000051.1:0-3556 GCA_051892775.1 Methanobrevibacter sp. | reverse complement strand
CAGATAAAATTTCTACTGGTTATACATTAGAAGAAGCTTTAGAACAATCAGTAGAAGATATGGATGGACCATTTTCTTATATTGTAGCAACTCCTAATGGTATAGGTATTGCTAAGGATAAATTAGGTTTAAGGCCTGGAGTAATGGCAGAAAATGAGGATATATTTGCAATAGCTTCAGAAGAAGTTTCACTTGGACAGGTAATTGATACTAGTGAAGTTGAACAAATTTATCCTGGTGAAGTTAGAGTATTTGAGATTTAATTTTTTTAGATTATTTATTTAATTAAAATTAGTATATTGGGTATTTAGTTAATAAAACAGTTATTAATTAAAAAAAGTTAAAATGTTATAAAGGTGATTTAATGGCTAATGAAATGGAAATTGATGCATCCTCACTTACTCCTCGTGAATTAAATTCAAAAATCAAAGAATATGCAAAAGAATTTGATAGAATTATTATTAAAAATCCTGGAGCAGATCACTATCTTGTTGCAGGTCTTGTTGAAGATACTAGCATTGTTATTGAAGGTTCTGCAGGTTATTTTGCTGGAACTATGCTTGATAAAGGTAATATAACCATTAACGGTAATGCAGGATGGTTTGTAGGAGATAATATGACTAGCGGTGAAATCGTAGTAAATGGTTCTGCAGGTGATGGTGCAGGACAAGGTATCTATGGTGGAACCATTGTAGTTAAAAAAGGTGTAGGTTCAAGAACTGGAGAAATCATGAAAGGAGGAACTGTAATCATTGGTGGTGACTCTGGATTCATGACTGGTATATTCATGATGGGTGGTCGTATGATTATCCTTGGTGATTTAGGTGCTGATGCAGCAGAATCTATTATTCGTGGTGAAATCTTTGTTTTAGGTGATGTTCAAAGTTTAGGTAAAAATGCTATAATTATTGATATTACTGATGAAGATAAAAAAGAATTAAAAGAAATTCTTGAACATTATGACTTTGAATTAAAAGATGAAGATTATGATAAATTTACAAAAATTATACCAGAAAGTGCAAGACCAATTTATGGTAAAGATTGAGGGAGGAGAGTAAAGTGCCATATAAAGTAAAAAGAAGTCCAGTACTTTGTAAAAGAAGTTTTAATAGGCCAGGATGCTGTTGGTATATGTGTGATGACAGGGATGAAAAAATATGTCATAAATGTTTCTCTTGTGTAAACAACTGTCCTCACAATGTTTATGAAGTAGTTGATGGTGAACCTTATGCAGTATATCCTGAAAGATGTGTTGGTTGTAGAATCTGTATGGAAATGTGCCCAAATAAGGCTATTGAAGTTGAGGCTATTCCTGAAGATTATAGGGAATCATGGAAATATCCGGATATGATGGAAATTGTTAGGAAATCTGATTCTGGAAAATATCAAATTAGAAGTACTGGTGCATTAAGGAAAATACCAACATTTGATGATTTAATAATTACTCCTGCACAAGTATCAAGACCACCTTTAGATAAATATCGTGAACCTTGTGGAACTGATGTTGTTCTCGGTAGTAGATTTGCTGAAAATCCATTAAAAATTGATACTCCGATTATGATTGGGGCAATGTCTTTTGGTGCATTAAGTAAAGAAGCTAAAATGGCATTAGCTATAGGTTCTTCTCTTGCTGGAACTGCAACTAATACTGGTGAAGGTGGAATGCTTCATGAAGAAAGAGACCTTGCAGATAAACTTATTGCCCAATATGCATCTGGAAGATTTGGAATCTCTGCAGATACCTTAAATAAAGGTGATGCAATTGAAATCAAAATTGGTCAAGGAGCAAAATCTGGTATGGGCGGACACCTTCTAGGTGAAAAAGTTACAGCAGATGTAGCTAAAATTAGGATGATACCTGAAGGATCTGATGCATTATCTCCTGCAAGGCACATGGATATTGTAGGTCCTGAAGATCTTGCAATGAAAATTTCACAATTAAGAGAAATCACTGACTGGAAAGTACCTATCATGGTTAAATTTGCTTCAGGTAAAGTTGCTAGTGATGTAAAAATTGCAGCAAAAGCTGGTGCTGATGTAGTTGTAGTAGATGGTATGCAAGGTGGTACTGGTGCTGGTCCTGATGTTATTATGGAACATTCAGGTATTCCTACACTTGCTTCTGTTGTAGAAGCAGATAAAGCTTTAAGAGAAATTAACCTTAGGGAAGATGTCGACCTTGTTATTGCAGGCGGTATTAGATCTGGTGCAGATGTTGCTAAGGCTATGGCTTTAGGTGCAGATGCAGTATATATTGCTACTGCTGCTCTTATTGCAATTGGTTGTAGAGTATGTCAACAATGCCATACAAGTACTTGTAAAAAAGGTATTGCAACTCAAAATCTTGAGTTAAGACACAGATTAAATGTTAAACAAGCTGGAAAACAAGTAGCTAATTATATTAAAGCTATGACTGATGAAGCTTGTATGTTAGTACAACAAGCAGGAAACACACACCTTTCAAAATTAGAAAAAGAAAATCTAAGAGCATTAACCCTTGAAGCTTCCGCATTAAGTGGAGTTCCAATGGCAGGTAATGAATGGATGCATTAATTGCTCTTATTAGCTATTAAATTAGTTTTTATAACTAATTTATTTTTTTAGATTTAAAGTATATTTTTTAAGTACTTATATTTTTTTTATTTACTTTTATTTTTTTGTTTAAATTCTTAAGTTTGAGTTTATTTTTGCTTTTTTATATTGTTTATTTCAAGATAAATTTTTTTAATTTAAAAATAAATGGTTTTCTAAAATTAAATAAAATTATTAATAAAGTCAGATTTTAATAAATTTAATCTAATTCTTCAGTTTCATGAGCAATACAGAGTTTACATAATGCAGTTGGATTTTTAATATTATTATGTTTTACAGGACAATAGTAAATACCATCTTTTAATATGATTTTTTGATTTGCAGGGAATGGTGTATTAATTGGGTGGATAGATTCTTCTAAAATAAATGTTGTATATATAGAGATTATGGTATACATAAGAGGTGTTTTATTGCTTTGTGAGTCTATTTCTTTCATCTGTTCATTATATTGACTTTCCAATATATTTAATGATTTTAAAAACTCATTTTTCTTAACATTTTCTGGATAATCATTATTATCATTTTTTATTTTTTCAAGTCTTCCTAAGAAATATTTTATAGTAACTTTAAGGTATTCTTCACGGTATGATTTTTGAATGTACTCTCCTTCCTTCTTTAAATATGCTGATGCAATCATCTCATCATATAATCTCATTCTTCTTCCATATTGTTTGATGATTTTTAATATATCATTTTTACTTATATCATCATTATTTCCGAGTTCTCTTAATTCATTAAATATGGTCATATTTTTCACTTAAGTTCTTATTAATTAATCATTAATCTTTTTTAAAATTTAATTTTTTTTCTGTTTTATATATTTTATTTCTATTTTTAAAATATTAAATTTCAGTTTTTCTATAAACAATGTTTAAATTTGATATTATGGTTATAATTTTCTATATTTAATTTCTATAAACAATGTTTAAATTTGATATTATGGTTATAATTTTCTATATTTAAT
>JBJFGN010000050.1:0-56780 GCA_051892775.1 Methanobrevibacter sp. | reverse complement strand
AAACTTTATTAAAATCCATATAAAAAACAATATAATTAAATTATCTATTTAAAGTTAAAATTATAATACAAAATAAAATAATTATTTGAAAAGCCCCAATTAAGAAGGTAAATTTAAAAAATAATATTTTAAATATAAGAATAAAATCATGTAAATACTTAAAAAAATGACAAAAACCCATGCTATTTAAGAATTTAATTCTATAAATTCTCTACTTATTTTTAAATTTATAATAATTTATATCTAAGTTTAGTGATTTTGAAAGCTAAAAATAAATAAATTATTTATTAACTAATGAAATATATAATATATACATATTGTTTATATACTCGATTTAAATAAATTGAGTAATTAAAATTTTAAAATTATAATTATTACAAATTAAGTGAGTGATTAAATGTATAAAATAGCTGTAGTTCCTGGAGATGGAATTGGTAAAGAAGTAATGGAAGCTGCAATTAATGTTCTTGATGGATTAGATATTGATTTTGAATATGAATATGGTCTTGCAGGGGATGAATGTCTTGAAAAAACAGGTAAAGCATTACCTGATGAAACACTTGAACTTGTTAAAAATTCAGATGCATGCCTCTTTGGTGCTGCAGGAGAATCTGCTGCTGATGTTATTGTAAAACTTAGACAATCATTAAAATTATTTGCAAATCTTAGACCTGTAAAATCATATCCAGGTACTAAAGCATTATTCGATGATCTAGATATTATGATTGTACGTGAAAACACCGAAGGTATGTATATTACTGGAGAAGAAGAATATACTGATGAAGGTGCTATTGCAAGGCGTATTATTACAAGAAAAGCAGAAGAAAGAATAATTAGATATGCATTTGAATATGCTAAAAACAATAATAAAACCCAAGTTACTGGTGTCCACAAAGCAAATGTACTTAAAAAAACTGATGGATTATTTAAAAAAATATTATATGAAGTAGCCGAAGAATACGAAAACCAAGGAATTGAAACAAATGATTTCTATATAGATGCTACCTCAATGTATCTTATTACCCAAGGCAATAAATTCCAAGTTATTGTTACAACTAACCTTTATGGTGATATTTTATCAGATGAAGGTGCTGGTCTTGTTGGAGGTTTAGGTTTAATCCCATCAGCAAACATAGGTGAAAATAACGCATTATTTGAACCAGTACATGGATCTGCTCCAGATATTGCTGGTCAAGGAATAGCTAACCCTATTGCTATGATTTTATCTGCAAAAATGATGCTCGATTACCTTGGTGAACAAGAAGCTGCTACAAGATTAGAAAATGCAGTACTTAAAGTTCTTGAAGAAGGAAAAGATGTTACTGGTGACCTTGGTGGAAATGCATCCACTATGGAAATGAGTGAAGCAATTAAAAATGCATTATAAATAAAATAATTATCATGACATTTTGTCAATGATAATTACTTTTTTTATTAAATCTATGAATAAAAATACTATTTTTACAAATTTATATTAAATAAAGTATTAAAAACTATTAAAACTTTTTTCTATTTAAAAAATAGTTAAAAATCTAAAATCAATTATTGAATTTTCTATTTTGAGATTATTTAAAAATACAAAACCATTTGTTAAAACCTTTTTATTTAAAGATTACTTAGAAATTTAAAATTAATAAACGAACTTAAATTTTAATTTTAAAAAATTATATTAAAACTAGAAAATCACATATAAAATTTACATATTAAAATAAATTATTTATAAATGATTAATAATATATTAAAATAATTTATAAAAAAATTTTTATAAAGCTAATTTTGCCTTTGTTAAAAAGAATTTAATTTTCAAAAGATAGCAAATTTTAATCTTTATAAAAAAAATAATAAAAATGATTTTATGATAGATCTAGAGTATATTAGAGAAGATTTCCCAATATTAGATAATATTACCTATCTTGATTCTGCAAGTACCTCACTTACTCCAAAACCAGTGGTGGAAGTTATGGAGGAATATTTCCTAAAATATAATTCAAATGCAGGACGTGGAGCATATAAAAATGCAATAAAAACCACTGCTAAGATGGAAGAAACAAGACAGAAACTTGCTAATTTTATAAACTGTAAAAAGGATGAAGTAATATTTACCAAAAATACTACAGAAGGAATAAATTTAATAAGTAATGGTTTTAATTTTAAAAAAGGAGACAATGTAATAATTTCAGATATAGAACATCACTCTAATTTTATACCATGGCTTAACCTTCAAAAAAAAGGAGTAAATATCAAAATAGCTAAAGCAAATGAAGAAGGAATTATTGGAAAAGATACAATTAATAATCTTCTCGATGAAAATACGCGGCTTATTGCAATTAGTCATATAAGTAATGCAATAGGTTCAATACAGGACATTGAAGGTATAGAAAAAATTGTTCATAAAAACCAGTGTAAAGATGGAACCAATACATATCTTCTTGTTGATGGTGCACAATCTATTGGCCATGTTAATGTAGATATAGGTAAATTAAATCCTGATTTTATGGCATTTCCAGGACATAAAGGTCTTTTAGGTCCAGTTGGAACTGGTTTTATATTTATTAAAAAGTCTAATCAAAACCTTATTTATCCACAGAATCTTGGTGGGGGAACTATTGTAAATACTGACTTTAAAGATTTCAAATTAGAAGAAGGACCTAAAAGATATGAAGGAGGTACTCAAAATTTAGCAGGTATTATTGGCCTTGGAAGAGCTATAGATTATATTGAAAGTATTGGCATGGAGAATATTGAAAAGTATGATAAATATCTAACAAAAATATTATATGAATCACTAAATGAAATTGATAATGTTATAACATATGGAGATAAAAATAATAATTCAATAGTTTCATTTAACTTAAATAATGGAAATCCTCATGACGTATGTAAGATTCTAGATGAGTCTAAAAACATTTGTCTTAGAAGTGGTCACCATTGTGCAATACCTGCAATAAAACACATTAATGCAAAAGAAGGTACAATAAGATCTTCAATACATTTATACAATAATATTGATGATATTGAAAAGTTAATTTCTGCATTAAAAGAGGTTAGTTTTTTATATAACTAGTTATTTTAGTAAATAAGTAAAAAATTAGCTTAATCTGTTAATTAAAAACATTAATAAATTTATATTAATTCTTTTAAGTAAATATAATTAAGAGAGATTGAAATGGAAATAAAAACTTTAATTTGTATATATAACTTCTTACCTTATTCAGATACTGAAGGAAACAATACAGCTAAAGACATATACAATAAAAAAGAGAAAATAGACATTATACATAACACGCTACCTTCTAAAAAAGATGAAGATTACTATAAACTTATTAAAAAATATATAAATAATGATATTTTAATAGATGCTAAAACAAGCTGGAAATGGGAAGATATTAAAATATTTATTAAAAAAGCATTTAAAGCATTAGATGAATTATCTACTGAAGGTAAATATAAAAGACTATATACTGTATCTATGTTTCCTATTAATCATTTATTTGGATTTATATATAAAATTAGAAATCCGGACGTGGAATGGATAGCAAAATTTTCAGACCCGAGTCTAATAAGTATGAAAGCTTATAAAAAATATATAAAAATAGATAAGGAAGATATGGATAAAATAAATCAGATTTTAGAAAAAAATAATAGAAAAGTATATGATTCAGACAATTTCTATTTTTACGGGGAATATTTACCACTTGCTTTTGCAGATAAAATAATATTTACAAATGAAAGTCAGAAAGAATTAATGTTAAACTATCTACCAATAGATGAAATCAAAGATGAGATTAACAACAAATCAATTATTAGAAAACATGACATGCCTGATAAAAGCCTATATGCAATTAAAGAATCAAAATATAATAAAATAGATAAGTCTAAAGTAAATCTTGCATATTTTGGAGTTTTCTATGAAACAAGAAACATATACAATATACTCTCATCATTAAGTGTATTAGATAAAAAGTTAAAAGATAAAGTGTTAATACACTTATTTATAAAAAATCCTAATGAATTTCAGAAAATACTAAACTGTATGCCAATTAGAAAAAATGTAATACTTAATCCATACTTACCTTATTTGGAATTTTTAAATACCCTAAAAAAATTTGATTGCTTAATTGTTAACGATGCAAAAACTAAAAATATATTTAGAAAAAACCCTTATCTACCATCGAAAACCAGTGATTATCTTGGTAGTGGAACCGATATATGGAAAATATGTGAAAAGAATAGCCCATTAAGTAAAATAGACACAAAATATACATCTGATTTAGAAAATATATTCTCTGTTGAAGAGACCTTGAAAAAGATTATAAAAGATAATGCTAGTTTATAATTTGATTTAAAAAAAGAAATCTAATATAAATATAAAAACCGATAAATTCAATTTTAATAAGTTTAAAAAAAAATATTAAAATATTTAAAAAACTTGTTATGATTTTAATTTTTTAATTTATCAATAAATCTTCTTAAATAACTTGCAAATCTATAAACCTTAGTATTTAAAAGTGCTTTATAATGATTGTTTTCTCTTTGAAGTCTGTTAATCCTAGTAATATATTGGTGGTTTAACTTTTCAAATTGAACTATAGTGTCAGTATAGAATTCTAATTGTTTATCCAAATCTTCAAGAGGTACTTCAATAATTGTTTGTGAACTATCTAAAACTTTATCCATAATTATTTCATTTTCACTCATAAGCATGACCTAATAATTCTATTATACTATATTTATTAGTAAACTATTTTAATAAATATTTCATCTAAATAAGTAAACAAATAAAAATATTATTATTAAATTATTTTAATAAATATTTCATCTAATAAGTAGATAAAATAGAAAATTTAAAAATAATAAACTTATTATATACTATCAATATATAATATTAATAATTGATTTTTAAATAAAGTTAATGAGGTATATAAAATATGACTCGTATACAGTGGGCAGCATTATTTATTATATTGATTATGGCTGTAAGTGGAGTAGCTGCATTTGTAGTTATGATGGCATGATTATATTTAAAAATACACTAAATAAAATTAATAAAAAAGGGAGAATAAAAATATGGTAAAATATAATATAGGAGCAGTTGTTGCTGAATTTAATTATGATATTACACAAATGATGTTAGGATTAGCTAAAGAAGAAGCTAAATCAAGAGACTGTGAAATTACAAAAGTCTTTGTAGTTCCAGGTGTTTTTGATATGGCACTTCCTATTAAAAAGTTACTTGAAAGAGATGATATTGATGCAGTTATAACATTAGGTGCTGTTATTGAAGGTGCAACAGACCATGATCAAATTGTAGCTCAACATGCTGCACGTAAAATTGTTGATTTATCATTAGATTACAATAAACCAGTTACATTAGGCATTAGTGGCCCAGGTATGACTAGACTCGATGCTAATAGACGTGTTACCTATGGTAAAAGTGCTGTTGAAGCAGCTGTAAAACTTTGTGACAGATTAAAAGAATTAGATGAAAGCTAATTATAAACTTTAAAAATATCTTGAATTAATACATGATTTAAATTAATATATGTTTAATTTCAGTGCCAAGATAGTATAATAAAATTTAATAATATTTTTTTTAATTTACTCTTATTTTTAGATGATTATATGGAAATTTTAAAACCTGAAGATTTAAAAGAAAAATATGATGACCCTTGGATTGCACCATATGAGAAGGAAATTACTATGGTTGATGGCGATACAGTTGAAATCATTGAGTACCATCCATGTATTTCTGGATCTAACTGGTTAGTAAAACAATATGAACATAGTAGTCCATTAATTATTAAAGCTTCCCGTGATGGAAATAAACACGATTTTATATGCAAAATCGGTAAATCACCACTTAAACTAAAAGCTAGTTATAATGCTGCAGGAATTGAAGAGATTTCTGTAGAGGGTGATGAAGTTAAAGTTACTCATGCTGGTCTTGCTGGTGCTGGTGTAGGTGCAGCAATGTGTAGAGGTATGGGTGATGGTGTTAAATATGTAGAACTTATCCAGGAAGGTGGAGGTTCTAAACTTGGTAAAGCTAATGTTGTTACACCTAAAATGGAAAAAGTGGTAATTGGTGTAGATGATACTGATGTTAAAGATAAAGGTGCAACATGGACTATGGCACATAATATGGGTATGGAACTTAAGAATGAAGGTTTTGAATATTTAGACCATGTAATTTGCCAGCTTTATCCTAAAAACCCACATAAAACACAGAATTGTGTTTCAATAGCTTTAACATTTGCTGTAAGAGAAGAAGATAAGGATAAATTAATTAATAGAGTTATTGATATATTAAAAAGAGATACTTTATCTGATAAAACATCCATTGCAGTTAAAACAGGAATTGGAATACCAGATAAATTAAGAGAGTATTCTCATAAAACCAAAACAGGCATGATGGATGTTGAAACTGCAGAAAAAGTTGCAGATGAACTTGGAATAGATTTAATTGCAGTTACAGGAGATCATGGAAAAATAGGTGCTCTTGCAGCATGTGGATTATATGACGATCCTGATGAAGCTGTAAAGATATATAGTAGAGAATAATTTTCTCTATACTTTTTTTAAATACCCTTTAAAATATTTATTTAAAAATCTGATTTTTGATATTAGAGATAAAATTTATACCAATTAAATGATTAAAACCATAATTTATAATAAAACTACAACAATATTTATTTTATTAATATAAAATTTTACATCTAAAAAAATATAATATATATTAAAACTTCAATTTTTATAATATTAAAAATAAAATTCATGTCTTAATTAAACATTATTAATGGTTATAAATTAAATTCTAAAACTTTATTTAATGAAAGATACAATTATTTATATAGAAAAAAAATCAAATAAAATTGATTAAATCTCAATTTGATATAAATAATGGGGATAGACAATGATTAAAATTTCGATTATAATGCCTGTTTTTAATAAAGAAAAAAATCTTAAAGAAGCCATAAATAGTGTTCTTAATCAAACATTAAGTGATATCGAACTTATTTGTGTAAATGACGGGTCTACTGATAAATCATTATCTATTTTAAATAAATACTCTAAAAAGTATGATTTTATTAAAATTTATAATCAAAAAAATCAAGGAGCTGCTATAGCCCGTAATAAAGGTATGGAAATTTCTAAAGGAGAGTATATTACTTTTTTAGATGCTGATGATACATATATTGACAATAATTCTTTAGAAAAATTATATAAAATAGCAGCATCAAATAATGCTAATTTAGTTTCTGGAAATATGAAGATAATAAATTCAAAAGGAGAATCTAAAAACACAAAAGATTCAAAATATTATAAAGAAGATAGCATAATTTCTCCAGAAGAATATGGTATACCCTGGTTCTTTTATAAAAACATGTATAAAAGAGAATTTCTAATCTCAAATAATATTTATTTTCCAAATTTAAGAAGAGGAGAAGATCCTGTATTTTTAGCAGAAGTATTATCCGAATTAGATTGTATTTATACTGTAAATATAGATTTCTATGGATATTACTATGTTAAAGATGAAAGTAAATGGAATAATCCTAAAATAATTCAAGATTATATTAAACAATATAAATACATATATAATTACTTTGAAAATCCTAAATTCAATAAAATTAAAAATGATTACCTATATAAGTTATTTATTTTTATTGATATGCTAAGTATTGAAAATCTAGACATTGCATTAAATACAATTAGAGAAGTTTTTAAAGGAAATTTACTTAGAAGATTTGAAGATTATTATTACTTGAAATATTCCAATAATAAAGGATTAATGGAAGAATTAAACATAAATACTGAAAAACCTAGAATATCTGTTATAATGCCTATTTATAATAGTAATAAATATTTAAAGGAAGCTATAGATAGCATACTTAATCAAAGCTTTAAAGACTTTGAGCTTATATGTGTAAACGACGGATCAACAGACAACTCACCAGAAATACTGGAAAATTACAGGAAAAAGGATAAAAGAATAAAAATAATAAATCAAAAAAACCAAGGGGCAGCTTCTGCAAGAAACACAGGACTAAAAAACACAAAAGGAGACTATATATACTTCATAGACTCAGACGACTACATAGCAAAAAACACACTAAAAGAACTATATAAAAATGCAATCCTAAATGATTCAGATATAGTACTCTACAAAATGGCACATTTCAATGGAGATAAAATAAGATACAATGCTCCAGGATTTAATCTTGAAAAAGCAAACCCCAACATTGACTTCAACAATTACACCTTCAACTACAAAAAAATAAAACCAGAAATACTAAACAAAACTTTTTCCCCATGTAACAAATTTTATAAAAAAGAATTCCTAGACTCATACAATGATTTCTACTTTGACACAGGCATTATATTTGAAGATGTTCCATTTCAAGTAAAATCCCTCTTAAGAGCAAAAAAAATATCATACATACCAGAATACTTCTATTACTATAGACAAAATCATGAGTCAGTAATGAATACAAATAAAAATAGAGAAGATATCTATAAGATAATAAATATTGTAGAGAAATTCTTAAAAGATAACAATTATTATAAGGAATTTAAATATGAATATGATTATTTTAAAGTTCTACAAATAACACAATACATAATACCTGCAAATACTGAAGAATATTTTAATAAAGCTAAAAAAGAACTTGAAAAAATAGATATAAGTAAAAACAGTATAATACCAAAAAAAGAGATAGAATTATACAATATGACCATTAATTCCAAATCATTTAGTGAATTTAAAAGAGAATATTACAAGTCTGAAAATAAAAAAATAGAAAACAAAATAAAAAATCTAGAAAATGAAAATAAAAAATTAGACAATAAAATCAAAAAAATAAAAAAGGAAAATGAGATAATATTAAACTCTAATATTTGGAAAATAACAAAACCACTAAGAGAAATAAAAAAATATATTAAAAAATAATTTAAAACTGTTGATATAAATATACTTTAATATCGACCATTTATATTTAATTAATACCAATTTTAATATAATAGAAGGGGGTAAGTAAATGGTCAAAATTTCAGTTATAATGCCTATCTATAATAGTGAAAAATATCTAAAAGAAGCTATAGATAGTGTGCTTAATCAAAGCTTTAAAGACTTTGAGCTTATATGTGTAAACGACGGATCAACAGACAACTCACCAGAAATACTGGAAAATTACAAGAAAAAGGATAAAAGAATAAAAATAATAAATCAAAAAAACCAAGGATTAAGTGCTGCAAGAAATAAGGGATTAAAAAATAGTAATGGAGAATATATATTTTTTATAGACTCAGATGACTACATAGCAAAAAACACACTAAAAGAATTATACCAAAACGCAAGAACTAATGATTCAGATATAGTACTCTACAAAAAAGCACGTTTTAATGGAGATAAAATAAGATACAATGCCCCCGGCTTTAATTTCGAAAAAACAAATCCAAACATTGACTTTAACAATTACACCTTCAACTACAAAAAAATAAAACCATATATACTAAACAAAACATTTGCAGTTTGGAATAAAATGTATAAAAAAGAATTCTTAGACTCTTACAATGATTTCTACTTTGATACAGGACTTATATTCGAAGATGTTCCATTTCAAGTAAAATCCCTCTTAAGAGCAAAAAAAATATCATACATACCAGAATACTTCTATTACTACAGGCAAAATCCAAACTCTATAATGAATACAAATAAAAACAGAGAAGATATCTACAAAATAATAGATATTGTAGAAGAATTTCTAAAAGAAAACGATTACTACAACGAACTAAAAGATGAATTTGAATATTTTAAACTAGTGCAAATATCACAATACATACTAGAAGCAAACAATGAAACATACTTCAAAAGAGCTAAAAAAGAACTAAAACAAATAAATACAAAGAATAAGTTAATACCAAACGAAAAAATAGAAACATATAAAACAATAATAAACTCCAACACACTTGAAGAATACAAAACAAAACAAATAGAAAAAGAAAACACAAAACTAGAAAACAAACTAAAACAAATAGAAAAAGAAAACGCAAAACTAGAAAACAAACTAAAACAAATAGAAAAAGAAAACGCAAAACTATTAAATTCCAATAGTTGGAAAATAACAAAACCCTTAAGAAAATATAAAAAATACATTAAATAAATAACTCTTTAAAAAGTTATTTAATTTAAAAATTTAATTTTATAAACTTGTTTTTAAATTATAGATAAATTTTAATAATCTAAACAAATAATAATCTTTAAAATCTTATTTTTAAATCCAAATAATTATACTAAATAATTCAACAAAACAATAATATAATTAATTATATTATTTTAAATAATTAATTAAATTACTGATTTTAAAAATAATAGTTTAAAATAAACTACTGTTGACTATCATCAGAATATGTTTCATTTATATCATTACTTGACTCATTTAAAGTAGATAAATCAAAGTTTAAGAATACGCCTTTTTCTGAATCATATGCATTTCTTACTGAGGATGTATCTCCTTTATTTACTAGTTTTATATTATGATTACTATAATTCCATTCAATTGATTTATTATTAGATAAATTATCTTTTAAGAAACTACCAAGATAATCCCCATTTGCATCAACATAATATGTTTTATTCTCATATAATATTGCAGATGAAGAGGTAATATATTGATTATCTATATAAATATCAAATTCTGTCGCATTTCCAGAACTATATGCAATATTATAATTCTCAGTTATATTATAATTTAGATTAGATATATTTGAAGCACGGACTGTATGTTTTACATAAGATTTATAGAAAACATTAGATATGCGGCTATTAGATATAACATTACCAGATCTAACACCAAGGTATCCGCGAGCAGAAGATGGCAATCTTAAAATATTATCTTCGCCAGGTCTTGTTTGGTTAATTGTATAAGATGTATCACCCAATGTAATCGTGTCTCCATAAATCATTTGCAGCGTTTGCATTGCTGAGAAAGGCATTCTTATTATATTAGACTCATTTTCTATTGCACTATCTACAGTATAAGGCCCTCTTACTGCAATATGATCACTAGATCCTTGTCCAAATATAACTAGATTTCTAGATGTTGCTTCAACAGATATTTGGCCATTATCTCCAATTGTAGTAGCTGACATAAATGTTGAAATCATTAATATTAAAAGGAAAAACACAATGATAATTGGAAAATGCATCTTAATAAACGATTTCAGAACATTTTTATTAGCTGGAGACTTTCTAAACATCCCAACAGATTTAACAACTAATTTTATTAAGTAGAATACCGCTATAAATATTCCAATAATACCAATTAATATACCTAATTGAAAAGGTACTGGTTGTACAAAGAACACTAAAAAAAGTCCTAAAATAATAAGAGACAAACCAAGTATACTCATCCGAATATAGTTACCTAAGGAGTCAATCATAGTAAGACGTCCATAGTTAACTGCCCTTGATATAATTGTTCTTACAACCTCATTAGCCATTTGATGAAGGTCACTAAGAGGTGACATGTCATGTTGAATATCACCGATATCTACTTCAAGGATTTTAATACCGCGAACATCAGCATCTAAAACAATACCAACATCCACACCATAATCACTTTCGAATTTAAGTTTCTTTAAAATTGAGCGTTTACCTGCAAATTGACCACTTAATGGTTGTTCATAATTGACTTCTGGGAAAAAGAATTTAAGGAGAGGTTTTGCTGTTAGTTCAGTTACACGACCACTTTCTCTTGCAAATTTAGTCTTAGTTATATCTGCTTTTCCTTCTAAAATAGGTTTAATAATTATGTCAACTTTTTCAGGAGTCAAATTTTTAATATCTGCATCAATAAAAGCTATAATATCTGCTGTACTAGCATTTACACCTGTTTGAATTGCAGCCCCTTTTCCTTTATTATTTATGTGATCTATAACTATTGCGCCTGCACTTTTAGCTTCACTATGGGTATTATCAGTAGATCCATCATTAACAACAATAATATGATTAATATAATCTAATTGTTTAATAACATTAACTACACTAGCAACTGATTCTTCTTCATTAAATGCAGGAATTACAATATCCACTTTCTGGTATTTTGAAGAATTAGATGAATTTGATTTATTAAACAATTTTTTACCTCACATAATTTAATTGAAAAACTTCAATTAATAAAAATTAAATTAGTTTTAAATTTTTAATTAAAACCTAAATTTATGATAATCATATCTTAATTTAATATAAATATAATCAAATCTTATAAAAACAATTGAAATATTATGAAAAATCAATATAAATTTATAAAACTTATTAAAACACATAAATAAAATTTTAATCTTTTTTACTATCTTTAGCCAAACGAATTAAAGTTAAATGTTGTTCAAAGTTTTGATCATGCTGTTTTTTAAGAACATGTAAAATAACACCTGCTAAAAATATCATTACAGCAATTAAAAACACTACACCAACAGAAATTAAGGTTGGCACTTTTGCTACTGTACCAGTATTCAAGAAGTTTAAAAATACAGGCATGAAATATACAAATGATATAATAAGCAATATTAAAGTTACTATTGAGAAAAATGATAATGGTTTTGTATCCCTAAATAATGAACAAATTACACGAATGACTTTAAATCCATCACTAAAGGTATTAAGTTTAGATACACTACCTTCCATCCTATCCCTGTATTCAATAGGAACTTCATAAATCTTAAAATTATGGTTCAATGCAAATATAGTCATTTCTGTCTCTATTTCAAATTCTTTTGAGGCAACAGGATAAGATTTAACAAAATCATAGTCAAATGCTCTCATACCAGTCATAATATCATGTAAATCACTGTCAAAGAATTTATTAATAGATTTACGTACAAACACATTTCCACTATTATGGAAAGGACGTTTATTTTCTGTAAAATAGGTAGAAGATAACCTGTCACCGACAGCCATATCTGCCTTACGTTCTAAAATAACTTTTTCAAGTTCAACTGCTGCTTCAGCAGGATATGTATCATCACCATCTACCATAATATAACAATCCGCATCTATATCCCTAAACATAGACCTTACAACATTACCTTTACCCTGTCTATATTCATATCTTACAATAGCCCCTTCTTTCCTAGCAATTTCATCTGTATTATCACTAGAATTGTTATCATAAACATATATATCTGCATGTGGCATTACCCTTTGAAAATCATTAATAACTTTCTTAATTGTTAATGCCTCATTATAACAAGGAATTAAAATAACTGTCCTCATATAAAATCACTAACACCTTTTTTATATTATACTTATTTTTATCATTTATTTAATAAAAAGTTTTATATTACTATAAAAATGGAGTAAAATTGTTAAAAATTAATTAATCTAAACATGAAAAATATTAAAAGATAATCTATCACTAACTTAAATTCAATATTTTTTTATATAGATTTCTATGAAATTTTATAAAATTTTAAATTGAAATCAATATTTCAAACATTAATTCTATTTGAAATTTTAAATTGAATATAAAATATCATGACCCCTCAAATTGTTTTAAAAAGAATTTAAATTTTAAATAAAATAACTTTTAAAAAAAGTCAAAAAATCCAAAAATCATTAATGAAAATAAATTAAAATAAATTATAAATAATAATAAGAACATATAAACTTTTAATATATTATATAAAAAGATATTAAGTAATTTTTAGGTCTTCCTAAATCTAATTCTTTTAAGTTATAGATTATAAATTAATGATGTGAATTAAATGGAAATAAACAAGCAAAACTGGTTAAACCCAGAAACACTAAAATACATTTTAGTAGAATGTAAATGGTATTTTCTTCTTTACATTGTAATGATTTTATCATTCTCTATTTTTCAATTGTTTATTTACAAAAACCATGCTTCAATTCCACGTGAAACCATTAGCTTAATAATTTTAACCATCGTAGGAATTCTATGTATCCTATATCATAATGGAAATAAGAAAAAAATACATAGAATAGCTTTTGTAACGATTATCCTATTTGGTATTATAACCCTTGTTTTATCACCTGTCCTCATTGGTTGTGACGAAGATGAACACCTTGCAAGAGCAGATTTAACTTCAGAAGGTATTCTTGTTCCTCATTATCAGCATATAGGAAAACACAAAGGATATTATGTAGAACAGGTTTGTGTAGATCTTGATGGAAAAAACAGGTTTAAAACTATATATTCTACTGCAATTGATGATGAAAAAATAAACAAAAAACATGTTTTAGTAGAAGCTGCCTTTGCCCAAAATCCGTTTTATGCCTACTTACCTCAAGGATTTGGAATATGGCTTGCAAAAGAATTAAATCTTAATTCGATCTGGGTATTATGGCTAGGGGGAATATTCAACCTATTAATGTATGCTACAGTATCATCATATGCAATTAAAAAAACACCAATACTTAAGATGCCAATGCTTGCAGTTGCTTGCTTGCCATTTGCAGTTTATGAAGCAACAACAGTAAGTTCCGATTCCTTTGTATTATGTTTTTCACTACTATTAATGGCCTATTTCTTCACAATGTATAAGGCCGAAGAAAGAAGCATAAATAAAGGCGATCTATTAATATTTTTCATATTATGTTTATCCGTAGGTTTAATTAAACCGCCGTTATTATTCATGGCAAGCCTTGTTGCTATAATACCTAAAAAGAACTTTAATTCATTGAGTGATTATAAAATAGGTTTGATTGGAGTATTACTAGTATTTGCAATTGGTGCAATATGGAATGTAAGTTATTCTATGCCCGGTATGAAAAATTCTCATAGAGGACCAAGAGCAATAAGTATGGATATTAATACAGAATATCAACTAAAGTTTATGTTTTCAAGTATTGAAAGTTTTACACTTATAATGTGGGATATAATATCTAAAACATGGTTTGTAATAGCAGATATGTTTAGGTTTGCAGACTGGCAAGGAAAATATGCTGTATATTCATCAACGATAATGGCTGTAGTGTTTGCAATATACTATGGACTTACTAGTTTCTTATATCCAATAAAATATAAAATAAGTAAAAAACAAAGGACAGTTGCAGCAATAATATTTTTAGTTCCATACATTGCATTATTCTTAGTACAATACCTAACATGGACCCCTGTTGGATCTCTTAGAATACAGGGAGTTCAAGGAAGGTACTTTATACCATTATTAATACTATTGCCATTTATATTAAATATCAATAGTGAAAACACAAGATATGGAGAAAGAATAAGGAAAAAACTTACCCTTACAAGATTAAATAAAATCAATTTATTATCTTATGTTATAATAATTGGTTTACTGTCTTGTTTACAAATATTAACAGTAGTGTTATACTACTAATAAATTAAATTAACTTAAAATGTTAATTTAATCTAATTTTTAAAATTAAGTAAAATATGGATTAACATGAATAAACTTAGAAATATTTTTAATAAAAATAGAAATTACATTTTAATCTATATAATATGCTTAATCTTTTTTACATTTTACCAGTACTATTTTTATGGAAATTTTGGAACGATTAATAGAGAAATTGGAATATTTATTATACTTACAATTGTAGGTGTGTTTTGTTTAATCTACAATAGCTTAAATAGAAATAAAATCTACAAAGTGGCATTTGTAATAATAATCTTATTTGGTATAATTACTTTATTACTATCACCACTTCTTATTGGTTGTGATGAAAGTGAACATTTAAATAGAGCCGAATTAACTTCACTTGGAATCATCAATCCACAGTATACCAGTATAAATAATAATACAGGATATAAAGTTGAACACTTTTGTAGTCATCTTACAGGAACAAGTAGATTTAATACAGTGTTTACAACCAACTGGGATGATGAAAAAATAGATAAATCCATTATACTGCAAAAATCTGCATTTGCTCATAATCCATTCTATGCATACCTAGCTCAAGGATTTGGAATATGGCTTGCAAAAGAATTAAATCTTAACTCTATTTGGATACTATGGTTAGGAGGAATATTCAACCTATTAATGTATGCTACAGTATCATCATATGCAATTAAAAAAACACCGATACTAAAAACTCCAATGTTACTTATTGCATGTTTACCTTTTGCTGTTTATCAAGGAACCACTGTAAGTTCAGATTCATTTGTTAATTGTTTTTCACTGCTATTAATGGCATATTTCTTCACAATGTATAAAGCAGATGAAAACTCATTAAGTATTAAAAACTCTTTAATATTTATGATACTATGTATAAGTGTAGGATTCCTAAAACCACCATTATTATTACTTATATTCTTAATATTACTTGTTCCAAAAGATAATTTCAAAAATAAAGATACATATAAACTTGGATTAATACTTATACTAGTAGTATTTATAATAGGTGGATTATGGAATATATTTTATGCAATGCCTCAATCCATGCATTCATTTAGAGGGCCAAGAGCAAAATCACTCCCAGTGGATGCTAAATTACAATTAAAATTTTTACTTGGAAACATAAACCATGTTTTTATTATATTTAAAAACATTTTAAGTCAAACCTGGTATGTAATAAGAGATATCTTTAGATTCGCTGATTGGCAAGGAACACAATTGTATTCATCAACATTAATGGCCATAATATTTAGTGTATATTACTTAATAATCTCTTTAATATCATCAGAAGATTATAAATTAAGTAATAAAAGAAGAATCAGTGGGATAATAATATTTCTTATAATATACTTTGCATTCTTTATAGTACAATATTTAACTTGGTCAAGAGTAGGTCAATTAAATGTTACTGGTGTTCAAGGAAGATACTTTATACCCATTCTTGCTCTAATACCATTTATACTTAATATAAATAATAAAACCACTGAAACCAAACTTAAGCCATTGATAAATAAAGATAAACTTAAAGATTTGACTGTGCTCGTGGCTATAATCCTACTTGGATTTTTACAAATTTTAACAGTTGGAGTGTTCTATTAAAAATATTGAAATTAGATTTTAAAAAAAAACATTTAATCTACCTAAATCTAAACTTTATTTAAAGAAATAATTTTTTATTAATAAAAGAAAATAATTAAAAGTCTTAAAAATAAATAATTATAATATAATAATTATTTAATCATTAATTTTAAGGTGAAAAAATGAACAGTCCAAGAGTAATGATAATATTAGGTAGCGGATCTGATATTAAAATAGCTGAAAAATGTATGAATAAATTAGACGAATTAAAAATTTCATACAGCTTAAAAATATCCTCTGCCCACAGGACTTATGACAAAGTAAAACATGATGTATTAGAAGGTACTAAAAATGGGATTGAAGTGTTTATAGGAATCGCTGGAATGTCTGCACATCTTCCAGGTGTAATTGCAGCATTTACTTATAGGCCAGTAATTGGAGTGCCTGTTGAAGCGAAACTAGATGGATTAGATGCATTGTACTCCACAATACAAATGCCATTCCCAGCACCTGTTGCAACTGTAGGAATAGATAGAGGGGATAATGCGGCAATACTTGCAGCACAGATTATAGGAACATATGATGAAAAAGTAAGAGAAAATGTGCATTACGTTAGATTATCCTACAAGAACAAAGTTTACAACAGCCAAGAAGATGTGATAAACAGTTTAGACCATAAATGCCTTGTAAAAGATTTCGTTCCAGATGATTTAGAAGAAATTGAATATCACCATAGAACTCCAGATGTAGAAGTCTTATCAGAAGAAGAATGTCCAGATATTGCAGTAATTCCAGGAAGTCATTCTGATATTACAATAGCTAAAAAACTATCCACATTACTTGATAGAATGAAAATAAGCTATGATTTAAAAGTTGTAAGTCCAATTAGACATCCAAAAAGATTCCAAGAATATATCTATAAAATGCAAAATGTAAAATTGTTTATTGCAATTAATGGATTATCTTCACAAATAAGCGGTTCAATTGTTGGATTAAGTGAAAAACCAGTTATTGGTGTTCCATGCGATAAAGAATTAAGTGGAAAAGACTCACTTCTTTCAATGGTTAGTATGCCACCAGGAGTACCTGTAGGAAGTGTTGGTATTAATAATGGCCGTAATTGTGCTATATTAGCCGGTGAAATATTAGCAATTAGCAATAAAGACATTGAAGAAAGTTTAAAAAGAATTAAATATAAAACTGCAAATTTATAATTTAATAAACTATAATTTATAATATAAATTATTAAATAAAGATATAACTTTGTTGAAATCCTTAAAATTTAGAGTATTTATTCTAATTGAAAGATAAATGAATTTAAAAAACCAAATTCTTAAACAATACATCCAAATAGTAAAAAATATATAATTTAAAAGCAAAAAATTAAGAAATTTAAATGATACAAACACTGAAAAATGATTTATAAATAATTCAACTTTAAATTCATAACTATATATAAAAACCACTGAAAGTGATTTATATGAAATTAAATAGCTATAGAGAATTAATAGAAATTGATGATGAAGTAAGTACTGAGTATGAAATTTGTAATATACTACAGAAGTATCCAAAAGATACAGTTTTATTTACAAATGTTAAAGGTTCCCATATACCAGTTATTTCTGGATTATGTAATACAAGAGAGAAAATTGCTCGTTCAATAAACTGCAAAAAAGATGAAATATTACATAAAATCATAGAAGCAACTAGTAATCCTATAAAAGTTGAAAATTATGAAAATTTAGATAATTATATAACTTACAAAGCCAATTTAAACAAAATCCCTATTTTAAAACACTACCAAAAAGATGGTGGTAAATATATCACAGCAGGTGTTATTTTTGCAAGAGACCCAGAAACAGGAGTTCAAAATGCATCAATCCATAGAATGCTTGTAAAAAATAGTGATACTTTAGGTGTAAGATTAGTACCAAGAAATCTTTATACCTACTTCCAAAAAGCTGAAGAGTTAGGAAGAGACTTAGATATTACTATTTGTATTGGAATGGATCCTGCAATATTGCTTGCTAGTACTTGTTCAATTCCTATTGATGCAGATGAAATGGAAGTTGCTAATGCTTTTAAAAATGGTGAATTAAAATTACTAAATTGTGAAGAATCAGACTTGAAAGTTCCTGAAGCAGATATCATATTAGAAGGAAAAATATTACATGGCAAAAGATCTAAAGAAGGACCATTTGTTGATTTGACTGATACTTATGATGTTATTAGAGAGGAACCAATTATTAAATTAAGTAAAATGCATCTTAAGAAAAAAGCATATTACCATGCAATTATCCCTGCTGGATTTGAACATAAACTACTACAAGGTCTTCCACAAGAACCAAGAATATATAAACATGTTAAAAACACAGTTCCTACAGTGCAAAATGTTGCATTAACTGAAGGTGGATGTTGTTGGTTACATGCAGTAGTACAAATTAAAAAACAAACACAAGGTGATGGTAAAAATGTATTAATGGCTGCTTTATCTGCCCATCCATCATTAAAACATTGTGTAGTTGTAGATGATGATATTGATTTATTTAATCCTGAAGATGTTGAATATGCAATAGCTACACGTGTTAAAGGAGATGAAGATTTAATGGTTGTTACAAATGCAAGAGGTTCTTCACTTGATCCTAAAGCATTAGCCGATGGTACTACTACAAAAATAGGAGTAGATGCAACTAAAGACATTAATCATCTTGAAAAATTTGAAAGAGTAAGTTTTACTAATTATTAAGTAAAACTACTTTTTTATAATTAATAAAACAAGTCTAATTTTACTAAAAATACAATTTAATATACAAATCTAATAAACTTGCAGTATAAAAAAATACAATTTTAAAGTCTATAATTTAATATAAATCAATTTATACGTTTTAACTGCACTCTCTTATTCTTTACAAAATAGTCAACTATAAACTTAATATAAATCAATTTTATACAAAAATGAGATATTCATCCATAATTTAATATTATTAAAAAATCGTATAATATCTTAAAAAAAAGGTTTATAAAAATAATAAAATCCGATGAATAATATAAATTTCTAATTTTAAAGTGTAGTAAAAAATTACTACACCATATTTAATTTTCTACTAATAAAACATCAACATTAGATGTTTTTAATACTTTAGTAGCAACACTACCAATTAAGAATTTATGTATTCCTGTTTCACCAGCACTAGCAATAACAATTAAATCTGCACCAATTTCATCAGCAACTTTAACAATTTCATCAGCAGGATTTCCACTGGAAACTTTAACTGAAACATTGACTGATGAATCAATTTTAGAAGCAAAATGATTTGCTTTTTCAGCAGCTTCTTCTTTTAATGATTCGTTGATTCCATTTAAATCTGTTTGTCTTTGTAAACTGTGAGCTTTTACTTTTACTGCAACACTCACAATTACTAACTCACCATTTGGTTCTAATAAGTCCATTGCTTTTTCAATTTCCCTTTCTGAATTTTTAGAACCATCAGTTGGTACAATAATTTTTTTATACATTATTAATCTACTCCTATAGTTTTTAAGATATAGCAATTCCTTATATAAACTACATTATTTAAATAATTTTCTATCAAATATATACAAAACACATAAAAAATATACAAAAATTATATAAAATAATAAAATATTAAAAATAAAATTAAATTATTAAATAATGGCCCTACTAAAAACCATTATTTTAAAAAAAAATAATATTAAATATATTTAATTTTTAAACTAAAAATAAACTTTATCATATTACTCTAAGATAAAATTAAGTCTACAATTACAATTAGAACATTTTCCATTAATAATCTTATTTAAATTTGAAGTGAAATATCCATTTCTCTTTATTAAAATTTCACCACATTCAGGACAATAAGTATTTTGATTTGATGAAATATTTCCAAGATAAACATATTTTAATCCCATATCTTTAGCAATATTGTATCCTTCTAACATTCTAGACTCTTTTGTAGGGTTTATATCCATCATTTTAAAGTATGGAAAAGATCTTGAAAAATGTAGTGGAATATCAGTTGATAATTCATTAACAATAAAATTAACTAATTTTTCTATATCCTCTTTAGAGTCATTTAAATTATCTATAAGTAAATTTGTTATTTCAAGATGTGAATCACTTTTATTAATAGTTTTAAGATTTTCAAGTACAGCATAAACACTGGCATTACAGACTTCTTTATATAAGGAGTCTTCAATAAACTTTAAATCAATGTTAAAAGCATCTATATAAGGCAATATATAATCAAGTGCTTCAGGACTCATATAACCATTACTTATAAAAACATTTTTAATATTATTTTCAGAAGCAATGGTAGCAATGTCATGAATATACTCTAAACTTACAGTAGGTTCATTATAAGTATAAGCAATTGACTTACAATTATGATTAATTGCATTTTTAACAATGTTTTCTGGTGAAATTTCAATGGCCCTGTTTTTATCATATGATTCTTGTGAAATCATATAGTTTTGACATGCTAAACAGGACATATTACAGGAAAAACCACCAATAGAGTATGCTAAACTTGATGGTAAGAAGTGATAAAGAGGTTTTTTCTCAATAGGATCAACATTTAATGATGATAAAATCCCATAGTTATTAAAATATAACTTGCTATTAATATTTTCACGTAAACTACATAATCCTTTATGATTTTCAGGTATAATACATCTATGGTTACATATATTACACTGAACTATGTTATTATTTAATTTATTATATAATATTGACTCTATTCTCATAAAATATCTCCTAATTATACAACCCATATCCCAAATAATTTAAATAAAATTTACATCTAAATTAAGTCAATAACTAATCAGTAAAATACAATCCAAATAAAAATACATATCCTAATTATAAGTTAAACAAATACCATTATAAAAAATACAATCCAAATAAAAATACCTTAAACCAATTTAATACAAAATATAGGCTAACCTTTCTAATTATTTAAAATAAATAATTAATTACCATCATCAAAATGATCGTAACCTTTATTTGAAATAGTTTTAGTCTCACCATTTCTAAGGACCATTTCAACTGTATTATCATTTGTTATTTCACCGATGATATAAAAATTTAATTTATCTTTTAAGTTATCTACTTGTGATTTGTCTATTGTAAATAAAATCTCAAAATCTTCACCAACATGAAACAGAGACTCATATAAATTTAGACCTAATTTGTTTATACAACCAATATACTCTTTATTTATTGGAAGCATATCTTCATATATTTTAATTCCCTTATTATAATTATCAAGCCCCAAATACTTGGAATAAGTCTTATCAGAACTTAAAATAGATTCGAATTCACTTGCAAGACCATCAGTAATATCTGTTGCAACCTTTACACCATTGTCAAAAAGTATTTTACCTTCATTTATTCTTGCTTCTGGTTTTAATGCTTTAAAAATAGCTAACTCATAAATATCCTCACAATTATCAATTTCTGTAATATTTAATGAATTAACTTTATCTATTTTTTTATTAATATTATAATTTCCCAATAATAAATCAAATCCAAGAGATGCAAGACCAATCTTACCAGTTAAACAAAGCAAATCCCCATTTTTAAATCCATACTTCATCATAGGTTCTTTAAAACTAGTTCCAAAAGCAGTCCCGCTAATTATAATCTCATCATGATGGTTGGTATCTCCACCTATAAGAGGTATCTTATAATACTTACATGCAGCTACCACCCCATCAATAATAGAATCAAAATCTTTAATCTTTAAATCTTTTGGAATGGCTATATTAAGAAGAAAACCAGTGGGTTCTGCACCCATTGATGCCAAATCACTAATATTTACAGTTACAGCTTTAAAACCCATATCAAAATAAGTCATTGAATCTGGAAAATGTGAAGATTGGATAAGCATATCCGTTGTACTAATTAAATAATTTCCATTAAATTCTCTAACTGAACAGTCATCACCAATATTACTTATAAAATCAGTGCTTTCATTGATAGTAGAAGATTTTTCAATGATTCGTTTAATTAAAGCTTTTTCACCATAATTAGAAATTTCTTTATCCATGAAAAAAGATATGTTTTTAAATCTAATAAATTTTTATAAATTAAAAAATATTGTTTTGTTGAAATCATTTTAAAATTTAAGATAAATTTATTCTTAATTTAAAAATAATGTAATTTAAAGCTAAATTTTAAACAAATCTGTTTTTAACAATAAGTTATAAATAGCTAAAAAAGAAGACCAATTAAAAATAAAAAATAGTTATAAAATAAAAATTTAATAATATTTTATAGCTAATGAAATAAGCATTAAAGATAAAAAACTTATTGTTAATACTATAATCCATGTATCAATAGATGATTTATCCCCTTCCATATGATTAAATCCAAATATAAATGGAAGTAAAGTAAATAAAGGTAAAAAATACCTTGATTGTACACCAGATACCTTATTTAATTGTCCTACTGGAGTCCAAGTAAATAAAAATGTAATATATGTTCCAATATATATCATTATTAATACTATAAATACACCTATTTTACTTTTAATGTTTACTTTTTTAATAGGATATAATAAAACAATAGCACCTATAAACATAAGATAAACTGAATTTATTTTATTAACAAACAAATTACTGGATTTAAAATATAAATCAGAACCCAAATATTTGGTAAACATTTGTAATACTGCAATTAAAGAAGCAAATTTATGAGATAAAACATAAAATAACTGACTTTTATTATTGATATGCTTTAAAATCCAATAATTATGTCTAAAAGAATTTTGAAAAGCAAAAGATGCATAATACTTAATCCATAATACCCCAATAACTCCTACTACAATAATAGACAATATACCTAAATAATAATATTTATCCTCTTTAAATCTAGATTTAGGTACACATAAAATTAATAACATGAATAAAAATAAGGTTATTTTAGTTAGACCTAATAATAAACCCATTATACTAAATACTATTAATTCTTTTTTACCTAAACTTTTATTTGGAGCTTTATACATGTAAAAGAAATAAGAAACCATCAATATTGCTAAACCATTAATAAAAGCATCAATACTTAATGATGAAGATTGATAAATAGCTAAAGGTATACATGAAAAAGCAATCATAGGAACTTTTAATATAGGTGTTTTTTTAACTGCAAAAGCAACTAAAAATGAATACAATATTACATTACAAATTCTACCTAACCATAATAACCAAATTGCATTAAGATTCAATGCTTTTGCTATATCCATACCTAAAGCCTGAGCTAAATAACCATAAAAAGGATTTTGAGCAAAAGCAGATGGATACTTAACATGTGTATAATTAATAGGCTTAGTATCAGCATCTGTCTGAAATATATTACCCTTAGAACCATTAATACTATCAAATTTAGTTGAAAGGGTATGTTTACAATTTTTAATTAAATCCAAAGTACTTTGTATAGTCACATATGAACCATTTTCATAATTAGGAGCTAAAATACCTTCTGAAGTAATTTCAGACCTAACAAAATGTTCTGCACCATCAGAAATAGCACAAATAGGCATTAAAAATGAACAAATTATACCAAATGTTAAAATAATAATAAATGCAAGTTTATACAAGTCATTATCAGAATTAAGATAATGATAAAAACTTATAAAAAATATACCAAGTATAGATACTAAAAATATTACAGCAATTTCCATTTTAGGATGAATATAATTTTTCATACTAAAAAAAGATAAAGAACAAATCAAAATAAATACTAAATAAATTAACCAATATTTTCTAGACTTAATTAAATTAACTTTAAATAGACTTAATTTGTTATTAAGCACTAAAAAACCCCCTACACATAAACTAATAATGTATAACTTAATTTAAAAACATTACTAAAATTTCTAAATAAAGATATAACTCAAAAATAATACAACTTAAACTTAAAAACACCACTAAAAATCTCTAAATAAAGTTATATTAATAAAATTATAAATTAAAACCTTACTAAAAAAATTCAAAATCAAACTTAAACTAATAAATTTAATCTTAAAAAAATAGTATTTTAATAAAAATCATGCCTTAATAATAAAAAATTTAAAATAAAAGATACAGTAGTTAAATATCTATTTAACTACTTTAAATTTATAACCATAAGAAATAACCCCATCTTCACCGTCTTCACTAATTTTCCTAAAGACCATTTCAACAGGATCTCCAATGTTTATATTGTCAATATCAGTATCAACAAGTTGTGCAGTTAATTTTGCTCCTTCTTCTAATTCAATAATAGCTACAGCATAAGGTGCTTCAATTTTAAAATCAGAAGCTGGTGATCTTACTATAGAATAAGTATATATTTTTCCTTTTCCACTGAATTTAATATCTTCTATATTACCTTTTCTTCTGCAATCAGGACAAATGACTCTAGGTGGGAAGAAAACTCTACCACAATTAGTACATTTTGAACCAATTAAATTATATCTTTGTTGAATATGACGCCATACTCTAACTGTATCAGACATAAGATACCTCCATAATAAATAAAATAATATTGTTATATTATTTATTTTTTAAAATATAAAAAAGTATTTTTTTATTTAAAGAAAATCAAAAGTTTTTTAAAAAAAACATTGAAAAATTCAATTAATTAATAATTATCTAAAAATAGAAAATTAATTTTGAGGATGTGACTTAATTAATTTTATTTTTAATTAAAAATTTTAAATGAATTAATATTAAAATAATAAATTTAATTTAAAAAAATTTATAAAATTTTAAAATCTGTTGAAAACAATTTTTATTTAAAAATTTAATTTTTATAAAATCCATTTTTAAATGATTTAAATTGTATCTTAAATTGGATTTCGAAATATAATTTTATTAAAAATTTAAATTTTAATTTATAAAACGACCTCAATTTTTTTTAAAAAATCTTTTAAATCTTCTTAAAGGTTTAGTAATTCTCCAACTAGAAGAATTTTGAATTTTATTATTAAATTTCCTCAAACTAATATTTTCCGCTTTTAATTTATTACAAATATTATTTAAAGTTTTATTTTCATTTTTTAATGAATTTAGTCTAAATAAATATAAATTTAATTTAAAATCATTTAAATTATTTGATTTATACAATATTTCACATTCTTCTTTTAAATTATTTTTAATAAGTGGATTAGATGAAATATCCAATGATAAAAATTTATCCTTAAGTTTATCATAGGATTCATCAGAATTTGATTCTGATAATAAATTTAAAATATGATTAACTTTAAAATATGTAAATTCATTATTATAATTTTTAAAATACTTTGAATCAAACCCAAATATATCAATTACAATTTCATACATATTTAAATCTTTTAAATTTCTAGAACTATTTATAAAATCAAAGAAATTTTTCTTATATTTTTCACTGACTTCTTCAAAACCAGAATTATCTAAAATATCAAATGTTTGTTTAAAATGAGTAATATGATCCTTTTTTTTATTATAAGTATTTACTTTAAGATTTGGTCCTCCACCAGCATGAAAATTATATCCATATAATGTTACTGGAGCAACAGGAATCTTATCAGTATGTACTAAAACATTTGCTAAAAATACGGGATCTTGACCTCTTTTTAAATCAGGAAATCTTATATCATATTCATTTAAAAAACTTCTTTTAAAAATATTTTTATAAAATGCCCATGGAACACCATATTCTTTAGGAGAAATAAACCCATATTCGTCAAAATATTTATAATTTTGATTTTTAAACATGTCTTCAACAACTTCTCCTTTTTCATTAAGTCTTTTAAGATTTCCACAAACCATGTCTGCATCATTTTCAGTAGCTAATTTATACATTATTTCTAATGCATTATTATCTACAAAAATATCATCAGCATCTAAAAAAGCAATATAATCGCCTGATGCATTATTTATACCATTATTTCTAGCTTTACCTGAACCTTTATTTTCTTGTTTAATAATTTTAATAAAATTATATTTTTTTGAAAAATCATCTAAAATTTTTAAAGAATCATCATTAGATCCATCATCAACACATATAAGCTCTAAATCATTAAAAGACTGATTAATTAAACTACCAATAGACATATGAAGATACTGACTTGCATTATACACTGGCATTATAACTGAAATACTAACCAAAAAAACACCTAACCTTAGAAAAATAACTAAAACTATATTGATTTAATTATTATATTATTTTAAAATCTATTTTTTATATCAGATTTATCTAAAAATAATTTTGTTTAAAAAAAAATATAATCTAAAAATTTAAACTAAAATAAAAATTTAATCTTAAAAAAAATAACATTAAATTTAATGTTTTTAAAAAACTTAAAATAAAAATTCTTTATTTACGATTTCTTAATTTTCTTAATGGTTTTGTAATCCTCCAACTATTTGAAGATAATAGTTCCTTATTCAATTTTTTTAAATATCTATTCTCAGAAATTAAACTATTAACCTTATTATTTAAATGAAATATATCCATCATCATCATAAATTCTTTAAAAGAATTAGAATTTATTACATTTTCAAAAATACTTTTATTTCTAAATGTTAAACAATCTAAGATTCCATCATATATTTCATCACCAAGCATAGATTCAAAATCTGCTTTCATTTTATTATAAAAATATTCTTTAAATTCATCTTTTACTTTTGTAAATCTCATATAAACTATTTTAATCTTTCTATTGAATAAAAATTCTTTAAATTCATCAAATAAACCATATCTAATAAATACTTTAATAATTAAATTATTAATTTCTATAGTGTCTGCAAAACGTTTATCTCCTGCTGTTGTTGATGAAGACGAATACCAACGTCTTTTAAATAAATGTTCTCTATAAAAAGCAATTCTTTCAGCGTTAAATAAAACTTCAAAGAAAAATACATTATCATCAAAAATAAGTCCTTCAGGGAATTTAGCTTTTGATTTTTTAATAAATTCATTATTATAAAGTTTAGACCATGGTGTAACTGCAATATCAAAAATAAAGTCTTTGATATCTTTATAATTAAATACTTTATCTCCCACATAATCTGCTAAGGCATTCATACTATAATTTTCAGCTTTAACATATTCATCTTTATCCATGTAATAATTAATTGCTTGAAATATTACAAAATCAACTTCTTTTTCTTCAGCAAGATTATATGTTTTTTCAAGTGCAGTAACATCTAAAATATCATCAGAATCCATCAAATAAAGATATTTACCTTTTGCAAGTTCCATGCCCCTATTAGTTGCTACAGCATGCCCCCCATTTTCTTGAGATATAATAGTAAATCTATCATCATTATTTGCATAATCATTTAATATTTCTAATGATTTATCTTTAGATCCATCATTAACACATATAATTTCAATATCATCTAAAGTCTGATTAACAATACTATCTAAACATTCACCCAAATAATCTTCAACATTATATACCGGAATTACTACTGAAACTTTAACCATGTTTATCTCTACCTAAAATAAAATAAGTATATATAAAGAATTTAAATTAATAATTAAAAATTAAGTTTTTATAATATATATTAATTTTATATTTAATATAATAAGATATAAAACTTATCAAAAAAATAAGTTTAATATTATACTCAATTAAATATTATATTTTTACAAATGAAAAATACATTTAACTTTAAAATATAAAATTTTTAAAACTCATTTTAAAATTTAACATAAATTTTTTATTTAACCTAAACTTAAAAAAATATTAAAAAATTTATAAATCCATCAAATATATAGTTATAAATTATACAATATATAATAATATTATAAAATTTTAAATAACAAAAATTTAAATTCATTGTATTAATGAAAATTAAGTTAAATTTTATCTTAAGAATAAAATTAAATTTTAATTAAATTAAAATAAAAGTTAATTCTTAATTGTGGTGTAAATTTGGTTAAGGTTTCAGTCATTATACCCGTTTTTAATACTGAAAATTATCTTAAAGAATGTCTAAATAGTATTATTAATCAAACATTAGAAGATATTGAAATTATATGTATTAATGATGGATCTACAGATAATTCTTTAGAAATATTAAATGAATATGCAAATAAAGATAGTAGAATTAAAGTATATTCTGAAAAAAATAAAGGTCAAGGTGCAGCAAGAAACTTGGGATTAAAATATGTAAATGGAAAATATATTTATTTCATGGATTCTGATGATATTTTAAAAGATACTGCTTTAGAAGAAACTTATACTCTCTGTGAAGAAAAATCCCTTGATTTTATAATCTTTAAATTAACTTCATATAATGAGAATGCAAAGAAAAAGTATAATGAAGATTATTATGAAATGTCTCTTCTTGAAAAATTTAAAGGCAAAATATTTAATTATAAAGATCTAGATGATTTAATCTTTGAAATTCCAGTTTCTCCAGTTAATAAATTAATTAATGCTGAATTTTTCAAAAATTTAAATATTAAATTTCCAGAAGGGCTTATTTTTGAAGATAATCCAATATTCTGGGATGTTCTATTTAATGCAAAAAGAATATACATATATGATAAATACCTTTATATTAGAAGAAGACACACAGATTCATCTACAGGAAATACAAATAATAAACATTTAATAGACACTATAAAAATTAATAATTTAGTTTTAGAAAAATTTATTAAGTATAATCTTTTTAAAACTTATAAAAATAATTTATATAATAAAAAAATTAATCTAGTGTATTTAAGATTTACAAAAATAAATAAAATATATAAAAATTTATTCTTTAATGAAATGAAAAAAGATTTTACAAATATGCTTAATGATTATAGATTTAATGATATTATAGAACACTTAAATTTTAGAAATAAATATATATTTGAAAATATTATTTTTTCAAATTCTCAAAATGAATTAAATGAAAAAATTAAAATTAATGATTTAATATCAACATATAATACTGCAAGAATCGATATTAAAAATTTAGGAAATGAAATTAACTATATTGAATTCATTGAAAAAGATAATTTAGATATAAAAGAGCCGAATTGGTTTAAAGATAAAAAAGGAATAGGTTATGTTATTGAATCAAGCCAAAATAGTTTAGATTTGAAATTTAAATGTATTGGTGATGGAAAAATAAATATAAAATTAAAAGGTCCAGACAAAAGGGATAAAAATAATAATCGTTTTCCAATATATATTGATTATACTAAGTTTATAGTTAATAATAAAAATATAATTAATAAAAACAAATTAATATATCATGATAAACCATATATTTACAAAAAAAATGTAAAAAATGGAGAAACCATTAAATTACATGTTGAATGGTTACCTTTTAATAGAAATAGTTTATTTATTAACGAAAAAGAAATTTTAAAAGAAAAAATAAATGAAATAGAAAATAACCAAAATAAATTAGAAAAAGAAAATAATAAAATAAAACAAGAAAATAATAAATTAAATAAGAAAAACACAGAAATAAAAGAAAAATATAATAATTTAGAAAAAAAATATAATGAAATTTTATTATCTAATAGTTGGAAAATTACAAAACCAATAAGAAATGTTAAAAAAAAATTAAAAAATTTAAATAATAAAAATTTATAAATTTATTTTGAAATATATAATATTAAATAAAACAATGGAGAATAATAAAATGAATATAACTGTAATAGGCACTGGTTATGTTGGTCTTGTTACTGGGGCTTGCTTTTCTAATATGGGAAATAAAGTATATTGTGTAGATGTTATTAAAGAAAAAATTGAAGGACTTAAAAACAATATACTACCTATCTATGAACCCCACCTGGAAACTATTGTAAAAGATAATCAAAAAAAAGGAGACTTGATTTTTACAACAAATCTAAAAGAAGCATTAGACAATACAAATATCATATTTATTGCTGTTGGTACTCCTATGTCTAAAGATGGTAGTGCTAACTTAGATTATATTTTTCAAGCTGCAGAAAATATTGCAGACAATATTAAACATGACTCTTTAGTTGTTATTAAATCAACAGTGCCTGTAGGAACAGGATTTAAAGTTAAAGAACTTATTGAAAGTAGATTAAATGAAAACAAGTCAAATGTTAAAATTGATATTGCATCTAATCCAGAATTTTTAAAAGAAGGTACCGCTGTTGAAGATTGTCTACATCCAGATAGAGTGGTTCTAGGTGCAGAAAAACCAGAGGTATTTGAAACATTAAAAGAATTATATTCTTCATTTGTATTTAATCATGACCGTTTTATTTTAATGGATATTAAAAGTTCAGAGATGACCAAATATGTTGCAAATGCAATGCTTGCAACTAAAATCTCATTTATGAATGAAATTGCAAATATATGCGAAGCTGTTGGCGCTGATGTGAAAAACATTCGTCTAGGTATTGGTAGTGACAAACGTATTGGTTATGATTTTATTTATGCTGGTTGTGGATATGGTGGAAGTTGCTTCCCAAAAGATGTTCAAGCATTAATCAATACTGCAGAATCTAATGGTTATCATCCAAGAATCTTATCAGATGTTGAAGAAGTTAATAAAAACCAGAAAAAAATCTTAGTAAATAAAATTATTAAACATTTTGGTAATGACTTATCTGGACTTAAATTTAGTGTATGGGGTCTTGCATTTAAACCAGGAACTGATGACGTAAGGGAAGCAACATCTATTGTTGTTGCACGTGAAATCATCAAAAAAGGTGGAAAGATCAAGGCATATGATCCTAAAGCAATGAAAGAATTTGAAAAAGCAGTTGGCAGTGAATATATTGACTCTATAGAATTCTTTGATAATAAATACGATGTTTTAAATGATTCAGATTCTTTAATTTTAATAACAGAATGGAAAGAGTTTAGGAATCCTGATTTTGATGAAATCTACAATAGGTTAAATAAAAAAATAATATTTGATGGAAGAAATATCTACAATAAAAAATTAAGTAAATATGGATTTACATTATATCAAATTGGATGTTAAATAGGTGAATTTTTATGAAAGAAAAATTTGCTGAAAAACTTTTATCACAAAGTAATCAATTTAAATATTACAAAGATTCATATGAAGAATTAGCTATTAAAAATAAAGAATTAAAATGGGAATTAAATAGAAATTCCCTATATCATGATTTTGATGGAATGTTAGCAAGATCTTATTATAATCCAATAATAGAAAGTCCTTTTACAAAAATTGATAAAGATTGTTTTTCATTTATGGATACTATAGCCAGTTATTTAAGATCCAATTTAAATGATATTGACGAACCACTAGTTTCAGTTATAATGCCTGTGTATAATAGGATTGGCATTGTTAAACATGCAATTGACTCTGTCTTAAAACAAAGCTATAAAAATTTTGAATTGATCATTATAGATGATGGAAGCACAGACGGTACAGTTGAGTTAATTGAATCCATGATTAATAAAGATGATAGAATTAAATTCATGGAACATGAAGAAAATAAAGGTGTTTGTAAATCACGTAATGATGGATTAGAACTAGCTGAAGGAGAATACATATTTTACTTAGATTCAGACAATACATGGAAAAAAGAATATCTTAAAACTATGGTAGGGGCATACCTTGAATTACCAGATGCAAAAGCATTATATTCTGGACAGTACATTGCAGACAATTATTTTTCTCCAATTAAAAGAGTAAGATATGGATGTTTTAACAAATCACTTTTATATAATCGTAATTACATTGATTTAAACTGTTTTACACACAAAAAAGAAATCTATAATAAAATTGGTGGATTTAGAGAAGAATTAAAAAGATTAAATGACTATGATTACATATTAAAAATAGTTGATAATGATTTTAAAATATATTCCATCCCAGTTATTCTTTCAAATTATTACTTGAAAAACTCACATAATAGAATAAGTGATAATATTGAATATGATTTAAATAAGCTTTACAAACCTCATGAAAAGTATATTATAAATACTGATAATAAACATTTAAAAATAGATTATACAGATAAGTTTAAAGATAAATTTCCTAAACTAAAAGAAGACATAAATATTATTATTTTTACAGATAATGAAATAAGAAATATAGAGGATTGTCTCGAACCAATATTAGACTATGACGACTTTGAAAAACTCCATATTGCAGTAATATATAATGGAGATAATGAAGAAATTAAAAACTATTTAAACTCATTAGAGGATAAAAAATTAATTAAATTTTTTAATGAAAATATAAAATATGATGACTTAACTGGAATAAATAAAATAATTGATTCATTCAAAAACAATAAGGATATAATATTTCTTAAGAATGATGCTATACTTACTAAAGGGGTTATTGAATCATTAGCAGAATATTCAAATAAGCTTGAAGATTCTGGAGTTTTAGTGACAAGGAAAATAGCATTAAAAGGAGATAAACAATATAAAATCCATGTTCCATATTTAGATACCAGAAGAAGTTGTGATATAATTGTATCAAACCATTTTAAAAATAACATTAATATGCCATTATTCTATGATGGGGAGTATTTAGAATTGAATTTTGCACAATTTTTCTGTATTTACATTAAAAGAGAAGTATATAATAATTCAATTAGAATAAACCATGAAATAAATTCCATTAACTCTAAAAACTTTTATAATTATGTTAAACACATTTTAAATAAAAAAATTTATTTTATATCTAAAGCTATTGTATTTAATAAGGATAATAGAATATTAAAAGAAGATATTAAATAATTAAAAATATTTTATTTATTAAATCAAAAAGAGAATAATCAAAGTTTATATTTTTTTAAATTAATTTTAAATTTTTAAAAAAAAGATAAAATTAAATTTAAATTGAATATAACGTTTTTTCAAGTAAGTTTGCATCACATTGAAGTGTTATAATATTAGTTCTACCCTTTCCCCTACCACGAGAAATAGTATTTGTTGAAATAATACCTAACATTTCAAGTTCATTAATAAAATCAAATATTCTTCTATAAGTTACAGAATCCCCTTTTGAAACTTCTTTATATGTTTCATACAATTTTCCTGAAGTTATTTCTTCTTTTTCTTGTGTTAATTTTAAAATAGCTTCAAGTACTCTTTGTTGCTGTGTAGGTAATGTTAAAATAACATCAGTAACTTTATTATGTTCAATTCTATTTTTAGCAGCAATTACATAATCACCAATAACTTCATTAGATTCTTTCTCATCTGCAATCTCACCAGCTGTTCTAAGTAAATCAAGGGCATATCTTGCATCACCTTCTTCTTTTGCAGCCATTGCAGAACATAATGGTATTACATCCTCTTTAAGTACATTTTCTTTAAATGATAATTTTGATCTTTCTCTTAATATATCTGCTAATTGATCAGCACGATATGGTGGAAATACAACTTCTTTATCCCTTAAACTACTCATTGCCCTTGGTTTAATGAATTTTTTAAAGTCAAGATAATTACTAATTGATAAAATACTTACATTATCAGTTCTAGTTAAAGTATATAATAAACCATCACCATCTTTTTCAAGAAGAATATCGATTTCATCTAAAATAACAATAAGAATTAGATGTTGGCCACCAACAGGCTGTTTTATAATATTACGAAATGTATTAATAATTTCTCCCTTAGTCCAACCACGATATGGAACATCCCTACCTAAACATCTACATAAATGAGCAATAACCTGATATTCTGTAGTATAATCTGTACATCTAACATATTCCACTTGAATATAAATGCCTTTGTTATTAGCAGCCTCGATTAATTGTTCTTGAGCGAATTTTGCTGCTGCAGTTTTACCTGTACCTGTTTTACCATATATTGTTAAATCAGATGGAGTTACATTATCTAATGCTTCAATCCAATGTTTAGCTATTAATTTAATCTGTTCATCCCTATGAGGTAAATTATCAGGTAAAAAACGATGATCTAATGATTCCTTATTTTTAAAAACAGAATCATCTGGCTTTAAATCATCAAAAATATTTCCCATATAAAAACCACCTATAATTTTTTTTATAAAAAATGCCTTAAAAAATAATTAAATCAATATATCCCAGTATATTAATTTAAAAATTAAAAATAAAATTATAAAATTAAAAAAATATTATAATAATTATTAAATAATAAAAAACTGAATTATACAGATAATTAGACATATATTTCAAGTGTAAAAATATAGACAAATCATAGTATAAGTTCAAGTGTAATAATATATTGAATTATATTTTTATAAACCTTTCTATGGAAAAACTTTTAGAGTGTGAGAGGTGAATTTCAAGTATAAACATATTATAAAAAACAATTTTTTCAAGAGATATATTTCAAGTGTAAATTTTTTCAATAAAATTAAAAAATTTTTAAAAATCAAAAATGAGTGATATGTGATGTTAAAATAATATATTTTTTACAGTTGAAATATACCTCTTCAGTTCTATAATATACCAAAAATACTTACAGTTGAAATGTATCTCTCACTCTCTATAAAATAAAAAAAATTGTATATAAATTGAAAATTTTTTTCAATGAAAAACAGAAATAAAGTTTTATTTTTATTAATTTTAATAAAAAATATATTTAATTATTAAATAAAATATTTAATAGATTGTTTTATTTAAAATAATTAATTAAATCATTTAAAAGGTAATATAGATAACAAATTAAATTAAAATTTTATAATATTATAAATGATCTACATTAATTGTTTTTTGTCCAAATGTTTTTTCAAGTAGCCATAAACATTGAAGTTTAGCTTTATATATTCTTTTAAATGTGTGTATAAGTTCATTTTTACTTAATCCATCTTCAAATATTTCTTCGGTTATTAAGAATTTTTCAAGTTGACTATTTGGATGTTCTAGTTCAAAATCAACTAAAAATTGATTTAGATTAAATCTAATGGCCCAAATAAAATTTTCATTTACTTGTATAGGTGCTTTCTTTATTAAATTCTTTTGCTCTTCAGCTATCTCTGTTGCACATCCAATAAGAATCATATCCTCTTTTCCTTTAGGTGATATCAAATCCATCATGTGATCTTGTGGATAATTTACAATGAAATGAAAATTTGCACTTTCATCTTGAATTTCCTGTTTCAATAATCCTTCTTCGTTTAACCAATTTAAAATTTCATCCTTATTTATCATTTTATCTACTTTTTGTTTTCTTAAAAATAAAGTGTTTATTTTTATATTTATTCTATATTTTTTGTTTATTAATATAAATATTATATTGATTTGAACTTAAAATGGAGTATATTATTCTATTTAATAAAAACATTTTTTATCAAATATTTATTAAAATTTTTAAAAACTTAAACAATATTTATATATTAATATTTAACAAAAATAAAACATAATGATGCCGAATATTTTATTAAATAATTTTAGAGTATGTATATTCCTATTTTTTGCAGTTTTCATAATTGCATTATTTACTGATACTATAATTGGAGAACTTCCAAATAATTTACATGCTGTTGTTTTAATTGGTAAATTAATAGATTTCTTTAAGAACCTATTTATTAAGTTTAATACATATTTTTCAGGATTATTATTAACTATCTTTGTTACAGTTATATTTCTTGTAATTAGTGAAATTGGATATAATATTTTCATACATTTACCAATAATATTATTTGTATTTATATTAGGTTTATTTTTCTCTTCAGCGTTTTCTATTAAGTTACTATTAAATAGTGCTGAAAATATTCGCATTAAACTAGAAAACAATGAATTTGAACAAGCAAGAACTGAGGTTTCATATTTAGTAAGTAGGCCTACACAAGGTTTATCAAAAAGTTATATTATATCTGCAACAATTGAGTCATTAACTGAAAATGTAACTGATTCAGTAATAAGTCCATTGTTTTATTATTTCATTTTCGGTTTTCTCATTATAATAATAAATTATTATCACCATCTGTTTAATAACTCATTTGTAGTGAATAACGTAAGTTTATTCCTATTTAATAATGGGGGAATTCCTGCAAACAATTTAACATTTCATTTAATATTTGTTTGTGTAATGATTGCATTTATTTATAGGATTATTAATACTGAAGACGCAATGCTTGGGTATAAAACAGAAGAATTAAGAAAAATCGGATTTTTCCCAGCAATATTTGATGATATTTTAAACTTTATTCCTGCAAGAATCGCTGGATTGTTAATGGTTATTGCAAGTAGAATTATAGGAATGGATTATAAAAATGCACTATATATTCTAAGAAGAGATGCAAGAAAATGTGAAAGTCCGAATTCTGGTTATACTATGGCAACTTGTGCAGGGGCACTTGGTATTCAACTTATTAAAAAAGATAATTATATTCTTGGAGATCCATTAAAGTTAATAGATTCATTTGATATAAGAAGGGCTTATAACCTATCTAGATGGACAATATTTTTATTTATTTTAATTCAGTTTATTATTTTATTTATAATACTTCTTGTATTATAAAAAAATTATTTTATTTTCAGTTTCATAGAAACTATTTACTTTTAAACAATACATATATGATTCTAAAATATTTTATTTATTTCTAGATTTAGGGTGAATTTTATACTGTTTTTTCAATGAATTTAATAAGCTTTTTTTATAATTATTTTTTATTTTTTTCTAAAAATTTAATTATATTAAAATAAATATTATTAAATATCAATATTATTGAAAATTTAATATTTTTTAAATTTTATTTTTTATGTTTATAATTCTTATTTAGATGATTATTATGAAAATTGCCATTTTATCAATAACAGAACCTGCAAAAACCCTTGCCCTTGAAATTCAGGAAAAATTATTAAAAAATCCAACAATAATTAAGTGTGATATTTTTCATAAAAATGTAAAAAAGAATATAACTTATGCATTTAATAATTATGATGGTGTAGTTGCAATCATGGCAACTGGTATTATAATCAGGATGATTGCCCCACTTATTCAAAGTAAAGATAAAGATCCTGCTGTTTTAGGAATTGATGAAAAGGGAAATTATGTTGTAAGTTTACTTTCTGGTCATCTTGGCGGTGGAAATCAGTTATGTTCCAGAATCGCTAAATTAATTAATTCTCATCCTGTAATATCAACATCTACTGATGTTAATTTTAAATATGGTATAGATTCCATTGCTTATAGAAATTTTTATAAAATAAATGATATTAAAAAGATTTTACCATTTAATAAAGCAATACTGGATGATGTTCCACTTCAAATTTCATCTGATAAAGATTTAAGTTTTTTTACAAAATATTTTTCAAACAGTACATTTAATAAACTTCCTGATAAAAGATTAAGTGATTTATCTAAGATTAATTTTAAATTTGTTAAAGATGATAATGAGTATTCTATAGACTTATATGAAAAGAAATTAGTTGTTGGCATTGGTTCAAGACGTGGTAAAACAAAAAACAATATTCTTATTGCTATTGAGGAAGCAGTTAATAATTTAAATATACCTATTAGTAGAATCAATAGTATTGCTACAATTTCAATTAAAAAGGATGAACCTGGCATTATTCAGGCTTGCACAGAATTAAATAAAAAACTTGAAATCATTGATATAGACGAAGTACGTAATTTTCACAATGAAGATTGTTCTAAATCTGAATTTGTATATGGTAAGTTTGGTATAGATGGTGTTTGTGAGCAATGTGCAATGATATCTGCTGGACCTAATGCTAGATTAATACATAAAAAAATAGCAATTGACGGAGTTACTGTTGCAGTGGCTATTTCCGATGATTAATGTTTAATAATTGAACTAAGATAATTAAATTAATTGATTAAATTGTTATTTATAAAAAAAATTAAAATAAGCTATTTTTTATAATTATTCGATGTTTAGTCAATGATTTTCTAAAATAGGTTATTACTATAGTAAATATTACACTTGAAATACTTCTCTATAATATTTTTACACTTGAAGTACATCTCTTTATCTAGTATACTTTTGAATTTCAATTATTAGATTTAAAATATAAGATTATTTTTTATTGGTAATATATAAATTAAATTTCTTCATAGAATTAGTCGAAAACAGATTTTAATAAATAAAATAAATAAAAAAAGATTTAATTTAATTAAATTTAATTGCTTCTAATTTACTTAAGATTTCCCAGATTAAAGTTCTAGCATTCACTGGAATATTTGGATCATTACTAATGTCATCTAATATCACAATAACAGAACTTGCTCTAACTGTTTCATCTTCTTCTTCATTATTTAAAATATCATTGGATTCTTCAGCTGCTCTTCTAATGTTTCGTGGTACAGTATTGTTTTCCATAATATATTTTAAAATTTCAGATACTTCATCAAATGTTGGGTTTGACATATTATCACTCCTAAATATTAATCTAAAAAATTTAAATTAAAAAAACTATATTAATTTATGTTAAATTTTATTATTAAATTTATTGGTATTTATTTAATTAATAATAAACTTATCTATTTTCACTGTTTTTTAAAAAAAGTTTCTAAACATTTTAAATTAAAATTAAATTTTTAATGCTTAAAATTATTGGAATTTAACATTAATATGAGATTTTTAATAATTTAGTGTGAATAGGATAAAATTTTAATAAATATTTTTAACTTATTTAGTTATTTTAATAAAAAGTTTTATTAATTAATAAGTTAAAATTATTAAAATTTTAATATATGTTTTTATTAAATTGATTTGAGCATTTCACTTATAAATTGTGTTTTAGCAGAGTCTTCAATAAATTCAGCAAGTGATTCGGCTTCAAAGAGATTTTTGCCAGTTGCAATAATACCATGATGCCTTAATAATATTACATCCCTTTTTTTGTTTTCACCGAAAGTTTTACCAGCAGTTTCAGCTAATTTTTTTGTTCCTGGTTTTATATATTCAATTTCATCAATATATGGAATTTTAATAGATCCAAAACCTTCGTATCTTTTGATTTTTTTATCAGAATGAGCAAAACCTGTTGCAAAAGGAGAATGTGTATGAACAATGCTTTTTATATCATAACGTGATTTATAAATAGCACAGTGCATATGAACCTCAGAGGATGGTTTATTTTCATTTATAGGATTACCTTCAGTATCTACTATTGAGATGTCTTCTGGATTTAAATTTCCTAATGATTGTAAAGTAGGAGTAATAGCAATATATTCATTGTTGTCTTCAGTGAATTTGGTACTTATGTTTCCTGCTTTACCAGAAACTAAACCTCTTTCAAATAACATCCTAGAGTATTGTACGATTTCTTTTTTTATTTTTTCCATTTTTTTCAAATCCCCATTTATTTTTGATATAATTTTGTATTTTATTTAATAAATAATATAGTATTATTATCATTTTTATATTTATTGTATATAAAATTTTAATTTTTATTAGTAATTTATATATAAAATCATGAAAGTAATATACAATTTTATATATTTTTAATTATATTAAAATTTTAGTTTGATTTTTACTTTAGAATTTATCTATTTAAATTTTTTAAATAAATATCATTTCATGATTTATACTTAAAATCATTAGGGTATTGTTTTTTCTAGTTTAGAAATAATTTTAAATTAAAATTTATAATTTATAATAAATAGATTGAATTTAAATTTTTTAAGTTAAATCCTCTTTAAAATACTAGTTTATTTTAAGAGTTTTATTATTTCTTAGAGAAAATTTTGTTTTAAATTTAAATTTTTATATAAATTTCAGCTGTTTATATACGCCTTTGTCAAGAACAGGCACCTCTGCAGGTGTAGGTACAATATTTTTAATTTTCTGGAACTCTGTCTGTGTCTGGAATGTACCTGAATTTATTAAGTGTATACCATTAAACATTCTATGCGTGTTAATGTGAACATGTCCAGTATGGAATACGTCAGGTACATCTTCAATAACTAAATAGTCTTCAAGTTCTGAAGCGAGCGGTGTTCTTTCACCATATATTGGTGCAAGATGTCTTTTTTTAAGGAGTTCCTCCATTAATATATCGTTTCTTTCATGTGAAAATCCTTTGACTGTCATTGCCATATCATCGAAACTACGGCCATGGTATATTAAGACTTTTATTCCATCAAGTGATACATATCCAGGATTACTAATGAATTCAACATTATTTAATTCATATAATGCTTTAGCATATTTTTCAGGTACTGCAGGTTGTGGTTCTGCTACTCTAGATGCATCGTGGTTTCCTGGAGTGATGATTATTTTAATGTCGCTTCTTATTTGACCAAGATAGCTTGCCGCTTTATTGTATTGTTGGGTAATATCTTTAATTTCAAGCTCTTTCTCCTGATTTGGATAAACACCAATCCCATCAACGATATCTCCACCAATAATTAGATATTTAACATCTTTTGCTATGTTTATTTGTTCTTCATTACCATATTCACAGTTTAACCACATGATGAATTTTTCAAATGCATCTGGGAGGAAAGTTTTACTTCCAATGTGAACATCAGATAAGAAAACAATACCGAAGTCCATCTCTTTTCTAGCTATTCTTGGAACTCCTGGATGTATTATTTGGTTAGCAATTGCAAGAGATCCATTTTTTGTAGCAATAATACCTACAACTTCATCTCTTACAATTTTTTGTGCTTCTTGGAAAAGTTCAGTATTATCTTTACTAAATAAAATAGAAATTTGTCCTGTTTCATCTTCGAATTCAATTAGGATATGGCCATTTTTAGTTATTCTAATATCATTAACCATTACAATTAATGCAAGTTCTGTCTGATCGTCACGTATATCCTCGATTTTATCATGAACTTTTAGTTCAGGTCTATGTGATAATATCTTTTCTTCTTTTTCAAATCTACTTTGGAAGTAACTTATAAGGTTACTTATTTCTCCACTGGTATATGATTTGTTACTTGTATCCTGAAGAATTTTAAAATCATAGTTTATATGGGTCTCTTCCATATTTCTTCTACAAATATTATGGTCATTTTTTTCTATTTTAATATCCGCTACCTTTTCTGTTTCCACGTCAGTTCCAGGATTTGCCCTTATTTCAGATGCATCAAATTCCTTTTCTTCTTCATCATTATATTCTAATTTATTGACTCTAGATTTATTTTCATCTACTTGGTTTCTGTCTTTTTTTAGATTATTTAAGTTTTCAATGGTTTGATTATTTATTTCATTGTCTATATTGTCAGTATTCTCTTTGTTTTTATCTGTACTTAAACTATCAGAAATAATGTCTGGTTTACTTGGATTATCCTTAATTTCGTTTTTTCCATTTACAAATCCATCAATAATCTCTTCACTTACAGATACTAAATCATCTTTTGTAAATTCTCTACTTTTCAGTTTAATGATAAGTGATGATGTAAGATTTTTAGGATCTTCTGAATTTATAATCATTTTATATGCATTTGGAGATAGATTTATTCCTTTTTTTGCAAATTTAAGTAAAATATCTGATGTCATAAATAATCCTTTTTATTATTTTTTTTTAAATAATCTTTAGCTTGAAAATATAAGTTATTTAGGAGTTTAATTTGATTATATTAATTAGATTTTAAATTTAATTGATATTATATTAAATTTAAAATATTTTCAAATAGTTTATAATTTAAAATTAAATGTTTTAATTTATATTTTAACTATTTTTTAAAATTTTCTTTTATTATATGTTAATAGTATAATTCTTTTATATTTAGTTATATTTTTATATTACTTTAATTAAAGATTTAAAATGATAAATTATTAAATTTTATATTTAGTAAAATTTTATTTTTATTTATATAAAGTAAGTGATAAAATGCATAAGGTGTTAAAAGCAATATTAATCATTGTTTTATTTATAGGATTTTTTGAAGCTGGTTTATTAAGTTCTTATACTATTGTAACCTCTCAGGTTCCTGATGTTAAAGGATTAATGGATTTGCAAATCGATACTATAAATGGTATTTTTTCATCTGACAATTTAAACAATGTAGTTATTCAGGATCCTACACCACTTAACGTTTCAAATAAACAAGATTTAGCTACAAAACTGCAGAATGAAACTGGTGTTGATGGAATTGATTATGATAATTTAAGTATTGGAACATATGACTCAAAAGATAATGATCAAATTAAGTTAAATATCACTGCTTATGGATATTCATCATCTTCATCTAGTTCAAGTTCATCTATTGTAATTAGTGCAAAACCAGATTATAAAATATTAGCTACCGCTACAGCAAACATGACAAGTGAAGGAGAATTTAAAGTTAATATTGACTCAGTTAAGATAAATTCTATCTTGAAAATATATAATTCTGCTTCAGAAAACACATCAACTAACACAACAAACAATAGCAATACAAGTCAATAAGTGATAATATGATAAATGTGATTGGCTTAGGCCAGAATAGGGAGAATATGACATTAGGGGCTTTATCAGCTATACAAGATTCTGATGTTATTGTAGGATATAGTAAATATATTGATTCTATTTCAGATCTTATTGAAGATAAAGAAGTAATTAAAAAAGGTATGGGAGACGAAATTAAAAGGGTTGAAATGGCTATATCTAAAAGTCTTGATGGATATGATGTGGCTATTGTAAGTTCTGGGGATCCTGGAGTATTTGGTATGGCAAATGTCCTCTTCCAGCTTATAAGTAAATATAATGCTAATATTGAAGTTGATATTTATCCAGGGGTTTCTGCTTTAAACTATTCCGCATCTCTTCTCGGTGCACCTTTACATGATTTTGCTGCAATTAGTTTAAGTGATTTACTCACTCCATTATCTGAGATTAAAACTAAATTAGAATATTCTCTTAAGGCAAATCTAATTATAGCTATTTATAATCCTATTAGTAAATCTAGGAAAGAGCCATTTAAATTATTTAAAGATTTGGTTTTGGATATTAGAGGGCCAAATACTCTAATAGGTATTGTAAATAGTGAAACTTATCCATCAAAAGTATCTGTTGTAAAGGCTGAAGATCTTGATGAAGAGAAAATCAACATGTCAACCACATTAATTGTTGGAAATAAAATGACATATCTTGATGAAGGTTATATGATAACTCCTAGGGGATATGTGATTAAATCAAGATTGAACCCATTGGCTGTAGACTTCTATGAAAGATATTTTGAAGGTAAAACTCCAAAAGGACCTAATACTGAATGTGGATATTATCCATGTCATGAAGAAGGTCAACACTGTGACTTCTGTTTCTGTCCATTTTATCCATGTGGTGATAAATCTACTGGTGGCAGATGGATTAAAGGCAAGAATGTTTGGAGTTGTGAAGATTGTATGTGGGTTCATAAAAAAGAAAATATTGAATGTATCAAGTCTAAATTTGATGATATTGTAAAAGAGCCTAATGATTTACTTAAAAACAAGAAAGAATTATTAAAATTACGTAGGGAATGTATCTTAAAAAATAATTCTAAAGATTAATTACTTCTTTTTCTATTTTTTTATATTTTTATTTTATTAATAAATTTTATAATTATGTGCTTTTATTTTTAAATTTAGGACAAAATTAGTCTTAAATTATATTTTAAAGCTATTAATTAATCTTATTCATTTTTATATAGTGTCTCTTGATGCTGTGTCAGATTTCAAAATTTAATTGTCTATATTTTTAATAAAATTTTATAAATTTTTAATTAAAACCATTATTTTAAACATTAATATTATTTAAAAATTTTTAATTAAATGTTAAATCATTGGAATAAAATTTCTTTTTTAAGTTTTTATACAAATGTTTAAAATATTACTATTTTTTTAACATTTATTTATCATGAATTATATATAATAGTTTAAGTTTAAATTTTTATTTCTAAAATGTTGAAGGGATTTAATGCCAAGTATCAAAGATATTTTAATTGAAATGAAAAACATGTCAGAATTAATGGTAGATTTATCATATTCTGCTGTTCTTTTTAATAGTAAAGACGCGGCACATGAAGTGCTGAAATTGGAAAATCGTATTAATAGTTTAAATTATGAGATTAAAATTCAATCTCTACTTGCTGCACGTTCTAAAGAAGATGCAGAAAGGTTAACAGCATTACTTGAGATTGCAGAAGCTGCAGAATCAATTGCTAATGCTGCAAAAGATTTAGCAGATTTAATTCTTAAAGGTTTTAAACCACATCCAGTTTTTAAACGTGTTATGGAAGAATCCGATGAAATGATTATTAGTGTTGAAGTATATCCTACATCAGAATTATGTAATAAAACATTAGGTGAATTATTATTAAATAATCGTACTGGTATGCGGGTTATAGCTATTAGACGTCATGATTCATGGATTTATGGTCCAGATAAACATACCGTTATATTGGAAGATGATGTACTACTTGCTAAAGGTTCTGAAACAGGTTCAGATATTTTAGTTCAAATAGCTCATGGTGAAATGTCATTTGATGATGTGTCAGATGCATTAGATGAAGAAGAATCTGATGATGATTAATCTTTTTTAATAAGTAAAAATTATTTTTGACTATTCATTAATGATTGTACTTATTAGCTTTGTTGAAGCTTGTCTCATAATTAATTTATTTTCTTCAACAAAGCGTTTTTTAAAATTAAATCAATATTTCCAGGGATAATATGAATAGCCAAAATAGTATAATATTAAATAAATTTTCTAATTTTATAAGGAATAACCGTTCTACACTTAGACAAAGTTTAGTTGCTTTATTTATATGTGCTATAGGTGACTTGTGTGCTGGAATTATCCTTGGAAACATGACCTATTTTTTAAATGCATTCCCTGGTTTATTAATTCTTATTCCAGGTGCAATTGGAATGAGAGGTAATATTTTTGGATCATTTGCATCTAGATTAAGCACTAACCTTCATATCGGTGTACTTGATCCTGAGTTTAAAAGATCTAAAGTTTTATTTACTAACTTAAAATCTTCATTTGTTCTTACAATGGTATTGTCTGTATTTTTAGCTATTTTTGCAAAAATAATGTGTTTGATATTCCATTTAAGAAGTATTGATCTTATGGATTTTATATTAATTTCTGTATTTGCAGGAATTATATCTAATTTAATAATGCTTCCAATTACAATGTGTATATCCTTTAAAAGTTATAAAGGTGGATGGGATCCAGATAATGTTACAACACCACTTGTTGCAGCATTCGGTGATTTATTTACTTTACCTGCAATTATTCTATCATTATTTATTTTAAAAGGTCTAGGGGTTGGATACTTTAAAGATTTAGTTTTCGCTGTTTTAATACTATTAATTATTATAATGTTTGTATATGAGGTAAGTAGAAATCAAGGCATTAAAAGAATATTACTCGAATCAACACCGACTTTACTTTTATGTTCCTTTTTAGGAATATATGCAGGTACTGTATTGGATTCATGTGAATCTACACTTTTAACTAATCCAACTATATTAACATTAGTACCATTACTATCTGGTGAAAGTGGTAATTTAGTAAGTATTTTAGGTGCAAGATTATCTTCAAGCCTACACTCTGGTTTAATAGAACCTGAGTTTAAATTTACTAACACCACAATTGTTAATTTATTAATAATATTATCACTTGCAGTTATTGTATATCCATTTATAGCTTTTATTTCTGATTTAAGTTCATTTATAATTGGTACTCAAACGTTTGGATTAATTCCACTTATATTAATAAGTGTATTTGCAGGTTTAACTTTAATTCCAATAATGATGATAATAGTCTTTGGAATATGTATATTATCCTATAAACACGGTCTTGATCCAGATAATATTGTTATTCCAATTTCAACAAGTATTACAGATGCCTTTTCAAATACTTTATTAATTGCTTATTCACTTTTAATAATTGCAATATTTGTATAGTTCAATCATTAAAAATTAATTTTATTTAATCGCTGACTTTGACTAAATTTAAATTTTATATATAATTTATTTTTTAATTTAAAAATAATAGTATAGGAAGTTAAAGTTTTAGATGAATTATTTAAGAAAGATTAATGGGATATTATGGATGAAGATTATAATTATTTAATTGAAAAATATAAAAATTATGAACTTGAGGATGGTTTAAGTTCTTTAAAAGAGAGTAATAAGGTTTTGTATGATGATAAATTTTATTTAAATAATGAGAATTTAAATCTAAAAAAGGAAAATCATAAATTATTTAAGGAAAATCAACATTTTAAATCTACAAAAGCATATAAAATCTGGAGAAAATATGCTTTATTAAAAGATAAATTGTTTTCAAATAGAAATAATAAGGAAATATCTAATAAAAATGATTTTAATATAAATTCTAATTATAAACCAGTTAAAAATTTAAAAAAAATTAAAGTTGCAATTATTGCAGATCAATTTACTTATGATTCATTTAAATATGAATTTGAAGCTATTTTAATTAATCCTAATGATTGGGAAGAAAAATTTAAGTTTTTTCAACCAGATTTATTTTTTTGTGAATCTACATGGCAAGGTATTGGAACAAAAGAAAATAAAGAACCTTGGTTTAATAAAGTTATTAAACTTTATAACATTGATGGTGAAAATCGTAAAGAACTACTTAGAATTTTAAATTATTGTAAAAATAATAAAATACCTAGTATATTTTGGAATAAAGAAGATCCGATTCATTATAGGACAGATGATTGGTCTTTTGCTGATACTGCTTCTAAATTTGATTATATTTTTACATCCTCTGAAGAATCTATAGATTCATATAAAAAAGACTATAATCATAATAATGTTTATTCTTTAATGTTTGCTGCTCAACCTAAATTATTCAATCCCTTAAATTTAAGTAGGGAAACTATCAAATATCCTGTATTTGCAGGAACATATTATGGTGATAGCCATCCTGAAAGAACAAAATTAATGAATATGATTTTTGATAAAATTATTGAACAGTGGGGCAATCTTATAATATTTGATCGTAATTATTATAGGAAACTTTTTGCTTATCCAGAAAAATATCAAAAATATGTTCATCCTGCAATAGAATATGAAAAAACAGCTTCCTTGTATAAAAAAATGAAATGGGGTTTAAATTTTAATATAGTTACAGAATCAAATACTATGTTTGCAAGAAGAATATATGAATTAGCAATAACGAATACTTTAATTCTTAGTAATTATTCAAAAGCAGTTGAAAGATTATTTGGTGATAACATATTTTTCTTTGATAATATTCAAAAATTACCAGATATTAATGGTTCATATGAAGAAAAGCGTATGAATAATTTATATAATGTTTTAAAAAATCACACATATACTGAAAGATTTAAACAGATTTTAGATACTATTGGATATCCATATATTGAAGATAAAAATGATATTACTGTGATTTTCAAATTAGATTCACTAAAAAAACTTGAAGCATCTATTGATTTGTATAATAAAATAGATTATTCTAATAAAAAATTAAATATAGTTTTTAATGATAAATCTATTGATATTAGTAATTTAAAATTGAAATATCCAGAAATTGATGATGTTTCAATTGAAAATAATGATTTTCATGATTATTTTAATAATATTAGCACTGAATTTTTAATTATTTTAGATAAAGAAATTGGCAGTGATTTTATTAGTAAGGGAATTTTACATTATAAATATTTAAATAAAAGAGTTTCAATATCTGAAGGCTTAAATAAATTTACATTAGGTATTGAAAATGATATTAATAATAAAATTATAAATAAAATAAATTATCCCAATTTATATGAAAATTCAAGTATTGATGTTTATTATATATAAAAATTTAATTTATAATTTATTTTTTTATTCTTGAAAATATTATTATTTTAAAATAAGATCTAAATCTATTTATTTTTTTATTCATTAGATTTTATTTTAATTTTAAAAATTCTAATTATTATTCCTCTTTAAATTTTTAGTTGTACCATGTTTTTAGTATAATTTCCGCTTTTTCATAAGTAAAATATTCGTATTTTAAATAATCTTTATTAAAATCTTTTGGCACTCCAATAATAAGTCCATTAAAATCATTATCTTTCTTTATATGGATTATTATTGTGGTATTTGATAGCTTAATTAAATCATCATTAAGTAAACTATATTTATTATATGTTTTTCTATTAGGTGTAATATTCATTCCATTATCTAGGTAATAATTAATGTCATTATCTGATATTAAATAATAATTATAATTACTCAGGCTTTTATTTAGATTAAATTCTGTACAAATAAAATTAGACCCATGATTCTTATTACATATATTATTCTTTGATATATTTTTAACTTGGTATTTGCTATAATAATCAATTAATATGAATCTTCTATTTAAATAAATATTAGAACTGCTAATGGGGTTATCTCCAATTTCAATAGTTTCTAAATCTGGATTTAGTGGTTTTATTTCTATATGACTTTTAATTTCATTATTAAACATATTTTCAGTGATTATATTATAATTTTCTTTAAGTTTTAGAATCTTGTTATATGATAATAAATGTATTTGGCTATTATTAGAAGATTTTAATCCACATATGAAATTTTTATTATATGGAAGTTCTTCCCAATTATCTGGACTTCCCTCTGTTTCTGTTAGGGTATCTAATAATTGGTTAGATAATGTTTTTATTTTATTATCCTCAATATTTGAATCTATTTTATTTATTGTTAAAGAACTAATTGTAAAAATGCTTGATGTTATAATAATTATAATTACAATACTAAGAAGAATATCAGTTAAATAAATACTTCCATAATTATTTATTTTGATTTTTTCACCTTTTTCTATTTATTATCTTTTCGATGTCTAATTAAGACCATACTTCTTTTTATGGCCATTATCTAAAAATAGGATTGTGTCATTTTTAAGTATTATTTTATCTCCATTATATGGATTATCTCCAAATATTACATGATCTGGAGAGGCTATACTTGTATTTTCATTAGTCTTATGTGATACTATAAATGTTTCAAGACCATAATCATCACAATCTCCCTTGTTTTCTAATCTACAGAATATGCAGCTACCATCATGGCTTTCATGATAATAATTGTTTAATATACAATTATAAGTTAAATTATTTCCATGTATTTCATATGGTTGGTAAGGACATTTTTTGAAAATTGTTGGGGAACTACTGTTTATATAAGGGCTACCATCCATTGACTTATTAATTAAATAATTACTTAGGGAATTTTCATAATTAAAATTCGTAGAGTTATGTCTAAAGTCAGTATAATTTTTAAGTTTTAAAAATGGTAAGGGATCTTCTAATCCAATTATTGAAATTTTATAAGTTTTTATTGTAGAATGAGTATTATTGTCCTTTTTAAAGTCTAATTTAATCTTAACATCAATGTTAAACGGGTCTTCATCATTACTTATACTTAAAACATTAGAATCTATTTTTATCTTATAATTCCTATAATAATCCTCGTTAATGTCTTTAAGTTTATTATTTAATCTAGTTTTAATTTCTTCTCTGCTATTAATTGAGGGTTTTTTACTATCTATATGGTCTTTTACTGTTTCGTTAAGTACTTCATAGCCTACAGGATTAATGTTTCTTTTATAATCTTCGACATGGTATTTAAAGTTTTTATCATTTAAAATATTTGATTCCTCATTATCCATATATAATGTGCTTGTTAAAAAGATTATAAATATTAAAATAAGTGATAATATTAGTACTAAAGTAAACATGCTTATAATTGAACCTTTATTTTCTTTTAATAGATTTTTAAATTTAAATTTCATAAATTTAAATTAACAATTATTTTTAAATTAGTTTTTATTATTTTATTTTTAATTTATTCTTGCTTTTTAAAAATTTAAGCTTTTTAAACATATTTTGTCATTTTAATTCTTTTTTAATATTCTATTGTTTTAAGCTATTTAATATTAAAATTCTTAATTTCTTCTAAATTTTAATTTATTCCCTTTAATGTATTTTATCTATTTAAAACATATAAAAATACTTTTTTTAAGATTTAGAATTAATCCTTACTCTAAGTTTAAATGATTTCAACAATGCATAAACTTTTTCTAAAAAAGTGAATTATATATTATTAAAAATATAAATTTTTATTTAAGATTATTTTTATATAAATAGATTATAATTGAATTTAAGTATATCTTATTTTTATAGAAATAAGTTATAGTTTTAGATTATTAAGTAAAGATTATTATAGTGATTATATGGATTATGATTATTTAATTGTTGGATCTGGACTTTTTGGTTCTGTATTTGCACGTGAAATGACAGATAATGGATATAAATGTTTAGTCATTGAAAAAAGAAATCATATTGGTGGAAATGTCTATACTTCTAATAAGGAAGGAATTAATGTACATGAATATGGAGCGCATATTTTCCATACAAGTAATGAAAAAGTATGGAATTATATTAATAAATATGCTAAATTCAATCGTTTTACAAATTCACCTATTGCAAACTATAAGGGGGAATTATATAATCTCCCATTTAATATGAATACCTTTCATGAGATGTGGAATATTAAAACTCCACAGGAAGCTATTTCAATCATTGAAAATCAGAAGAAGGAAGCAGGTATTAAAAATCCTAAAAACCTTGAAGAACAAGCTATTAGTTTAGTAGGTAAGGATATTTATGAAAAATTAATTAAAGGGTATACTGAAAAGCAATGGGGTAAAAAATGCACTGAACTTCCATCATTTATTATTAAACGTTTACCAGTACGTTTAACATATGATAATAATTATTTCAATGATTTATATCAGGGGATACCTATAGGGGGATATACCCAAATCATTGAGAAACTTTTAGAGGGTATTGAAGTTAAATTAAACACAGATTTCTTCAATGATAGAGAAAAATGGGAAAATATTGCAGATAAAATTTTATTTACAGGGATGATTGATCAATATTATGATTACTCTTATGGTGAATTAGAGTATCGTGGTTTGAGATTTGAGAGTGAAACATTAGATATTGATAATTATCAAGGAAACGCTGTAATTAATTATACTGATTCTGAAACACCGTTTACACGGATTATTGAACATAAACATTTTGAAGCTTCCAATTCACCTAAAACAATTATTACTCATGAATATCCTCAAAATTGGGAAAGGGGCATGGAGGCATATTATCCAGTAAATAATGATAAAAATAATAAATTATTTGATAAATATCAAAAGCTTGCTGAAAATGAGGAAAATCTTATTTTTGGTGGACGTTTAGGTATGTATAAGTATTACAACATGGATCAAATAATTGATGAAGCATTAAAATTAGTTGAAAGTGAGATTAAAAATTAAGTTTTACATTTATTTTTAATTATTTTAATTATTATTTTAATTATTTTACATTTATCTTTTTATCTATTTTTAATATTTTTAATATTTCAGATTTAATATAAATCTGGGCTTTGAAATTTTAACTTTAGAATATATTATATTTTAATAAATGGATTTTATAAAGTTAAATTTTTAAAAACAAGTTTTCAATTTAGTTAAAGTGTTAGACAATATTTTTATTAAAAACAGCTTTTTATTTGTCTTTAATCTGATAGTATTTGGATTTTAAAAATGGTATGGTGGTTTTATAGTTATTTTATAAAACCTAAAATTTTTAATCTAAAAAATTTATTAAATATTATTCTGGAAATTTGGGATTGTTTAATATTAAATTTTTTAATATAGCCATTCTTACAGGAACAGCATTAAATGCTTGTTGGAAATACCTGTTATGTTTGGTATTATCAACATCATATGCAATCTCATTTACCCTTGGTAATGGATGCATTACAATAAGATCCTTTCCTTTTAACATATCATGATTAATAAGATATGCATCTTTAATTTTTAAATATTCCTCTAAATCTGGGAATCTTTCTTTTTGGATCCTTGTATCATATAATACATCTATATCATCAATAACTTCATTAAGGTTCTCATTTTCTGTAAACTTAATATTGTTCTTTTTAAGATCTTCAAGAATTTCTCTAGGCATTCTAAGTTCTTTTGGTGCAACAAAGGTCATTTCAACATTGTATAATCCAAGTGCATATGCAAGTGAATGTACTGTACGGCCATATTTTAAATCACCTACAAGTGCTACTTTAAGGTTTTCAATATCTCCAAACTCTTTTTTCATAGTATATAAATCAAGTAATGTTTGTGTTGGATGCTGGGCTGCACCATCACCGGCGTTGATTACGGGTATATCCACAATTTCTGATATGAATTTTGATACTCCTTCAAGTTCATGTCTTATTACAAGTGCATCGGAGTATGATTCAATCATTTTTGCAGTATCTGCAATACTTTCTCCTTTTACAATGGATGATGATGTGGTATTATCGAAACCTATACATTCTCCACCTAGTCTTTTCATTGAGGTTTCAAATGATAATCTGGTTCGTGTAGATGGTTCAAAAAACATCATTCCAAGTATCTTACCATTTAATAAATTAGAACTAACTTGAGATTTAGCAACACTTTCAAGTTTCGCTGCTTCATCTAAAATATAGTTTATATCTTCCTTTTCAAAATCATTTATTGATATAACATTTTTTAGATTAAAAATTGTAATCACCTAAATATTAGAATTGTTTTAATTATTTGTATATTATTGTAATTAAAATTTTTTCATTTAAGATTTAATTTTTAGATGTTTTTTAAGGTAGTTTTTTCATATTTGAAGTATTTAAGTCTATAAATTTTTTATATAAACTTGTAATTAATTGGAATTGATTTTTAGATTAGTTGTTGTGTGAATGTTTGAAATTATCATTTATTTCATTTATTTCATTTATTAATTCATTTACGTGTTCTTTATTTAATTTTTTAATTTCATCAGAATCCATTTTGTTTTTATTATTAAATATTCCTGCATTATTTTTATCTAAGAAATATTCTTGGGTATATGAAGCACTAACAAGTTCTTTTGAAAATGATTTATAGAAGTATTTATCTACCTTTTCTCTATCATAGCAAATTATGAATAATGCAAAATTTTTACCTTTTAATGTTTTTCTGTTTCTTTCAACATATCTTCTTAAGTTTCCAGGAATATTTCCTCTTTTAATGGATCCACCTAATATTATAAAATCATATTTTATTAAACATGTATCTTTAGCTTTATCAACAGGAAATGCTCTTTTAAATTCGCAATTAATATTATCTAGTATTTCTTTTGATAGATTCTCTGCACTACTATTTATTTTATCATAAATAATTAGGGTTTTCATATTATTCTCTCTCTTAAGGTATTTAAAATTAATTTTCTATTAAAATTTATAGTTTTAATTATATGATTTTTTAACAGACTTTAAAAAGATGTTTAAAAAAGTTGTTTTTAATTATGGGGATTTTTTCTGATTTTTAGATATGCTTGAGATATTCAAATTATTATTTTATTTAAATAACAGGATTTTAAATATTATTTCTTTAACAGCTAATTCTAGTTTATTACTCTTTCAATCGGTACAACAAGAATATCTTTTGCACCAGCTAATCTTAAGTTATTTACCAATGTGAATACTACCTCTTCATCTACTACTGTTTGAACTGCAACCATATCCTCTTTAGATAAAATTTCAGATACTGTTGGTCCACTCATTGCGGGGATAACATCTTTTACTTTATTAAGATCATCTTTATTAACATTCATAATAAGCAATTTTTTATTTCCAGCATTAATTACTCCTTTTATTCCTGTTTCAACTGCATTAATAAGACTTTCTTTTTCTTTAAGACTATCTTTATTGGCTATTAATTTAATTGAACTTTCAAGAATTACATCTACAATTTTAAGATGGTTTGTTTTAAGTGTAGTACCGGTACTTGTTAAATCTGTAATAGCATCTGCAATACCAATTAATGGTGCAATTTCAGTTGAACCTGCAAGTTTGACTATTTCTATGTCTTTTATTCCATTCTTTTCAAGGTATCTTTTTGTTAAATTTGGAAATTCAGTTGCAACTCGCATGTTGCTTGTTAAATCATTAACACTATTAATATTAGATGTTTCTGGACTAGCAAGTACAAGTTTTGTTTGTCCAAAGTTTAAGTCAAATAATTCTTCAATATTAGCATCTTTTTCTTTAATTAAATCATAACCAGTAATACCCATATCCACTATCCCTTCTTCTACAAATGTTGGAATATCACTAGCACGTGTAAACATAACATCTATATTTGGATTAAATGTTTTTGACATTAATTTTCTATTAGTACTATCCTTTAATTTTAAGCCTGATCTTTCAAGTATTTCTATTGATGGATCACTTATACGTCCTTTTGATGGTATTGCTATTTTTAGTTTCATTTATATTACCTAGAATGTCTTTTAATAATTAATTTTTTGATTATCTTAAATCAGTATTTCCTCTAAATATCATCTATTAAATTTATAATTTTTATATAATTTAGTTTTTTTTAAATATTATTAAAATATAACTATATATATTATATTTTTATATCTTATTAATAATTAATTATTGTGATATTTTATGGAAACAAGTAATATTTTAATTAAAAATGGAACTATCTTAAATCCAAAACTTAATGGGGAAGTAGAATATAGTAAATCTTCAGTATTGGTCGAGAATAATAAAATTTCTGAAATTAGTGATAATATTGAAGATTCTAATGCAGAAAAAATTATTGATGCCGAAGGTAAAATCATAATGCCTGGTCTTATAAATACTCATACTCATTTACCTATGACATTATTTAGAAGCCTTGCAGATGATTTGGAATTGGATTCATGGTTGAATGATTATATTTGGCCAATGGAAGCAAATTTAAATAGTGATTACTCTTATGCTGGTGCAATGTTAGGCGCATTAGAAATGATAAAATCTGGTACAACAACATTTACTGATATGTACTTCTATATGGGTGATGTTGCTCGTGCAGTAAAAGACTCTGGTATTAGGGGAGTTCTATCTTATGGTATGATTGATTTTGGGGATGCTGAAAAAAGAGAAAATGAGTTTAAATCTAATATTAAATTAATTAAAGATTTTAATAATTATGCTGATGGCAGAGTAACTACTATGTTTGGACCTCATTCTGTTTATACTACCTCTCCTGAATTAATTGAAAGAGTAAGAAAAGAAGCAGATAAATATGGTGTTGGAATCCATATTCATATGAATGAAACTAAAAAAGAGATTGAAGACTGTCTTGAACTTAGGGGAAAAAGGCCATTTGAATATCTTGATGAACTTGGAGTATTATCTTCAGATGTTTTAGCAGCTCATTGTGTATGGTTGTCTGATAATGAGATTAAGTTAATTAAAGAAAATGATGTTAAAGTTTCCCATAATCCTTGTAGTAATATGAAACTTGCTTCAGGTGTTGCACCGGTCGGTAAATTATTAGATAATGGTATTTGTGTATCCTTAGGTACTGATGGCGCATCAAGTAATAATAATCTTGATTTATTTGAAGAGATGAAATTCGCTGCTTTACTACAAAAAGTTTCAACTTTAAATCCGAAAGTCTTATCCGCTGAAGAAACTGTCTCAATGGCTACTATTAATGGTGCTCATGCTTTAGGATTAGATAAGGATATTGGATCTATTGAAGTAGGTAAAAGAGCAGATATTATTTTAGTTGATACTAATCGTCCAAATTTCACTCCTCTTGGAAACTCTTTATGTGCTAATATTGTATATTCAGTTAATGGTGATAATGTAGACACTACGATTTGTGATGGTAATGTTCTTATGGAAAATAGGAAATTAGTATCTCTAGATGAACAAAGTATTATTGATAATACTAAAAATGCAATAGTCGACTTATTAAGTTTAAAAGAAGAGAATAATTAATTATTTTCTTTTTATTAATTTTTGATTTTAAATTTAATTTACTATTTTTATTGAAGATTTAATTAAATATTTTATAAATTTTTAATTTTTTTTATTGTCTATTTATTTCTAATAGTTCTTAAAATACTTATTTATTCTTT
>JBJFGN010000049.1:0-17275 GCA_051892775.1 Methanobrevibacter sp. | reverse complement strand
ATAAAATTTGACTACAAAAAAGTATTACCTTCTTACAGTAATCCTACTACTAACAGACCTAGCAGCAAAAGTACCATCACCAGCAAAACGAGTAGTAACAGTATAAGTTCCAGCACGAGCAAACCTAACCCTAAGACTTACCCTACCATTACGATCAGTCCTCAAATTATAAGACCTACCATTAACAGTAACAACCAACTGCTTACCAACACCATTAACAGACTTCTTACCATCCAAAGCACTAGTACCTTTCAAAGCAAAAGTCAAAGTCCTATAAACACCAACCTTAACAGGACTAAGACCACCAACAGCAATACTGGTTATTTTAGGACTAACAGTAATCTTATTAACAACAAAACTACCATTATACTCATCATCACCTAAAAAAGCAACAGCAAAAGTATAGATACCAGACCAAGCAAGATTAATCTGAAGACGAGCAACACCATCAGCACCAGTCACAAGATTATAAACAACACCATTAAAACCAACACTAACAGGTTTATTTGCTAAAACATTACCATCAGAATCCTTAAGAATTACAGTGAAATATCCACCACGCTCACCATGATAAAAATCAACAGCAGTCTGACTAAAATCACTAGAAACAATATTAGTGGCAGTTCTTGTTTTAGGAATAATTAATAGATTATCAGATTCATTAGATCCTAAGAATTCATCGTTACCATTAAATATTGCAGTGAATTTAAATTTACCAGTTAAACTAGTAATATTTGCAACACCATTATCATCTGTAATGAAAGTATTTGAGTTTGTGTCATTAATTAAAGATTTAACACTAGCATTGGATATTGGATTACCTTCTGCATCAGTTAATTTAATAATAATATTTCCATTATCATCAACATCGATTGTAGTTTTACTGAGTTTTAATACAGAAACATCGGTTTCTACATTAGAAGGTAAATACTCATCATTTCCAGCATAATGTAGGACCACATTATATTTTCCAGTTTTAGTAAATTCGTCTGGAGTAAATTCCACTTTACCATCTTTAACATTGACTTGGTATTCGACACCATTAACAGTAACTATAATATCACCTGATATTGGATTACCTTCTGCATCAGTTAAAGTGATTAAAGCACTGTTTCCAAGAGTTACAATAGAACCTATATTAAGAACAGATGCTTTGTATACAGTAGTATTATACACTAATACTTGATTATCAACAGTAAGGTTTAAGGTTTTATTACCAGTGGTTTTAGAACTAAATTCTGCATTTTGAGAGTTTGTAATATTACCACTTACAGGATTAATTTCTCCATCATTTGTCTCAAATTCGAAAGTTCTTGTAGGTAAATTACCATCGTAATCACTTAAGTTTTCACCATCAGAAACTTTAAATCCGAAAGTGAAGTTTTGACCAAGGTTTCCATTAGTAATATTGTCTAATGTTAGAACTAACCAATTATCAATAATATCGGAATTTGGTTTGGTATTATTTCCCCACCAATTACAATTAAAGTTTAAGTTACCATTATTTTGACCAGATACTGAAAATGGATTTGAAACTGTTTCATTAAATAGAACTACATTATTTACAAAGCTAACATTATTTAAATAATTAGAATATGCACCAGATGTTAAAGTTAAAGTTGTTTTCATTTTAGATAAATTATCAAATACACATCCTTCAATAATGACACTATTCGGATTGATAATATCTAATTCCTGGATATTGACAAATGTGGAGTTAATAACAGTATTATTTCCATCTATTTGAACAACTTCACCATGAGATCCCCATTGTGAACTTTGCATCCAACCAGATTTTGCACCATGATATTTGACTTTACCTGGATTATCTTCAAATCTATCATTTGCATAAATAATAGTTCCATTGTTAAATAAACAGTTAGAACATAATGGATTATCAGCATCTGCCTTATTTGTATTACCATATTGGACAGTATTATTACCAATGATACCCAATATTTCACTTTGACTTTTACCAGTTATAACAAACTCAGTATCATTGACTTCTGCATATCCTGAATTTTTAATTCTATAGAAGAAGCTCATAAATCCGGAACGTAAATCATCTTCAAATCTTGAAGATAAAATAGTCATGTTACCATTGTTAGTTATAGTGGATAATGCCGCATGGTTCAATATAAATTTAGAATTAACAATGTTTACTGTATTATTATTAAATATAGTTGAAGCAATATATGAATCACCATTATTAAAGAAAGTACAGTTAATAACAGTTAAATCACCATTATTGGATACTACTCCACCAGTATTACCATGATTATTTGTGAATTTAACATTTTCAAATAATGCAGAGATGCCATTTGGAATAATAATGTTTTCAGCATAGTTAGTAGTATTCTTTTTATTATACTTAGCTACACCTTCAGTAAAGGTTAAATTTGATAACACAAATCTTTGATTACCTGGAGTAACTGTAATTGAAGGTTGAGCAAAATTATCAAGTGGTGTTTCATTTAATATAGTTGAATCTACACCTTCACCATTAATAGTTACATTAATGTTACCAGAAATATTTAAATTTACATTACCTAAACCAACAAATGTACCATTAAGCAATTGGATGAAAATATTAGTAGATTTACCAGTACCAAAATCATATGCATGTTGAATTGTTTTAAATGGATTGGATTTGGTACCATCGCCATTTTCATCAGATCCATCTGGAGATACATATAAACGTATATTGTCTTCAATATTTTCAATTTTTACAATAACAGTACCTTTTTTGTTATTGGATCTATTTACACCATAAGAGTAATCACCGTTTAAGGTATAAGTTCCATTTCTAAAACCAACATAGATTAAAGAAGAACTACCATTGATAAGGGAAGATTTACCTACATAAGCCTCATTTAAATAGTATGAAATGTATCCACCAGAGATTTTATTGCCCATATCATCAGTGACAATAGCAGATAAATTATCGGATAATTTAGTAGCGGTTAAATCATTGAATTTAACATAAGCATTTACATTAGATTTTAAAGCATAGATTTCATTAGCTTCAATACTAGCCATATTATTAGTCATAGTATTATTTTTGAGTGTAATATTTCCATTAGAATCGAAACGTTCTTTAGTAGTACCCAATACAAGAGCGCCACCATATTTTGCTGTATTGTTAATAAACTTATTATTGCTTACTGTAATATTCATAGAGGAATCTACAGCCAAAGCACCACCATATTCTGCAGAATTATTAACAAAGGTACAACCATTAATTATAGCAATCCTATCACCAGAAGTCATACTACTAGTTTCAAAACCAATTGCACCCCCGTTTTCCGCAGAGTTATTAACAAAAGTACAATTATCGATTATATAAGAAACACCATGATGCATTGGAATACCTTGATATGCTTTAATTGCTCCTCCAGCATTATTTTCAAATAATGTATTGTAAACATTAGAGGTAATTAAAGTTAAAGCAGGATTGCTACCTGAAAAACCAATGAATTTAGAACTATTAATAAGACTATTTCTTACCATAGCTGAAGCATTAATAAAAGTACAATTTACGAAATTACCATTACTGGTAAATAAAGCATAAGACATATTCTCAAAAATACAGTCAGTCATGTTAATAAATGCATCGCTATCGAATTGATTTGAAATAAGTCCGGAATAATAGTTTCCATTAATAAAACTCATATTACTAATATCGGCAGAAACATAAGTACCAAAACTGATAAATTTTGATTTGATGCCATTGCCATCAATGATAGTTTTATTATATCCATTACCCCTGATTTTTAAAAAGCCAATATTATTTACAGAAATGCCGGTATTATTTTCAGCAGCATAAGTTCCTTCTGCAAGATTAATGATTACATTAACATGATTTTCAAATCCTGTGTTAATTGCTTTTTTCAAGGATTTAAATGGATTGTCTTTAGAGCCATCACCAGTTTCATCATTTCCACTAGGAGAAACATACAACTCAATAGGATCCCTATTCACATAGAATTTAATAGAACCTGTCTTGATATTTGTAGTATTATCCCCATTTTGATAGTATCCAGAAACAGTATATACTCCATTGTCAAGTAAATTAGTAACACTAGTAGAAGCAACACCTTTTTTTAATTCAGAGGAAGCTACATTTTTATCATTAATATAGAAATATACTAATCCCCCTGCAATTTTATTTCCCATATCATCAACAAGACTTGCGTATAAATTGAATGTTGGGGAATTGATATCTACAGTTGAATTATTCATAAATACAAGATTAAGATTTTCTGCAGTACTACCTTCATAAATATAGAATGGTGCATTATTGCCTGGCTCACTAACAGTGTTATTACTAAAATTAACAGTTTTAGCATTAAGGATGTATAAAACATCACCATTAACATCAGTACTTGTTGCAGTACAATTTACAAATTTATTATTTTTAATATTGAAAACTGAAACTCTTCCATTATTCTGATTAGTACCAAGAAGGTATCCTACTCCACCTTTAGCTGCACTTGAATTATAAAATTCACAAGCAATTAAATCAAAATTGATAGCCTGATTAAGTTCAATTGCACCACCATTATTCCAATTACCTGAATTGACAGATGAATTTATGAATTTAGAGTTAATGAAACTAGCATTTCCACTCATATAAGCTACTCCACCATCATAAGAAGCGTGATTATTTATGAATACTGAATCCTTAACAATAGTGGTGGAAAGTCCTTCAGTATAAAGTACACCACCTTGTGAAGTAGCAGTATTGTTTTCAAATATACAAGCATCAAAGCTTACATTACCCTTATTAGTCATTACCCCACCAGTATTATCTTTAGCATTAATGAAAGTAAGATTAATAAAGTTTACTCTAGAATCAGCAGAAATTGTAAATAATTTATACTGATTTTCTCCATCAATGAAAGTTTTATTATAACCTGCACCTATAAAAGTTAAAGAGCCATTATAGTTATTATGTGCAAGATTAATATCTATCATATTGTTTCCATCACCAGAAAAAGTACCTTCACCAAGATAAATAATAGCATTGTCTGATTCATTAACTTTAGATAGTGATGCATTAATAGTTTTTAATGAACTACTACTACTTTTACCAGTGTTAGAATCATCCCCAGTAGGGGAAACATAAATGTTTACATTACTTCCAGAATCAGAAGTAATTTCCTGAGAATTTGAATTAGCCCCATAGTTGGTAGAATTTAAATTATCTGCAGCACTGACAGCAGAAATCGTTAAAAAAATACAAACCATAAAAGCCAATATGAAAATTCGCTTGTTATTAATATTCTTTTCCTCCTTTTAAATTATTAAAAAACCTATTTATTTAAAAATTTAAGATATCTAAATTTTAATTTAGAATAATTAGTCCTAAAGACTTCAATTTAGAATAGCCAATCTTAAATTATGGATAAATCCAATAAGTTTATCTAGACAAGATATCAAATTTAATAAAGATTAAATAATCCTTTAATTATTTAAAAAAAGTTTAAACCAAGTATTTAATTATAAAACTAAGTTATTAATAAATACCTAAAAGAGACTTTAATTAAAAAAATATCAAAAATACATTAAATAATCTAAAATAAATTTGATAATATTAGTATATTGTTAGGAATATATAAATTTATCAAAAAATCTTTAAAAAAATTAAAGACTATTTAATAGTTACTATAATCAGAATATTAAAACTATAAAAAATATTTAAACAATATTTAAAAATTCAATAAAATAATTAAAAAAATTGTAATAGATAAATATTTTTTTAAATAAAATTAAAAATTAAAAATGGCTATTAATAGAACAAATAAAATAAAAAGTATAAAAGGTGAATAAAAAATTAAAATAATAAATAAAAACAAATTAAAATAATTTTAAAATAATAAAAATTAGAGATATCTGAAAAATAAAAATTATAGGAATAATTAAAAAAACTTAATATAAATAAAAATCTAATAAATAAACATAATCAAATTAAATTTATGATTAATAAAAAATTTTTGAAAATAAATATTCTAAAAATTAAATATTCATAATAAATTAAGTTTAACAAAAAAATGCTTGAATAATAAACTTAAATAAAGTTTTAATTTGATTATACTAAAAAGCAATGAAGGAGGTGAAAAAATAAAAAGAAAGTATTCGAAATATTATGTCTTACTGATAATTATTCTAATTACATTAATTACGCTTAATACAATTAATGCAACAGATGTGAATGAATCGAATACAAATAATGAAATCTTAAATCACATAAGTTCCAATAATCATACAGAAATAGCTAATGATTCTATTATAAAATCAAATAAAACAGAAAATCATTCATCTTTAGAGATTAAAGACAATAACATGAGCTTAAATGATAATAACAAACTAAACTATAAAAAGAATATAGAAAAAAAGAAGCCCAATAGAAACGAAAACCTCAAAAATTCAAATACCACCAATTATCCAGGAAAGATAGTGATTATTACAAATGACAACTATGAAGAATATTTTAATAAGTATACTGGTGAGATATTATCTGAAGATCTTTTTAATGATGGGGATATTCTAAAAATAGGAAATGTCACAAATAGATTATTTAAAATAAATAAACGGCTTTTTATTACAAGTACAAGTCCTAATGATATCATTAGGAATGGTGGAATATATCTATTAAAAGGTAGTGATGGTTCAACCATCACCAAGATTAATATTTTAAATAATCAATCAATTGTCGATTTAAATGGTTTTAAACTTATAATACCCTATGGGATTTATTTAAATAATACCGATAATAATATCATTTCATTTAATACGATAGATTCGACCAAATGTTCATTCGGTTTTGCTTTATATGCCTACAATTCATCTTATGACAAAATTATATATAATTCATTCCATACTGGAAATTCTATAAGAGAAGATACAAGTTGCCTAGTGATGGATTTATCAAATTATAATAATATTTCATATAATAATTTAACTGCAATACAGTCAAATCTTATTTATTTGAACCATTTAGGATGGGCAGGAGCAAATGATGTTTGTATTGGAACATATATCTCCAATAACTATTTATATACTGAGATTCCATCACAAATGTCTTATGGTATGCAAATAGTTTATGGGTATCATAATAATACCACTGTAATTAACAACACAATAGAGCATGTATCTGATGCCATTAATATTGATGGAGAAAATATTACAATTATTGGAAATAAAATGATTAATCTAACTGAATCTGGTATTATTAATCATGGAAAAAATATTTTAATTACAGACAATAGTTTAATTGCTTATCAGGATATAAGCGGTGGTATAAAAACTATTGGAGATAATGTAAGTATTTCTAATAACGATTTATATTTTAATAATGGTTCATATTATGGAATAGGAATTTATTCTACAAATACCACTTCCTATAATAATAAACTTACAATGAAAACTTACGGTATTGGAATAAGTATTAACAACAATAACAATACCATACTTAATAATACAGTACTTTCTACAATAGATTCTGGTATTTACTTTAATGGTTCATCAAATAGAATTTTAAATAATATTATTGAATCAAATGCATATGGTATTAATGCAAACACAAGAAATGCTAGAATTAAAAATAATAATATAACAGGAAACAGAATAAAATCAGACCATGAAGGTATTTATATAAATGGTTTAGTCTATCATACCATTATTGGAAACAATATAATTGATACCAATGCAAGCCTTGGTATTAATAGAAATATAACCGATAAGAAAAGTGATAGTCTCTTTGATAATATAATAAACGGCATATTAACAGATCCAACAGCAATTACAATCAATGACAGCAATTTCTATAAATTCTTTACAAAAGAAGGATATTTAAATTACAGTTTTAAAGAAGGTGCAAATAAAGTCATAATTTTAGGTATTTTAACAAATAAAAAGATTATAATTGATACACCGATGTATTTAATGAGTAATCATAATAATAATTTCTTATTAAATGTTAAGATAAGTTTAATTAAAGGCTCTGATGGAACTGTCATTAAAGATTTAAATATTTATAATTTAGACAAAAATCAAGCAATAAGTTTAAACAATACATCAAATATTGAAATTGCAGGAAACAATATTACATTAATTAATTCAAATAAAACGAATAAAGTAGTTAATGGAATTCTAATAGACAATTCAAGAGATAACAATATTAATAATAACAATATTTACATTGAAACTTTAGACTCTGGAAATGGAATTAATATTTCAAATAAGGATATAAGTTCAATATTAATAAATAAAAACAATATTGTCATAAAAGCAGAATCTGGAGAAGGTATTAAAACAGATTCACTGAATAATAGCCAAATATCTGGAAATTACATTAATATTTTATCAAATGATAAAAGTTATGGAATATATCTAAATGGAAATAGTAACACCAATAATCTAACTATTGATTCAAATAGTGTAATCATTAATTCGAATAATAGATCATATCCGATTATATTAAATAATATTAGTAAATCTTTAATCTATAAAAATAAAATTTATTCAAATTCATATGATTTTATTAGCATCCAAATAGTTAATGGATCAAATATTAAGATTAGAGAAAATACCCTTACAGGATTTGGAAATAACAAAAACAACAATGGAATAATAAATCTTTCACATAGTTCAAATAGAATAGACATAAGTAAAAATACCATTGAAACCGATAGTAGAAATATTATAAATTTCTATAAATACGGTGTAAAAATCAATATAGAAAACAATACTTATGTAATTGGAGATTATAATTTCTTAAATTATTTCACGAATAAAAATAATGGAAAATTAAATTCTTCTATTAAAAAAGGAGATACGATATTATTTAAAAATTTAACAACAGTTAAATCATTTACAATCGATATTCCATTAAACGTCAGTTCTTATGATTCAGATTCAATTATATCTTCAATAATTACATTTAATAAAGGAAGCTCTAATTCAACAATATCAAATATTGTTTTCAATACAGCGAATGAACTTAAAATTGTTTTAAATAATACTGAAAATATTAGAATTAACAACAATATTTTCAGAATCAATAATACAAGAAATTCAAGCATTATAATAGTCAATTCAGGAACAAACAATAATTTATACGGCAATGATGTTATCATAAATGAAAACTCAGACACTAAATTTATTGATATAATAGATAGTGAAAATACTGAATTCAAAAACAATAATATCAATGGAAATAATACAGGACTATTAATTTTAATAAAAAATGAAAACTCAAATTCTACTAAAATATTAAACAACAATATATTAGTTAATACAAGCATAAGTAAACTGATTGAATCATTAAATTCAAATAATACAGTAACTAATTCAAATGCCATTAAAATAATAACAAATAATGGTTCTGCATACTTCGAAAACAATACAAACAATGAAACAATAAACAATAACAATATAATTATAATAAACTCATTAAATGAAAACAATTCAAATCAAACTGGAATATACTGTATTAATATAAATTCCACAATAATTAGAAATAACCACATTGAATCATTAAATTCAAAAAACGATTATTGTATATACATTGATTCAAAATCTAATGACACATACATAATATATAATTATTTAGTAAGCGATAATAATACAAAAACTGCAAATGCTGCAGTTTACTTTAAAGATTCTAGAGTTTATGAGAATATTCCTTGTGAAATTTATATTTCAACTAAAGGAAGCGACGAATACGGAAATGGAACTAAAGAAAACCCTTATAGAACACTGAAATATGCAATAAGTAAATCATTCAATAATGGATTTATTTACTTAGAAGATGGAGATTACTTTGAAAATGATATTCTAATAAGTAAAAATATTACAATATCAGCAATAAATAAAGATAAAGTAATAATCAATCTCAATAGACATAGATTATTTACAATAAACAATAATACAAATTTAACCATTAAAAAATTAGTCTTTACAAATGGAAACTCCATAAATGGTACGGTATTCTTTAATAATGGAATATTAAATATTATAGATTCAAAATTTATTAATAATACGGCAATTAATGCTAATAAAACTGAAGTATCAGGATTTGGTGGTGTAAGCACTAATTATGGTGATTTAAACATAATTAATAGTACTTTTAAAAACAATCTTGCCCATAAAGGTGGAGCAATTAGAAATTATGGAAACTTAAAAATTTACAATTCTACATTCTACAATAACTCTGCTACTGAAGGTGGAGTAATATACAATGAAGGAAACTGTAATTTAAATAATTCTAATTTCTATAATAACACTGCAATAAATTCTGTAGACTTTTGTGTTACTTATAAAACCAGTAAAGGAGACGTAAGTAATTGTTGTAATGTTGGTTCTGGTGGAGTTACATATAATCGTGGAAACTCCAAACTCGTTATAAATAATTGTAAATTTAATTATAACTCTGCAGTTAATGGTGGAAGTATATACTTTAGTAGTAATTTAAAAACTCCAGAGAATTCTACTTTAGAAATATACAATTCAACAATCAATAGAAATACTGCAAGTAATGATGGGGGTGGAATCAATGCCTCTGTTAATAAATTAACAATTAAAGCTACAAATATTACAAATAATGAAGCAAATAACAATGGAGGAGGATTATCCATTAGTAGTCTTAACGGATTAATAGATGCCTCTAAAATTACACATAACACTGCTGAATATGGTGGTGGAATCAGTTTGTCTGGAAACATCACTATAACAAACACATTTATTAGTAATAATACTGCATCAAGCGGAGGTGCAATAAATTACCATGGTGGAGAATCCTATAACCACATTACAGACCATGTGAATATTTATAATTCAACTATAAGCAATAACCATGGTTTAAATACAGGAGGAGCAATTGAAACTACAAGAGGAAATATTAAGATTTCACACTCCAATATTGTAGATAACTATGCACCTGAAGGATCTACCATAAATACACAAAATAAAAACATCATAGATGTAGACAATCACAATTGGTGGGGATCTTCAAAAGGACCTGATGATTCTGTTTGGAGAGCTGCTGATTTAAATAAAAGAGATTGGGCTAGAACAGAGATTATTTGGTATAAAGTAGATGATAATAACAAGCATAATTCAGGAAATTCCAACAGTAACCAAAATCCTACCATTCCTGGAACTTTACCTGGCGGTACTGGAGTTAACTTAGTACCTAATCCTGGAAATGGAAAAGGTACAGAAGGTAATGGAAATAGTCAAGGCCATGAAGGTAATGGAAACGGAACTGGTAGTGGAAGTGGAAATGGAAACGGCGGTAATCTAAATGGCCAAGGAAATGGAAATGGAAACGGTGGAAATGGAAATTCCAATGGTCAAGGAAGTGGTGGTGCTAGTGGAAATAGCCATGGACAAGGCAGTGTTGGAACTAGTGGGAAAAGCGCTGGTGGTTCTAGTTCATCTTCATCATATGGAGATGATTCAGGATCAAGTTCTTCTGGATTGTCAAAAGCTTATGAACTTACTAAAGAAAAATTAGCCAATACTAAAAAAATCGATCCAAATACATTAATATATGTGATAATACTATTTTCAATATTAATTTATATTGGATACAGAAAAGAAAAAAGAAATGATAAATATAGGTGATTTTAAAAAAATCACCTTTTTTATTATTTTTTTAAAATTTTAAGTTAGAAAACTAGTTATATAATTAAATTATCAAATTTAATTTATTTATATAACTAAATTAACAATTCAATAATTAATTTATTAGAAAAATTTTAGGACGTGAAAATATTAAATTTAAACTGAAATATTCTATTTTTCTTGTTTTGATATTTATACTAACATTATCTATTTCTGGAATTAGTGCAATTGATACTAACAATTCAATGAATATAGAAAACAGTCACAACGTAAATATTAATGAAAATAGTATAAATCAATCCAGTGATGTATATATAAGTAATGGAAATAATGAAACCACCAATAATCAAGCAGGTAATACAGATTCAATCTATGTTTCAGTAAATGGAAGTAATGCAAAGGGGGATGGATCAAATGACAATCCATACCAAAGCCTTGATTATGCAATTGAAAATGCCAAAGATGATTCAGTAATTTATATGTTTAACGGAACATACAATAGCAGCAAAAATACTGGTTTTATTATAAATAAAAATCTAACAATAAAATCAGTAAATGGAAACGTTATTATCGATGGATTAAATAATACTTTTATTTTCAATATTACAGAAAATACAAGTTTAATATTAAATTCCATTACAATTATTAATGGATATGGGGATAAAACTACTGAAAGCTCATTTTATAATAAAGGAAATTTAACAATAATTTCATGTAATTTAAAAAATAATCAGGGATTTATTTCCGGCATATCAAATTATGGTACTCTCACAATTAAAAATTCAAATCTGGATTTAAATAAAGGAGAAAATGTTGGAGATATTATAAATTATGGTAATTTAATAATTGATTATTCCACAATAAACCAAAATACAATAAATAACTTTGGAAATATAGACATAAATAATTCCAAGATAAATTATGGAATACTTTCAAACAATAGTGGAACTAACAAAAGACCAAAAATAAAAATAGATAATACTATCCTTAATGAAGATAATTACGGATATCTAACTATCTCAGATTCAGATATTACAATAGATAATTCCAAATTTTATTGTGGTGAAGAATATTACAGAATATTTTTCAAAAATTCAAACATCAATATTACAAAATCATTCTTCCAGTCAGTTATCCAACTAAATGGAAATAATAATATTACAATCAAATACTCCACCCTTTTTAAAGTTTATGGATCAAATGTAAAAGAAAATTTTGTCAATATATCAAGTAATTGGTGGGAATTAAATAAAGGACCAAATATAGGATATCTGGATAATAAATTTAAACCAGAAAATTGGATAATTGTAAACTTTACATCAGAAAACCCATTAACTAAAGGTAAAGACGAAAAATTAAAATTGATGCTTAAATTTACAAATGGAGAAAAAGTATGGGATATTGATAAAGATATTAATATTATAGACATTCCCGCTAGATTCGAATGTGAAAATGGTAAATTTACTGTAAACTCTGGAATTATTAGAAATCATGTCCTTGAAACAGAATACATAAACAACACCGAAGAAACCATCATCTATGGAATAATAAATAAGGAAAGATTAAAACTACTAATCGGAAGGGGATTTACAAATTATACAATATATGTATCAAACAATGGAAGTGATTCTAGAGGTAATGGATCAAAAGAAAACCCATACCAAAGTTTAAGTAGAGCCATTTCAAATGCATTAAATGGAAATACAATTTACATTAACTCTGGAACATATGAAGGCTATGGAAATTCTAATCTATATATTACAAAAAACATTACAATTAAAGGATATAATGGTCCAGTAACTATTAAAACATATATTAACAATAATATATTCACTATTGAAGAATGGGGAACCTTAAATTTATATAATGTTAAATTCAGCTCAGATAATAAAAATAATCCAAATATCATCATAAATTCAAATGGAGGAGATGTTAATCTAGAAAACTGTTCATTTAACAATATCTTAAGTCCTAAGCTTGTTTATATTAAACATGGTTACCATTCAAACGGGAATCTATTTATAAACAATACTTCATTTAAGGATATTTCTGGAATTGGAATATATGGAAACCCATCAATAAGAATATATAATTCTAATTTCACAGGGTTTAGTAAATATGGAGACTATTTTGATGATAAAACAGTTATTTTAACAAATAACAATATCCATATAGAAAATTGTAATTTTGAAAATAATAAGATTGGGGTAATATCATCTAAAGACAACTCTGCAGGATTACTAATTTATACTAAGATAAATGAAATTAAAATAATAAATTCCACATTTACAAATAATAATGGAAATGACAATAATGTATATGGAAATAATTTACCAGTAATAGGATTTAATAAAGAACATTTAAATCCAACATATATTGAAAATTGTAAATTCATTAAAAATCAAGGCCATTGTCTAGATGGAGCAAATTATATTATAAATTCAAGTTTCATAGGGAACTATGGAGATACCATAATTAAGAACGGCAATGAATATTACGGAGATACTTTAAACATATATAACTCAAGTTTTATTAACAATACAAATAATAATACAGAATCCCCAAGTTACCTTAACCAAGGAATGATTTTCAATGGAGGTATATTAAATATTGAAAATACAAGTTTTATAAACAATAGTGCTGCTTACGGAGGAGCAATATATAATTATAAAACAACCAACATCAAATATTCAATATTTTTAGATAATAAAGCAAAATATTTGGGTAATGATATATTCAATAGATTAGGTACAATGAATGCCTCATCTAATTGGTGGGGATCAAATGAAGGTCCAAACTCAGATAAAGCATACAGATTCCTTGGAAATTTAATATTAGACAATTGGATAATAATGACATTAAATCTTGAAAATTATACAAAGGACAACTATACTGTTAAAGTAGGGTTAAATAAATTAACAAACTCCAAAAAAGAAGTGTTTAATACAGAATATTCAATTCCAGACACTAGAATTGCATACTTCAATTGCACCTACGGTAAAATAAACCACAATATTGTATTATTAAATAATGGAACTGGAGAGGTTCTTGTAATTTCTAATCTTAAAGACCATGACGCTGTAGTTTCTGCAAAAATCGATAAACAGGTATTAAACCTAACAATCAGCAATAAAAGTACTAAAATTTTAATAGACAACTATGCAATTTACGGTGATAAACAGATTATTAATATGACTTTGATTAATGTTAATGGTTATAAAATAGCCAATCAAACATTATTAGTAAGCTTTGTAAATTCTAAAGGCAATCAAATAGCTTATAGAATTACAGTTAATGACACAGGTTTTGGAAAATTAGAACTTAATCTTACACCAGATATTTACACAATAATTGTAAGATATGAAGGTAATGGCTATTTTGAAGCAAGTAATGCTACAGCCATACTAAATGTCTTAATAAGCAACACCAATATGATTGGATATAATCAAATGTACTATGGTAAAAATAACGATTTCTATGTAATACTAAAAGATTCATTTAATAATCCACTAGTAAATAAAATGATATACTTCAATATAAGTGATGGTAAAAACCATTATATATTTATTACAAACTCCGACCCAAGTGGAAGAGCAGATATTAATTTATCAATTAATCCTGGAAAATATACAATTAATGCATACTTTAAAGGAGACGAATGGTATACAAAATCCAATATAATACTAAATATTACAATATATCCAAGTAATACACAAATCATTGTATCAAATAAAACTTTATATGGTTATGGAGATATTTACTCAGTTAAACTCTTAGATAATGAAAGCAATCCGATTAAAGGAGAAAATATTGAATTAACCATTAGTAAAAATAATATTAGCCAAACATTTAATTTAGAAACCGATGATGAAGCCAATGCAGAAATAGCTATTAACCTTTTACCTGGAACTTATAATATAACTGCAATATACAAAGGTAATAAAAATTACAGTCCATCCAAAGGTAAAGCTACAATAATCGTAAATAAAGTTATAAGTAGAATAATCTCAAATCTTAATGTTAACTTAACAAAAACAAACAATATTGTTTCAATAAAACTCATAGATTTATATGGAAGACCAATAATTAACCAAACAGTTATACTCACAGTATATGAAAAAAATAATGAATACATATTTAAATCAAATACTGATGAGGAAGGTGTTGCATACATTATTGTTGATCTAACTCCTGGGGAATATCAAGGTACTATAAATTATCAAGGAAATAGCTGGTATAATAAGACCAGTACAGGCATATCCCTAACTAAAGACACAAACTCAAATTCAACAACAATCATAAACTTAAATGCCAGTGACTTTACACAATATTATGGTGAAAATAAATACTTTAACATTACTTTCTATAATCCAAATGCAAAAACCCAATCTGACAAATTGATAGTAGTAAGCATTATTGGAAAATCCAGTTATAAAACCTATAATTTAACAACAGACGTAGATGGTATTGCAAGATTACAAATCGAACTAAATCCAGGAAATTACACAATAACATACAAATACGATAATATATATTATGGAATCCATGTAAATGGAACAAATAATATTACAATACTAAAAACCCCAACAACATTGTCCTTAGAAAATATCACTATAAACTACAATAGTGGTGAACTCTATGAGATTAGTTTAAAAGACATTAATGGAAATACACTCAGTAATAAGAAAATTACATTAAATTTAAACTCTGCATATGGAACTAAAAACTATAATTTAACAACAGATAACTATGGAGTAGCTAGATTAAAAACTAACCTTAATGTAGGTAATTATATTATTAAAGTTAACTATAGTGGAGATAATAATTATTACAATACAAGTAATAGTAGTAAATTAATAATTAAAGGATCTTCAAATAAAACAGCGACAAAAATAGAATGTAAAGATATGGCTCAAGAAGCTGTTGATTTCTATCAAGGTGAAAGAGGAGGGTACTTTAAACTTACACTTAAAGACAAGAATGGCAATACTCTTAAAAATAAAAGAGTTCAAATTGGATTTAATGGAGTAGTATATAATGTAGTGACTGATAAAAATGGAATTGGAAAACTTCAAATCAACTTAGCATTCCCTGGAATCTATACATTTGCAATTGCATTCTTAAGTGATGATAAATATGAAGGTAGTTTTTCCGTTGCAAAAATAACAATTACCAAAAAGACATTGAGAATATCAACAAGTACAAAAACATATACTCAAAAAACAAAATCAAAATATATAAGTGCTACATTAAAAGATAGGAAAAATAGGTTAATAAAAGGAAAAGAATTAAAATTCACAATCAATGGTAAAACATATACTGCAAAAACTAATAACAAAGGAATAGCTACAATAAAAGTTAATCTAAACACTAAGAAAATCTACACATATATTGTAAATTATTCAGGTGATGACAGATATAGTAAAGTAACTGCTACTGGAAAAATTAAAATAATTTAATTAATTATTAAAAGTGGATTTGTTAAAAAAAACATGTATTAGTTTTCAATAAAATAAAAAGTTCACTTTTAAACTTTTTTTATTTTTTAATATTTAATTAAGAATCTATTAATTTCTAATGTACAATTAAGAACCTATTAAAACTAAATTCTTCTTAATTTCTAACATCTAATTAAGAATCTATT
>JBJFGN010000048.1:0-3673 GCA_051892775.1 Methanobrevibacter sp. | reverse complement strand
TAAAATCATACCGCTGGTTTTGTGGATTATTTTTATTAATTTTGAATATTTTTTGGTTTAATATATTGAATGTTATATTAAGTCATTTAGTACAATTTTAAATAATCATTTTTGATTATTTTAAATTCCAATTATTATTTATATTATTTAAAAATTGTTTAATAATACAATAGTTGATATAATTAAGAAATAGTTATATTAAATATCATTACATAATTAATGGAGAAAATTTTCATTAATATATGAACATTGGAAGTGTTTTTTATGTATAAAGACGAAATGATACAGATGCACCAATTCTTAGTTTATGTTTTAAAATATTTGGCTGAAAATGATGAAATTAAAAATGATTGCAGTGAGTATATTGCATTAAACATCAGTCCACATCATATTCATAGGACTAAAGCAGAGCATAAACATGCAATTTTTGTATTAGCAAATACAATTTCTAAAATCATATTAAATAAGGATGAAAATTCCATCCCACCAAATGTTACTAATGGTTTACAAGAACTAATTAAAAGGTCTGAAAACGATTTAGCTAAAGCTGAATCTAAATAATTTGGGTATTTAATATTTTTTTATTTTTTATTTTTTTATTCTATTTTTATTTTATTTTATTCTATTTTACTATGTTTATTCCTATTTTTTGTATATTTTTCTTTTTTTGTTTAATCTTTTCATTGATTTTGATTATTTTCATGAATTTTATACAAAAGGTTTATATGTATGTAAGTACTTACTTACATTATGGAAATTGAAATTAAAGATACTGAGACTAAAATATTATATGCCACAGTACAACTTTTAGAGGAAGGTGGAATTAATAATGCCACTACTAGAAAAATTGCTGATAAAGCACATGTTAGTGAAGTTACTATATTCCGCAAATTTAAAAATAAAGACAACCTCTTAAATGAAGCATCTAAATTTTACTCAGAATATTTTTTAAATAAATTGGATTATATCTTTGAAATAGATGAAGATGAAGATATTGTTTCTATATTAAAAAATTTATGGAATAATATTCTTTATATTTTTGAGGATGATTTAAATTTAATTAAGATTTCCATTGAAGATATGAGGACTGTTTCATTAGGGGATCCTACTTTTAAGAAAATATCCGAAAAAGTAATAAATAATCTTAAAATTATCTTAGAAAATCAGATAAATAAAGGTAAGATTTCTAAAGAGGTAAATCTTGAAGTTTTATCTCTTAATATTTATAGTATGATTATTCAATCATTAATTCTTTGGAAAATCTATGGTTATACTCCAAGTAAATCTGTAGATGAAGAAGTGGATAATTTTATTGAAATATTATTTAATGGAATTGCTCCATGACATTTAACTGGTTTTTAACTTTTATCTAAAGTTTTTTGCTGCTTAAATGTTGTAAATTTGAAATTATGTAATTATAGGGATATTATGGAAAACACTATGTTTGAAAATATTAAGGAAATTGTGAAGAAAGATTTTCACATATTAATTCATTCTCCTGCTGTCCTTGTTGTAATTTTGGTTATTATGTTAATACCTGCAATGTATGCTACTTTAACTATAGAGTCTACATGGGATCCTTATGCTAATACTGGTAATATTAAAGTTGCAGTTGTTAATAATGATGTAGGATATACATTAGATAATGGATCATATTATAATATTGGAAATATGCTGGTTGATGAGTTACACCATAATAATAATTTCTCATGGGTTTTTGTAAATGAAAGTAATGCTAAATATGGTGTTCATGAAGGTACATATACTGCAGCACTAATTATTCCTAAGAACTTCTCAAAGCAGCTGATGACAGTTGATTCTAATAATCCAGAAAGAGCGCAAATTGACTATTATGTTAATGAAAAATTAAATGCAATTAATCCTGTTATCTTAAGATCTGGAACAACCATTCTTGAAGCTAAAATTAATGATCAAGTTGTCACTACTGTTGATTCAATAATTTTTGGTAAATTAAGGGATGCTGCTGGAATATTGGATAAAAATAAAGGAGATTTATATAAGGCTCAATCTTTTGCAAATAATTTAAATAGTAATACTGGTAAAGTTGATCAAGGATTAAATGAAGCTAATTCTGACATGTCAACTATTAAAAACATTTGGCCTCAAATTTATAATGCTTTACCTGAGGTAAAAGGTTATTTGGGTACATTGCAATCTGATTATGATGTTTTAAATGATCAAATTAATAATCATGATTCAAAATCCCGTACTACTATTACTAAAATGAAAGCAGAGGCTAATGCATCTTATAGTGATTTATATACTTTTGATGTTTATTTGAGGAATATGTATAATATGACTCATTATCAACCATTATTACCAATTATTAATAAGGTTGAAACTAATATGGTTAAACTTCAACAAGTAATGAATGCACTTAATGAGGTTGAAGCCACTATGGATTCTCCAGAAGTTCATAATAAATTAGCTACTACAGGATCACTACTTCAAACATCAAATAAATATGTTGATGAACTGTATAATGATCGTGACGATATTAGTACAAAAATCAATAAGGCATCTTATGCTCTAAGTGTTGCTAATAATGACTGGCCTAAAGTTAAAGCTACTATCCCAATAATTGCTGCTAAACTTAATTCTATAAGTCCTGATACTGTGGAAAAATTAGCAGCATATAAAGACATGAATTTAAGTGGAGTAAGAAATTACTTTGAAAATCCAGTTCAATTGAAAAAACATAAAATGTTTTCAGTTCCTAATTATGGTTCTGGTCTTGCACCATTTTATAATTCAATTTCATTATGGATTGGTTGTTTAGTTGCAATTGCAATGATTAAGCGTCAAGTTAAATACTCTAATAAATATTCTCCATTAGAAGTATTCTTTGGTAGATTGCCATTCTTCTTGCTTATTGCATTTGTTCAAGCGACTGGTGTTATAATTTGTGATTTCTTAATGAAAATACAAATTACTAATCCAATAACATGGATTTTCTCACTGTACTTTATTGCTCTGTGCTTTATGATTATTTCATATTGTTTCTACTCTGCATTAGGTAATGCTGGTAAATTGATTGTAATGGTAATATTGTTATTACAAATCACTGCATCTGGTGGTATTTTCGCTGTAGAATTAATGCCTCCATTCTTTGCACATGTTAATCCTTATTTACCATTAACTTACTCTGTAGGTGCATTGCGGGAAATCATTGCAGGAATAATTTGGAATCATTATTGGTGGAATATAGGTAAACTAGCCATTATGCCAGTTGGATTATTTATAATTACAATTGTTGTTAAAGAAAAATTCGATAGAAAATCTCAAGCTTTAGAACGTATATTAGATGATAGTGGATTTTTCTAGTTAAATATCCGAATTTAATTAGTAACATTATCTGCTTTAATTCTTGTTTAATTAATGTAATGATTTATATTAATTTCAATCATTTAAACTTAAGATTTTTTTATTTAGTAAGATCAATATCTTAATTCAATTTAGTTAGTAAAATTTTTATTAGCTATTTTTTTTAGGATTTTATTTAATTAGAAAATTTTTTCTAATTATTTTTGGCATAACTTTAATAATAAAATAAAAGGAGAATAATTTTTTATAATCTAAATAATTTGTAGTATTATTATTTATTTTCTAAAATAATTATTATTAAAAAAGATAATGAATTTGTAGTATTGTT
>JBJFGN010000047.1:0-17584 GCA_051892775.1 Methanobrevibacter sp. | reverse complement strand
TATAATTAAATAAAATAAATGTAATTACAATATAATTAAATAATTGAGATAGATTAATATTTCAAATATATTCTAAGAATTTTCTAAATTTCAAAAAATTATAAATATAAAACATTAAACAATAAATTTAATAAAAATTTCTTAAATTAAACTAAATAAAACAATTAATTTATAAATATAAAATCATCCACAGGAATATAGATTTATACTTTATAAAAATATCTTTTTCTTGAAAACATTTTAAATTAAGATAAGAATCTATCCTTAACTTAAAAATAATGGATTTAAAAAAATCTAAATTTTCAAATAATATATGCATTTAAAAAATAAAAATATAATTTAACATCATAGATTAAACATGTTTTCAACTATAAAAATATAAATTCATCACTTGAAATAAAATAACTTTTTAAATCATCATATTAAAACCTAATTATCAATACCATAAACATATAACCCATATGCTACAAAAAATCCCAGAGTAAAATAAAATATAATAGAAAACCATGGATTAGGTTCAGTAAGATAATATAGGAAAAATGTTAAAAATAATACAACAATCCAAGAGCCAATCCCAAAAGCCTTTTTACCCCTAATAGCATGGCCAATTCCAGGTAAAAAGAATGATGCAATTATTGCAAATTTATTTTTATCCATATTAATCAACCTTTGTTTCTAATTCTTAATATGATTTAGTAAAATATACTATTTATAAATATTTTTTAAAGAATACATAATTAAAATGGTATAAACAATAAAAATTAAATATTTAGACATAAAAAATAATATGAATAAAAAATAAACAGATTAAGAACAATAAACTAAAAGAAAAAAAACATTTAGAAATAAAAAAACCATTTAAAAAAACACAAAATTCTATTAAAAAAACAAAAAATAAAACATTATAATTTTTATTAAAAAAGAAAAAAGATAAGTTTTAATCACTTATCTCATAGCCTAAATCAGTGAGTCTACTTCTAATCTCATCAGATAAATCATATTGTTTTTTATCCCTTAATTTTTTACGAGTATCTGCAAGAATATCAAGTAAAGCTTCTTCATTAGATCCATTATTATTAGAATTACCATCATCTTTTAAGAAGATAATTCCAAGAATATCATTAACAGTAGCTAAAAATCCTTTAATAGCTAAAACATCATTAATATCTAAACTATTAAGTTCAGATTTAGAATCACTGATTAATTTAAATATAGCAGCAATAGCTTTAGGAGTATTGAAATCATCATCCATAGCATTGAAAAATGAAACAATAGCTGTTTTTAAAGTATCATATTGTGTTGCTTCAAGAGAATCAATTTGATCCTCTATAGAATCTTCATCATCAAATTCATTTAATAAAATTTCATCAACCTCATTAATATAAGATTTAATTTTATTAAGACTTTTATCTGCTTGATGAAGACTATCAACACTAAAATCTATAGGACTTCTATAATGAGTAGATAATACAAAGAACCTAAAAGTCTCTGGAGATATTTCCTTAAGTAAATCTTTAATAGTAATAAAGTTACCAAGAGATTTAGACATTTTCTCCCCATTAACATTTAAAAATCCAGTATGGAACCAATAATTAACCATAGGTTTTTTACCAGATAATGCTTCCATTTGTGCAATTTCTGCATCATGATGAGGGAAAATTAAATCAAGCCCTCCTCCATGAATATCATATTGTTCACCAAAATATTCTTCAGTAATAGCAGTATCTTCAATATGCCATCCAGGTCTTCCTTTACCCCATGGAGAATTCCATACAGGTTCACCATAATATTCAATATCCTGGCGTTTTTTCCATAATGCAAAATCCCTAGGATCTTTTTTACTTGAATCTTCTTTAAGTCTATGACCTTCAAGTTCATCAATATTTCTATTTGAAAGTTTTGCAAAATCATCAAATTTTTTAACTTCAAAATATACTCCATTATCAGATTCATATGCATATCCCTTTTCAATTAATCTTTCAATTTGATTAATTATTTTATCCATATGATCTGTAGCTCTCATATAAAGATTTACACCTTTAACATTTAAAGATTCCATATCTTCTTTATACCTACGTTCATATCTTCTTGCAAGAGTCATACATACATCTGCTAAATCTTCATCTTGTTTAGCAATTTCTTTTCCTCTGTTAATAATTTTATCATCAACATCAGTAATGTTTTGTAAATATAAAACAGTATAACCTTTATATTCTAAATAACGTTTTATCATATCAAAAGAAATATATGTCCTTCCATGACCTATATGAGCATCATTATAAACAGTAGGTCCACAAACAAAGAATTTAACCCTTGATTCATTAATTGGTTTAAAATATTCTTTCCTACGTGTTAAAGTAGAATATACTTTAAGTGAAGTATGTTTATTAGATTTCTGACTATTCATTTTAATCTCCATTTCTTTAATAAAAAAATATTGCAACAAGTTAAAACCTTAAATAAAAATTTAAAAGAAAATAACCAAAATTACAAATACATTGCAACAAGTTAAAACCTTAAATAAAAATTTAAAAGAAAATAACCAAAATTACAAATTAATAAATATAATAATTAAAATTATATAAATATTTATAATTATATTTTTTAATATAATTAAACTATTCCATATAAAAAAAATAACTTTTAAAACAACCTATAAAATATAAAAATTAAAGAAATTATTTTTTTAATAATTCAATCCCTTCTTTAAATGCCATTAATTCTTTATTTAAAAGTTCTTTAGGACAAGCAACATTCATTCTTAAAAAATTATCCCCATTTTTACCAAATTGTATACCTGGTGATAAAAATATACCTTTTTCTTTTCTTAAAAATTCAGATAAAGATTCAGAATCAATATTCAAACTAGAACAATCAAGCCATAAAAGATATGTTGCATCAGATGGGACTAATTTAATAATTGGAAGATTATTAACTAAAAAGTTATTTACTATTTTTTTATTTTCAAACAATACTTCTTTTAACTCTTCTAACCAATCTTTAGAATCATTATATGCTGCAATTGTGGCAACTGTACTAAATACATTAGGTTCTGAAAAGAAATCAGTGAATAATCTTCCATTAAGTCTTGAATAAAATTCTTTATTTTTAGTAAAAATCATAGAATTTTTAAGCCCAGCAATATTAAAAGTTTTACTTGGAGAAATGCAAGTTAGGGAATTTTCAATTTCTTCAAAACTTAAATCATTATCAAGAGATGCAAAAGGAACATATTGTTTACCCGGATTAGTTAAATCACAGTGTATCTCATCAGAAACAAGAATAACATTATACTTCCAACAAAGTTTTCCAATTTTAATTAAGTCATCCGCATCCCATACTTTACCAATAGGATTATGAGGATTACAAAGTAACATCATCTTTGTATTAGGACTTGATAATTTTTCTTCTAAATCTTCAAAATCAATAGAATAAGACAAATTATCTTTATCATAAATTAATGGATTTTCAATAACTTTACGATTATTATTTAGAATTACATTAAAGAATACATGATAAACTGGAGTTTGAATTAATATTTCATCACCAAAAGATGTAAATTCACGAATAATACTAGTTATTGCAGGCATGACGCCAATAGCAAATAATAACTCATCTTTTTTCATTTTTAAACCATAAAATTTCCACCAATTAATATAAGCATCATATAAATCCTCAGAAATAATTGAATAACCATATATTTTATGATTTGCCCTATTTAAAATAGAATTAGATATTTCTGGTGCTACTTTAAAATCCATATCTGCTACCCACATTGGAAATTTATCATTAAATAAATCCCATTTTAATGAGTTTGTATTATTTCTATTGATTGTATTAAAATCATACTTCATAGTTAATCTCCAAATATAATATTATATATAATTCTAATTAAAAATCATAGTACAAATAGTTTATATAAATAAAGATTCTTTGAAAGTTGTTTTATTTCTAATTTTCTAAAATCCATATTTTAAATTTGAAATAACATATACCTAAAGTAATAATCCAAATAAAGAATTAAATAAAAAGAATAGTTTATTTAAATAAAAAAACATGAACCCATTAAAAATATAATCAATAAAAAAAATCTTAAAAAAAGTTTCATTAAAAGGCAAGATAGGGATTTGAACCCCAGTATCATGGTCTGCAGCCACGCACCTAAGCCGCTCGGTCACCTTGCCATTTTATACAACATACATATATTGATTATAACTAATATATAAATGTTTGTATTTTTAAATGTTTATAAATATTTTTATTCAAATAAAATTAAATTAAAAAATTAAAATAAACAAAAAAAGATATTTAATTAAAAATTAAAATATTAAAACTTAACAATCAAATGAAGAATTCAAACATGCATGACATTCATAAGGCATATTACCTTTTTCATGATGTAATTGACACATTACATCTTCTGCTTTGATTTGATGACATATATAACATGTACGTGGAATAATATCTAATTTTGTAGCTTTTTCAGTGTAAAGATCATATGCAAAATCTTTAACTAAATCTTTAATATGATCAGATAACTCTAATTCACTACCTCTTTTATCTGTAATATATTGGCTTACAGCAGGTTGTGTAATATCCATTAATTCAGAAATTTTTTTCTGTTTCATACCTAAACTTAATAATTGTTTTGCTAACTCAGATCTTATTGCTGGAATAACATACCAAACTACCATTTCACAAGGAGGTTTCATCTCTATCGCCTCATAATTTTTAAATAAATAATAAATTCAAGAATTAAAAAATCTTTGAATAATAAATTTATGAATATAATAAAATATTCAACAATCATTAATTAAGAAAAATAATATTATAAAAATTTAATATTAAATTTCAAACATAAACATTAATTTATTAATAAATAAATCTTTTTTTAACTTAATTTTAGAAATACAATTAATAATAAAACTATTATAATATATAAAACTATTGTTATATTTTTTCATCTAAAAAAATGAAGGAATTAAATTCCTCCACCTTCTTCAAATACAACATCCTCATTATATCTTCTATGATTATTAATATTTATACCAGAATTAGAAATATTATATAATTTTTTTAAAGTTTCTAATTCATTTTCAAGTTCATCCTGACGTTTTACTAATTGTTGTAAACAGTTTTTAACTGGATCCGGAAGTTTATTATGCTCTAAATTTAAAGGACATGATTTATCTTTAGTTTTAACAACTCTTCCAGGAATACCAACACAAGTTGAATGTGGAGGTACATCTTTCAATACTACAGAACCTGCACCGATTTTTGATGAATTACCGATTGTAATATCACCCATAACTTTTGCACCTGCACCAACCACTACTGCATCTCCAATAGTTGGATGTCTTTTTTTCTTTTCAAGAGATGTTCCACCAAGAACTGCACCTTGATAAATTAAAACATCATTACCTACAATCGCTGTTTCACCAATAACAATCCCCATACCATGATCTATGAAAACTCTGCGACCAATTGTAGCACCAGGATGTATTTCAACACCAGTTAAAAACCTTGCAATAGTAGAATTAAATCTTGCTAAAAATTTAGCCCCTTTTTTCCAAAGCCAATGACTTATTAAATGGAACCAAACAGCATAGACTCCAGGGTAACAAAATAAGATTTCAATAGCACTACGGCTAGCAGGATCTCTCATTTTGGCAGTCATTATATCCTCTCTTATTCTGTTAAACATATTATCACCTGAAATTTTAAAATATTATTAATAACTTTTATAACACCCTATATAAATACTTTCTTAACTATAGTTAATACATTTTGATTTTAACTAAAAGTTAAAAAAATACTATATTCTTACTAAAAAATAAAAAATAATCTTTTTTTAACTTTTAATTAATAGTTTAGTATTAATATTTCTTAAAAACTAATTTAACGTTAAATAAATTATTATTTTATAATAAAACTTAACAATGTTATTATTTTATCTTTAAAAAAAATTCTATTTTAAATAATTAAAATAGAATATATATTAGAAGGTTAATGATATTTAAAAAAAAATAATTATAAAATAAAAATTATTTTAAATTTATAATTAATATAAAACTTTCTTAAATTCTAAAAAATATTATAAAAATATTTTTATAAATCTATTCTACTGGGAATATTTCTGGACCATATTCTTTATAGAGGTCTTGGAATACCCAATCAACAGATAAGTATCTATCACCAGTATCAGGCAAAATAGCTACAATAGTTTTACCTTTGTATTCTGGTCTTTTAGCAATTTGTAATGCTGCATAAGTTGCTGCACCAGAAGAAATACCTGCAAAAATACCTTCTTCTTTAGCAAGAGCAAGTAAAGTTTTACCAGCATTTTCATCAGATACAGGGAATACCTCATCAATTGCATCTGCATGATAAGTTTCAGGTACGAAACCTGCACCGATACCTTGGATTTTATGAGGTCCTTTTACACCTTTACCTAAAGTTTGAGAAGTCTCAGGTTCTACTGCTACTGCATGTAAATCGGGGTTTACTTCTTTAATAGCTTCAGAAATACCAGTAATAGTTCCACCAGTACCTACACCAGCTACAACTACATCAACTTTACCATCAGTATCCCTAATTATTTCTGGACCAGTAGTTGCTTTATGGAATTCTGGATTTGCTTGATTTCTAAATTGTGCTGGGTTTACAGCATTAGGAATTTCTTTTAATAATTCATCAGCTTTTGCAATTGCCCCAGGCATACCATCACTACCTGGTGTTAAAACAATTTCTGCACCAAAGACTGCAAGTAATTTTCTTCTTTCAATAGACATTGTATCAGGCATGGTTAAAATTAATCTGTAACCTTTTGCTGCTGCTACAATAGCAAGCGCAATACCGGTATTACCACTTGTCGGTTCAATTAAAACAGAATCTTTATTTAATAATCCTCTTTTTTCTGCATCTTCAATTAAAGCTACACCGATCCTATCTTTTACACTACCTGCAGGGTTAAATGATTCTAATTTTACAAGCACTTCAGCATCTAAATCTTTAGTTAATGAATTTAATCTTACAAGTGGAGTATTACCTACTGTTTCAGTTATATCGTTTGCTACTCCCCTAGTTAATTTTGGAATGTTTACCATATTTTATCACCATAAGTTATTTTTGTTAAATCTTTAATTTTAAATTTTGCACCATATTTCATTTAAAAAAATTTTAAAATTAAACCATATACATAAATTCTTACATACAATTATTAGAAATTCATAATATATAACTATTGTTATATTTTTTCAATTAAAAAAATGTAAAAATTAATATGAGTATATTATAAATCCTTACAAATAATTATTAGAAATTCATAATATATAACTATTGTTATATATTTTTAATTTAAAAAATATATAAAAGTTACAAGACACAATATCACAATGTTTTATAACTATTGTTATATTATATTTTAATACTTATAAATCTTTTGTTATAATTTTAAAAAAATATTAAAAACAAGAAAAAATTACCATATAAAAAAATAAATTTCAAATAAATATAAATGATAAAAATCTGAATAATCTATCAAATTTTAACTAAAAAAAATTAAAAAAATAAAAATTAACTAAATTTAAGTATTTTCATCTATTTGCATCATAGTCACAATATTGTGAAATAGGACAAATATCGCATTGAGGAGAAGTAGGTTTACATATGGTCTGACCAAACTGAACCATTAGATCATTTAACTCAATCCACAAATCACGAGGAACAATTTTCATAAGTTCTTGCTCAGTATCCTCTGGTTTTTTAGTATTAACTAAACCCCACCGATTAGATATTCTATGAACATGAGTATCTACAGGAATAGCTGGCTCATTAAATGCAAATACAAGCACACAATTTGCAGTTTTCCTTCCAACTCCTGGAAGTTTTAGAAGTTCTTTCATATCATTAGGAACTTTAGCCCCATATTGATCTATTAAAATTCTTGAAACCTCTTTAATACGTGATGCTTTTACACGGTAAAAACCTGCAGGCTTAATAAGTTTCTCAATATCTTCAATTGGTGCATCAACAATACCATAAATATCTTTATATTTATTAAAAAGATTATCTGTTGCTTGATCCGTATTTTCATCCCTAGTCCTTTGAGATAGAATAGTTCTAATAAGAACCCTATATGGTCCATCATCAAGAAATACTCTTAAATTATAATTCTTATTAAGAATATCAAAAATTTTTCTAATTGTTTCTTCTTTATTTTCCATTAAAATTCCCCATATCAAATTAAAATAATATAATGCTGATTAAATAATTAATAAGACAATTCTAAATTTACACCAATAGAACCCATAGCTTCAATAAACTCAGGGAATGAAACATTGAAAACATCACCTTCATCAACAACTACACTATAACCTTTAAGATTTAAAAGAATAAATGCCATAGCAAGTCTATGATCTTTATGAGATGAAACTATAAATTCTTCATTTTTACTAAGAGTTTGTCCTTTAATTATTATATAATCTTCAAATTCTTCAAGTTCACAACCACATTTTCGAAGTTCTTCACAAGTTGTTGCAATTCTATCAGTTTCTTTAAATCTAGTATGGCCAATACCCACAATTTTTGTAGTTCCATCTGCAAGAGCAGCTAAAATAGCTATAGTAGGCAATAAATCCGGAGCATTAGATAAATCAATTTCATCAATAGATTTAAGATTACCCTGAGATTTAATAGTAACAGAATTAACATCACAATTAATATCTGCACCCATTTCACTTAAAATATCTAAAATAATTTTATCCCCCTGCTTAGAATCTTTAAATAAATTAAGTATAGTAATCTTACCACCAAATATAGCGCATGCAGCAAGAAGATAAGATGAAGATGAATAATCTCCTTCAACAATATAATCACAAGCTGTATATTTTTGTGGTTTGACTACAAATTTAGTGTTTTTACCTTCAAAAGATACATCAACATTAACACCAAATTTATTCATAATATCAATAGTCATATCAACATAAGGTTTTGATACAAACTCTGGTAAAACTTCAAGTTCCACTCCTTTTTCTGTAAGTGGGGCGGAAATTAATATTGAAGATATAAACTGGGAAGAAACATTACCTGAAATAGAAGTAATTCCTCCATTAAAACCAGGGAAAACAGTAATTGGTGCTTTATTATCAACAGATTCAGTTTTTACACCTAATGGTTTTAATGCTTCTAACAAATCCCCCATAGGCCTAGTTTGAAGAGAATCATCCCCTGTAAATACTACTTCAGTATCACCTAATGCTGCAATAGAAGTAAGTAATCTTAAAGAAGTTCCAGAATTTCCAAGATTTATAATGTGTTCCGGATTAGTGATGAATGGTTGAGGATTAAGATTTGGTTTTATTATACCATTAACCCCATTAATATCAATATAATTCCCAAAATTAGTAATATCTGCACCTAATGTAATACATGCATTTAATGTAGATAGAGTATCTTCAGATAACAATGGATTAAAAACCTGACTGTAACCATCTGCAAGTGAAGCTAAAATTATTGCTCTGTGTGTATAACTTTTAGAAGAAGGTGCTTTAATTTCACCTTCAATATCCAAACATCTTTTAAATTTCAATTTCATATAAATCAGCACTATATTATATAATAAATAAATTTCTTTAAAAAAAAATAATTTCTTAATATAATATTATATTATACAATATTAATAGTATACTAAAATTTAAAAAATACAAAAATTACAATAAGATTGATATCAAAATTCTAAAAAAATATCAAATAAATATAAAATTCTATTTAAAATAAAACTTGAATAACAAACAAAAATAGAAAAATAGTGCAAACAAAAATAATAAATAAAAAATAGCTAAAAAAACACGAAAACAGACAAAAAATAAAAATGGAAGTTATTTTATCTAATAACCTCTAAAATAACATCCAAATCTTCAGATTGGAAAATATCTACTTTTTCACCAGAAGATCCAACAACTTCTGTTTTAAGGTTAAAGTAATCTTTAGGAACCTCTAATTCACCAATACTGAGTTTATTGTTTTCTAAAAGTTCACTTGCAATATCTTCAACAGAATTAGATTTAACATATCCAACTACTTTACCTGCATCAGATTTGAATTCTGGTCCAATTTTACTCATTACTGGTTCTACTTCAATGACTTTTTCGTGGATATCTGGTTTACCAGATAAAACATTTAATTCATTAATTTTTAAAGTACCTGCAATATCTTCTTTAAATATATTACAAATATCTGATAAATCAGAAGTGTAAATATTGACTTTAGCAAGAGGTGCATTTAATGCTATTTTATTAGCTGATTTAAATCTTCTTACTTCATCAATTATTTCAATAGCAGAATCCCCATTTACCATGAAATCATTATCATCAAATTCTTCAATAATCACAGGCCATGAAGAAGTATGAATACTTGAATCTTCAAAGTGTTGATAAACTTCTTCTGTAAAGAATGGAGCAATAGGAGATAAAATTTTAAGAGTATTTTCTACAACATACCTAAGAGTATATTTAGCAGCAATACGTGATTCATCTCTGACACTATCATCATATAATCTGTATTTTACAGCTTCAATATATTCATCACAGAAATCATGCCATACAAATTGTTCAATACTTGTAATGGTTTTTGCAAACTCATATTTAGAGAATGCTTCATCAACGGTCCTGTTTAAATTTGTAAATTTAGCTAAAATCCATTTATCCATAGGGTTAAGATTTGATTTAATGGTTTTTTCATCAGATAAATCATCATCTGAGAATATATGCATACTAATAAATCTAAATGCATTCCAGAATTTACGTAAGAATTTGTAACCATGTTTAATATCTTTCCATGCAAATGCTACATCAGAACCTGGAAGACTATTTGCAGCCCAGGTTCTTAACGGATCTGCACCATACTCCTTAATTACATCATCAGGTGCAATAACATTTCCTCTAGATTTACTCATTTTAAATCCATCTTCACCAAAGACCATACCATTAATAACAACATCATCCCATGGTTTTTTATCAGTTAATGCTAAACATCTGAGAATAGTATAAAATGTCCAGGTACGGATAATATCATGACCTTGTGGACGAATACTTGCAGGGAAATCATTTACATATGATGGGTCAGGCCATCCTGCAATAGATAATGGAGAAATAGAACTATCCATCCAAGTATCTAAAACATCAGTTTCACCAATAAATTCATTACAACCACATTCACATGGATGTTTTGGTTTATCTACAGTAGGATCTACTGGTAATTGATCTTCATCAGGTAAAATTATCCTACCACAATTTTTACAATACCATACTGGTATAGGTGTTGCAAATAACCTTTGTCTTGAAATACACCAATCCCATTCCATAGAATCTGCCCAATTTAAAAGTCTAGATTCCATATGTTTAGGCATCCAATTCATTTCATTAGAAGCCTCTTTAACTTGATTTATAAGTTTTCTAACTGCAACAAACCATTGTTTTTTAACTAAAATTTCAATAGGTGTTTTACATCTCCAACATTGTCCAACATTTTGATCAAGATCTTCTTGTTTTAAAAGGTAACCTTCTTCTTTAAGATCTTTAATAGTTGCTTCTTTAGCATCTTTTAAAGTCATGCCTTCATATCTACCTGCTGCAGAAGTGAGTAAACCTTGTTCTGTAATAGCCTCAATAACTTCAAGATCATATTTGTTTACCCAACTTACATCAGTTTTATCACCAAAAGTACATACCATTACAGCACCAGTACCAAATTCTGGATCTACCTCTTCATCTGCAATGATTTTTACTTTTTGAGAAGTTAAAGGTACTTCTACATATCTACCTAAAAGATGATTATATCTTTCATCATCAGGATGAATAACAACTGCAACACAAGCAGACATTAATTCCGGCCTAGAAGTTGCAATTAAAATTCCACTTTCCTTAGGATCTGCATTATGACCATCAGGCCTTATATAAGAATTATCTTTAGGGAATTCTTCTACAGCTGAAAGATCAGCAGGCGGAAAATTAACATAATTTAAATGAGACTTATTTTCTGCATATTCCACTTCAGCAAAAGCAATAGCAGTTTCACATCTAGGACACCAATATACAGGGTGAATACCTCTATAAATTAACCCCTGATTATACATTTTTAAAAATGAATATTGAGTTCTTTTCCTATATTCTGGAGTCATAGTAACAAATTCTCTATCCCAATCCTGAGAAAAACCAAGAGACAACATTTGTTTTTTCATAAGAGCAATATTTTTAGTGGTTAAATCAATACACATATCCCTAAATTCTGCTCTAGAAACATCATTTTTCTTAATATTATGAAGTTCTTCAACTTTAACTTCAGTAGGAAGTCCATGACAATCCCATCCTTGAGGGAATAATACATCATATCCTTTTAATCTTCTATACCTTGCATTCATATCAATGTATACCCAATTTAATACATGACCTAAATGTATAGATCCTGTTGGATATGGTGGAGGAGTATCTATAATATATCTTGGTCTTGTTCCATCACCAATATATTTATAAATTTTATCATCTTGCCATTTTTTCTGCCATAATTCTTCCTTATTATGGTCATAATCTTTTGGTATATCTTTTTCTGACATATTTTCTCCATGCGAAATTTTTGATAAAATTAATAATAAATAAAAAGTAGTCTCTAGTACTAAAGTATTAATATAAAAAACAATAATCCTATTAATTAATACTTAAAAGTTCTAAAAACCTAATTTAACATACACTTATCATATATTTTTAAAATTAATATAAATAATTTATTTATATTATTAGATTATTTAAAATGATTTAAGATAAAAATTAAATCAAAATATAAAATAGCTAAAATTTTAATTTTAAAAAAATAGCCAATAAAGTATAATGTTTAAATTTCAAATTTAAAAACTTGAATAAAAATTATTCATGTTAATAATATATAATTAATAATAGATAAATATTTAATTAATATAATTAATATAAATAAATTAATATTATATATTTATTATTTTTAATAAAACATGGAGAATAAAAATGCAATTATTATGGTTTTATGTCGCTGTTGCACTTGCAATAAGTGATGTAATTCATGGTCAATTAACTTGGAACATTTTTAGTGACTTTTACATTGTATTTGGTGGAATACTTCACCTTACAACAAAAAGTAATGTTCAAGCATGGTTAATACATGAATTACTTGAAGCAGTATTCCACTTTATTGTAATTTCAATAATTTTCTTAAATATTGAAATTGGATTTTTAGCAGCATTAATACATTTATTTATTGATTTAACCCATTCAATATTTATTAGAAACATGGGTACTGTTGAACATAGAGCTTTACACTTCGTAATAGAATCATTATTCTTCATTTTAATATTTGGTTTCTAAAACCAATACATTAAAACTTTTAACCAATAAAAATTATTTTTAATAAAAAATAAGTCCCTTAGGTTAAATAGAATAATACTTATTTTAATTTTAAAAGTTTAATTATCAAAAATCACAATTGGAGATAATATTAATGCCAGTTATTACATTCGAATATCAAGATTTAAAAGATTTAGGAATTGATTTAGAACAAGATAAACTTATTAATATTTTACCTATGATGGGTAGTGATATTGAAGACTTTAATGATAAAGAAATTAAAGTAGAGTTTTTCCCAAATCGTCCAGATAACCTTTCAATAGAAGGAGTTTCAAGATCACTTAAAGGATTCCTATCACAAGAAACTGGACTTCCAAATTATACTGTAGAACCTTCTGGAGAAAAAGTATATATTTCAAAAGAAGTTGAAAAAATAAGACCCTATATTGCTTTTGCTAAAGTTGAAAATGTAGATTTTACAGGAAATAAAATTAAATATATTATGGATTTCCAAGAAAATCTTCATTGGGTAATTGGCCGTGACAGAAAAAAAGTAGCAATAGGTATTCACAATGCAGATGTAGTATCTGGAGACTATAAATATATTGCAACAGCTAAAGAGGAACATCCATTTATACCACTTGAAATGGATAAAGAACTTAATCCTAGAGAAATCTTAGAAGAACATGAAAAAGGTAAAAAATATGCCCATCTTCTTGAAGGATTTGATAAATACCCAATGATTCTTGATAATAATAACCAAACTATGAGTATGCCTCCGATTATTAATAGTGAACTTACAAAACTTACTGAAGACACTAATACTGTTATTGTAGATGTAACCGGTACAGATAAAAAAGCAGTAGAACAGTCATTAAACATAATATGTTCTTCATTTGCAGAGGTTGGAGGAAAAGTTAAAAGTATGGAAATGGTTTATGAGGATAAAACAATAACAACCCCAGATTTAAGTCCAAAAGAATCATTAGTACATGTTGATAAAACAAATGAACTTATTGGTGGAACTAATCTTGATGCAAAAGAAGTAAAAAGATTACTTGAAAAAGCAAGATTTGGTGCAGAAATATTAAATGATAATGAAATTAAGGTTCAAATTCCACCATTTAGAATAGATATTTTACATGAAGTGGATATTATTGAAAATGTTGCCATCCAATATTGTATTAAAAAAATACCAAGTACCCTTCCAGATATAAACACAGTAGCATATGAACATGATTGGTTTAAATCTGAAAAAACTATTCGTGAACTTATGATAGGTCTTGGATTTGATGAAATAATGAGTTTAATGCTTACTAATGAAGAATCCCATTATAAAAAAATGTTACAAGAAGAAACAGAACATGTTCAAGTTGCAAGACCAATAAGTGTTGAAGGAACTATGATAAGAACTAGCCTTCTTAATGCATTAATGGAATTCTTAGAAGATAATAAAGCAGAAGATTTACCTCAAAAGTTATTTGAAATTGGTGATGTAATATACCTTGATGATTCAAGTGAATTTAACACACATTTAGGTAAAAAATTAGCAGCCGTAGTTTGTCACTCTAATGCTAACTTTACTGAGATTAAATCCATAACAGATAGTGTATTATCTAACCTTGGATATACAATGGAAATTTCTGAATCAGATAATCCAAGTTTCATTAAAGGAAGAGTGGCTTCAGTTAAAGGAAGTTCTAAACATGGAGACATTAAAGGTGTATTTGGTGAAATTTCACCAGAAGTCATTACAAACTTCAATTTAGAATACCCTGTAATTGCTTTTGAGATTGAATTCTTAAGAGACTAACTACCCTTTCTTTTTTAATTTTAATATTTTATACATTTATTAAAAAAATACAATAAACAAATTAAAAAAAAACTAATTTTAAACATTTTAAATAAGTCAAAAATAAAATAGAATTTTTAAACATACAAAAAACTAATTCTAAATTAAGTAACTAGAATCAAAAAATATATTCTAATTTTAAAATAATTATTGACTATGCTAAAAAATTTAATTTAAAAACTTAAATTTTAAAATAATCTATTTTTAACTTAGAAATACATATTGCCTAAATTTAGTAATCCAAGAAAAAACCACGGCAATTAAAAAAAATAAACCCAACTTAAAATAAAACAAAAAAAACTTAAAAAAAATAAAAAAAGAAAGAGAAAATTTAATCAATAATCATCATTATCATCATCATCTTTGTTTCTACGTTTATATCCAATAACAAATAATAACATTAAAGCGAAAATAGCTAATACTGCAAGGTTACGTGTGTTATCTGAAGATAATCTACTTGCAGCTTTTTGAGTAGAAATTTCATATGCTTTAGGAGAACTAGCAGAACCTTGACTTACAGTAGATCCTCCTTGACCATTTTCTCCAGAAGTACCAAGTCCATTATTTGAAGTTCCACTATAAGCACCAGAAGAAACACCACTACCATTTGCTTTAGTATTACTATTGCCAGCACCGAATAAAGAACCTAAACCAGAACCTCTACCTAGATTTTTATTAGCAAGAGATGCAATAAGATTATTACTAGTCTTATTTAAAGATCCTCCACCATTAACAATATTATCTTTATCTAATTTTGAATCACCAGAACCTTGTGATTGTTTTGAATTATCTTGCCCTGACTTATCAGAATTAATATCTTTTACAATACCTTCAAATATTGTTCTACCATTACTAATAATTTTAACATTAGAACCATCTTTTCCAGAATTAATAACTACTTTTCCATTTTGATAAGATGTAGAACCTAAATTATTACCATCTACAGATACTTGATCTATATTAAAGTCTCCTGCTTCAACAACATTGCCCTTTTTATCATATAATTTACCAATGATTTGGTTTCCTTTTTGAGTAAATCCTAATCTTAAATATCCGGCATTTTCCCAACCCAGTTCACCACCAAGTAAAAATGGACATAAATGTGCAGTAGCTAAACTACCATCATTAGTAACATAATAATTATCCCCTAATTTAAATACTGGTAGAGTCATATGGTTTTTAGCATCAAATTGGGCATTGAAGCCCATAGTATTATATCCAATATAAATTCCAGTATCTTTAGTACTGGATTTATAACTATCACCAAATAGTACACCCATTCCAGTCATATCAAAATCATATTTAGCATCAGGATCCATTCTTGCTCCAGTGATAGTATTTTGGGTAACCTTATCCATATGAGAAGTAGAATTAATAAAAAGATTATTAATATTACTTCTTAAATGATTATGAACAATAGTATTATTATCAGTAATACCTGCTAATTCAATACCATTTAAATTATTATTGGAAAAGTCGTTATACCCAATATATGAATTTTTAATATTAAAGAAATAAGCACCATCTTCACCATTATATGAAGCATTATTATTTTTAAAAGTGGTTGAACGAGTATTATATGCACTTATACCATTAACTTGAACTTTAGAAATTTTATTTGATAAAATTTTAGAATTTTTAGTATTATTTATATAAATACCATTTTTTCCACTAGAAATTGTGTTATTTTCAATATTTAAATTATTAGCACCATTAACCATAATCTGATAATCTGGATTACCAGTCAATGTAAAACCTTTAAGAATAGAACCAGAACTATTAGATGTAAAATAAAAACCAAAACTGTTTTTTATATTAAGTGACTTAGCCCTATTAGAAATAATATTAGAACTTTCCAATACCGTTTTAACTGTAGTAATAACGTTTAATTTTTTATTTATTATTAAAGATACATTATCATATTTTTTACTGCTGAATTTAACAGTATCTCCACTACTTGCATTATCAATAACACTTTGAATCTCATCATTAGACATATTTGATGTTACAATATGAGTATGGGGTGTGTTGTTTAAATGTGTATTAGTAGAATTATTACTAGCTGCAGATACAGATGTAATTAAACAAAAACTTAAAATAATAACCAATGATAATAGGATTATATTCCTAAAAATATGACTATTAAAAGATTTTTCCTTAGTTAAACCCATAATAACCAACTATAAATTTTGTGTATTTTATTGAATATAAGATATTAAGTTTTAAATAATAATATAAACTATTAAAAAACAATTAATATGATTAATAATAACATTATAAATTATTTTTTAAATTTAAATATAAAATAACAATATTTAATTAAATTTAAATACTAAATATCTTATTTAATCATAAAAATACAATA
>JBJFGN010000046.1:0-3741 GCA_051892775.1 Methanobrevibacter sp. | reverse complement strand
ATATAACTTATCTTGCAGATAAATATGGAAAATTTATTTATTGTTACAATAATACCGTATATGTAAAAACCGAAATATCACCAACAAATGATGATGTTGTCCTTGAATGGGGAAAAACATTAATCAGTGCCAGAACTGAAATGGATATAAAGAAACAACTTTCTGCGGTAACTGCAACCGGCTGGGATGTAATGAAATGCGAAGGCTTTACAGCAACAGCAACAATGAAAGATGTGCCTCTGAAAATTGGCGGTGAATATTGCTGGGAAGATAATTCCAGAGGATATGATCCTCGTAAAGTTGAGCAGATTAGTTCGCCAGATTTTACAGATGAATCTGATGCCATGGAAATTGCCAAGGCTGTTATTTTAAAGAGATCTTTACAGTTTCAGACCTGTGAAGCTAAGACCGAAGGAAACTATCATATAAGACCTGGAAACAGAATCACTATAAAATACTTAGGCAAAGAAAGCGATGGTGAATACTTAGTTTCATCTGTAGAACATACCTTTAATGTTCAGGAAGGTTATTTTACAACATGCCATTTAAAAAGAAACTTTTGTGAAATAAGTAATAAGTCTGGAAATATAAGTTCAATAGATAAAGAACGTGCAGAAAATCAAACTGCACATTCTGAATCAAAAGTAATTTCTACTGGCGGTGGAAGCCAGACAGACGAACAAAATAATTCAGAAGAAACTAACGATAAAGAAAAGAATCCTGCAATTTCAAATCCACACTGGGAAGATACAAACGGCAATACAATTACAAAAGCGCTTGTTGGCGATGAAGTCTACCTTTGTGCTGATGTTACAGACATTGACGATGGAAAATCAGCAACAATTAAGATTGTAGAAAAAGACGATGACGGTAATGATGATGATATAGATTCTGTATCTGGAAAGGTACAGGATGGTAAAATCAAAGGCAGGTGGAAAGTAAAGTACACCGAAGATAACGACGATACCGAAAGCCAGAAAGAAATGGAAGAAAAAGGCTACACTTTGCCTGAATATGCATTTACTGTGGAATGTGATGGTGTTGCAAGTGATGAGTCTGGGCAGCTGGATGTAAGGGGATGGGTTAATATTAAACTTAGTGAACAAGATTATGAATTATTAAAGGATTTTAAGTTTTATATTTATACTGATGATTGGGAAAGTGATGATGTTCAATTTAAAGATAAGATTTTAAATTTTAAGGAATTACCATTCTTAATTAATAAAAAATGGGATTTAGGAGTAAGATTATGAGTGATATAAGCAATTTTTTTAGTGGTTATAGTTTAAAAGAGGTTCATGATTGGTATATGGATTTAGCAAAAAAAATTTCAGCTTTAGCCGGTACACAATCTACTGCGCCTAAATTATTAGAATATTATCTAAGTCCTGATGTTCAAAAAAGTAATCAAAAAGTTATTGATTTTTGTGAAAATGAAATTGAAGGAAAATTAACTGAAAAAGGAGAACCAAATTATTTTGGTATATATACAAATCGAAAAGCTGGAATTTATGAGGATATTAGCGAAAATTATATTAATAAAATTAAATCCTACACAGAATATAAAAGTGGAATGAATGATATGTTAAATATCTTTTTAAGTAAAAAAAATAAATCAAAAGGTATTATAAAACATATAAAAGATAAAGGTATTAAAAAAGATGGCCAAAATGAATATGAATTAACATGGTATAAAAGTTTAGGTTTTTCTGAATCTGATAAAGTATTGAAATTATTACCTTTAGCTGCAAGTTTAAGATTTAATAGTAATCTTTCTCAAGCTGATAAAGATAGATTAGATGTTTATGTTGGTTTAAATACTTATGCAATAAAGGCTACAGTTACAATTGTTGTAAAAGAAGTTCTTTTTAATAAAGTAGAATCTACTGAAACTGAAACTCAGAATAAAATAAAATCAGTTATAGTTTCTATAAAATCGTGGAAAAATATTCTTTTTGATTATTACGATTTTAATAAAGATATTGGATTCCCATTACCAAATCCTCATTATAAAACTGGAAAAATACATCCAGAAATACAAAATGTTTCTCATGAACAAACACATTCAAAATTAGTTGAAATGACAAAATGTACACCTCTTTTAGCAAGACCTTTTTATGTCTATAAGGAATTTTCTGAAAATGATCCTTCTCTGTTAGTACAAGATAAAGAAATTATATTCTAGGACTGTATATGAAAAGAAATATATTAATTTCAATTTTAATATTATCATTACAATGTACATTTGCTCATGAATTACTAGATGTGGCAAGTGGAAAGAATCACAGTTTATTATTATTTGAGAATGGAAAGATATTACCTTTTGGTCATAACGATTTTGGGCAACTTGGTTTATCAAAAACTATCAATTTTCAATCAATTTCTGAAGAAAAACCTTTATATATTGATACTTCCGAAAAGTTTATTTCTATTGCGGTTGGACTAGATTTTAGTTTGGCTGTATCAGAAGATGGAACTCTTTGGGGATGGGGAAATAATGCAAATTATCAATTAGGATTAAAGTTACCACAAGATATTGAAAAACCTCAATTATTAACTGATATAAAAGGATGGAAAAAAGTATTTGCTGGTGGCTATGAATCATTAGCACTTAAAGATGATGGCACTTTATGGGATTTGCGTACTTTAGAAATTATAAAGAATTCAAATAATACAATTTGGAAAGATGTAAAAGTTTTTGGTGAAAATTGGGGATTTGGAGATTATACATTAATTGTTATTTTACAAGATATTGATGATAAATTTTGGATTTATGGGACATGTACAAATTCATCAGATGATTTTTCAATTGTAAATTCATTTATTGATAAAAATGTAATCTTTATAGATAATGATACCATTCAACCAATTATTATTTCTCCTGATATAACATCTTTTCAAGTAACTGATTTATCTGGTTTTTATAGGAATAAATCTGATATAATTATTTTTGGATTAAGTGTGGCTAATGAAGAAGAAATTCAACAAATAAAAAATTGTAAAGAATCAGTATATAATTATTTATCTAACATAACTATAAATAAAAAAAATAAGAATATAAGAAATATAGTGATGGGGAATTTTTCTGATAAAGTAACACTTGCTTTAGATATTAGTCAATCACAAAATAAAATGCATTATTATTCATATTCTGCATTACTTCAAAAAAATGGTAAATTAATTATATATACAAATGGGAAAAAAATGATTAGTGACAAAAATGTCAAAATATCAAAAATATTCGGTGGTTCAAATATTTTTGTTCAAGCCGATGATGATAAAGTCTATGGAATAGGATATTTCTATTCTCAAAATGATTATATGGCACAAGAGTTATTCTCATACTATATTCCGATAAATTATTAATTAAATATTTTCTATCAGTGAAGTCAAAATTGAAGATTTTGCTGTTATTGTAACATTATTAGAGTTCACCGAAATTAGCCATCAAAAGTCCAGCAGAAATAACCAATAAAAAGTTCAAGAGAAAAGACCAGAAACTCAATCTCTCTAATACTTATTTTACTGCTGGCAGTTCAGCATTGGTGGCCTTTCCGCGAATAGTTGTTAGTGAATAAGATTCACATTCCTTTCCGCGGTAACTGTTTCCTCTCAAATTGAAAATCAGAGCATCATCAAAGATTCTGTCCATGCTGATTTCAACATTGTAGGATTTCAGAAGTTCGATGAACTCCCCGCTGGTGTACTGAGATCCGCAGTCTGTGTTGAAGACTGACGGAA
>JBJFGN010000045.1:0-3793 GCA_051892775.1 Methanobrevibacter sp. | reverse complement strand
TACTTATTACTATCTTATAATACTTTTAACTTAATATTTTTTAATTATTAAATTCTATTAAATAGGTATCTATAAATAATAGTTTATATTATAATCTATGAATTACATAATCATAATTATAATAAATTATTACCATATTTTTGTATATTTATAATATTTTTTATTGTAGGATTTTTAAAAATATTAGTTTTCATATGCTCTCGGGCTTGCCCTTTATATATGGAAATTGAAAGTATTATATAATTTATGTGAGGGTCTGGTATGGACGAAGAAATTCAAAAAGAATATGAGAAAATAAAAGATAAGATATCTGAAGAGGATTTTCTTAAGCTTTTAGAAGAAAAAAAGGAGTCATATGGTGATGTAGACTTTATGGATGATATAGACATTGCACGTTTGATTACCGGTGAATATATCACTGAATCTGTTGAGTCTAAAACTGATGGTGTTATTAATAAACTTGAGGATTTAGAAGCAGGTCAAGATCATATTAGTGTAATTGGTAAAGTAATGTCTATATCAAACCAAAAATCATTTAAAACAAGAAAAGGAAATGAGGGAAAACTTTGTAATATTAGTATCGCTGATGATACGGCAAATCTAAGAGTTACATTTTGGACAAATAATATTCCTTTATTAAATAACTTTAATGAAGGGGATGTTATTCAAATTAATAATGTACAGGTTAAAGAAGGATTTAACAAAAATACCGAAATCCAATTAGAAAATAATGCTACTATACATGTGTTAAATTCTGATGATTATCCAGATTTTCCAGAGTATAAAGAAAACATTACTGATATAGGATCAATTACTCTTGATGATGATAAAGTTAATATAATCGGGAGAATTGCAAGGTTAGGCCGTATAAATACTTTTAATGGCCGTAATGGTGAAGGTAAAGTAACTAATATTAAAATTCAAGATGCTACTGGTAGTATACAATACACTTTATGGAATAAGGATGTTGATTTAATTGATACCTTAAATCTTGAACAAGGTGATTCTGTTAAAATTTTGAATGCCAGTGTAGGGGAAAATAGAGACGAAATTACATTGACTCATAGAAACAGTAGAATTATTAAAGGGGATTTTGACCTTCCTGATGTTGAAATTTCTCCATTATTAAAAATTGGAGATGCTGAAGAAGTCAACGATGTAACTTTAATTGGTATAGTATCTAAAATTCAAGATGTCATCACTTTTACACGTAAGGATGGAAGTGATGGTTTTGTTCGTACTGTTGAGATAACTGATGATACTGGTTCTATTGGGGTAAGTCTTTGGGGTAATGACACTAAACTAGATCTTAAAAAAGGAGATATCCTAAAAATCGTTGGAGCCAATATTCAATATGATGATTATTCCTCCTCAGGATATAAAGTAAACACTACCTGGGAAACCAGTATTACAATTAATCCAAAAGAGCCTGCAGATTTAATTGAATTCTTAGAAGAGAATTATGCAGGTAGTTTTGGACCAATAAAAATTGAACAAGTTCAAAGTATTGATGAAGATGGTGAAGAAGTTGATATTTGTGGTCGTGTAATTACTATTGGAGATACTAGGGAATTCCAAAGGGATGATGGATCTATTGGTAAAGTAAAATCCGTTGATTTTGCTGATGAAACTGGACTGGTTAGCTTATCACTATGGGATGAGAAATCTGAAGATGAATTAAATGTCGGTAGTGCTTATTTAATTGAAAATGCAAGAACTCGTTTAGGAATGTATGACATTCAATTAAATATTGGTAAAACATCAAGAATTATTAAATTAAATGATGAAGAATCTAAATATATTGCTTCACTTGATACTCTTGAAGAATTAATTTATGAACATAAAAATATCTCAGAATTAGATGAAGATGATCAAAACATTAAAATTGTTGGAAGAATTTTATCTATTAATCCTGTAAATAATTTTGTTAAAGCAGATGGTAGTGAAGGTTCAGTTAGAAATATTGAAATTGGTGATAATACAGGTTCAATTCGTGTAGCTATATGGGGCCCTGATCCTGATTTCAAATTTAAAGTATCTGATCCTATTAAAATTATTAATCCACGTTTTAGTTTTAATAATGATGCATTAGAACTAAGTTTAAATGGTAATGCCGGTATTTCAACTCCTACTGATAAAGAGATAAAAGCTTTACCATCATTTGAAGAGTTACAAGATATTATATATGTATCTAAAACACTTGATTCAGTTGAAGAAGATGATAGGAATATTAGAATTTCTGGTATGCTTATGAATCTTTCAGCAAATAATCTTTTACTTTCAAAATGTCCTACTTGTAATAGTAGATTAAGTAAAGATGAAGATGGTTATTTCTGTGAATATTGTGGAGAAGAAGTTGATGAACCTAGATATACCTTGATGCTTCCAGGTATGATTTCAGATGAAACTAGTGAAATGCAAATTACCTTTTTTGGTAAATTAGTAGAAGAATTACTTGAACTTAGTCAAGAAGAAATTATTGATATTGTTTCAAAAGAAGGAGATATAGGTCCTTTAGAAGGTAAAGTTGAAAACCTTGATGGAATGCAAATTGATTTAATTGCTGATGTAAGATTTAATGAATTTGATGAAGAACTTAGGTTAAGTCCTAAAAAAATTATTTCTAAATCTTTTTAAATTATAAATAAATTTTAATAATATGTGAGGGATGATTATGGTAGAATTAGAAGACTTACCAAATGTTGGTGAAAAAACTGCTCAAAAATTAAGAGATGCTGGTTTTGCTGATATGATGAGATTAGCAACAGCTACTGCTAAAGAATTATCTGTTAAAGCTGAAATCGGTGAAGGTGTTGCAGAAAAAGTTATTGAAGCAGCACGTAAATCTGAAAAAATTGACTTTGAAACAGCTTTCGATGTAATGGAAAGAAGAAAAAATGTTGGTCATATAACTGTTGGAAGTCAAGCTTTTGATGATTTAATTGGTGGTGGAGTTGAAACTCAATCAATTACTGAAGTTTTTGGTGAATTTGGATCAGGTAAAAGTCAAATTTCACATGAACTTGCTGTAACAGTTCAATTACCTGAAGAACAAGGAGGTTTAGATGGTGAATGTGTATATATTGATACAGAAAACACTTTTAGACCAGAACGTATTGAACAAATCGCTAATGGTTTTGGATTAGATGTAGAAGAAGTTTTACAAAAAATTCATGTGGCTCGCGCATTTAACTCTTCTCACCAAATATTAATGGCTGATAAAATTAATGAATTAATTCAGCAAGGTAATCCTATTAAACTTGTAATCGTAGATTCATTAATGGCTCATTTCAGAGCAGAATATGTTGGAAGAGAATCTCTTGCAGTAAGACAACAAAAACTTAATCAACATTTACATGTACTTCAACAAATTGCTAATACTTATAATGTTGCTATATTCATCACAAACCAAGTACAAGCAAGACCTGATGCTTTCTTTGGAAGTCCAACTAAAGCAACTGGAGGGCATGTTTTAGGGCATGCATCAACTTATAGAATTTGGCTTAAAAAAGGTTTAGCAGGTAAAAGAATTGCTAGACTTGTTGATAGTCCTCATTTACCTGAAGGTGAATGTGTATTTAAAATCACCAATGACGGTGTAGTTGATTAAATATCTTATTATAAATTTTTATTTTTTTTAAAATCTCTATATTTTTAGTTTTAGATATTTTTTTAAATCTTTTAGATTAAAAATTAGTAATATATATAGTTTTGTATTTTTATACAGTTTTTTTCTTATAATTTTACAAATATTAACTATTTTTTTTAGATTTCTCTAATATTTTTAATATTC
>JBJFGN010000044.1:0-18022 GCA_051892775.1 Methanobrevibacter sp. | reverse complement strand
ATATTTGGATAATTTAAATATTATTATTTCTTATTTTATTTATAAGTTATATTTATATAGTCATAAATTAATATTTAATTATTTAACTAAATCTTACTTTTAGTATTTTTAGTTAATGTAAATTTATAATTATTATCTAGGCTTTATAAAATCTTATTTTAAAATCTTATTTTCTCTGATTTTATTTATTATTTTTTATAAGCAGTTATTTTTAATTTATTTTATAGTTAGTGATAGAATGAGTCTAATAGAAACATTTATAGTTATTTTAATTATAATCTTTATAGGTTACATTGCTAAAAGGATTAATCTACTTGAAGTAAATAATGTAGATACCTTAAATAAGATTGTAATCAATATAGCTATGCCATGTTTAGTATTCTCATCATTATATACAACAAATACATCTTTATTTCCTAAGTTAGGTATGCTTCCTATTACAAATCTAATTGTTTGTGGGATAATAGCAGCAATCACTTATGGAATTTTATCTCTTAAAAAAATAGATACTAAGAAAAAATGGAGTATTGTTTTAGTTGCTGCTATGGCAAATACTGGTTTCTTTGGTTATCCATTATGTTTGGGAGTATTTGGTAATGATGGATTGATTAGGGCTATATTTTATGATGTAGGTACTACAATACTATTTATCTTATTTAACTTCTTATTTATATTCATATTTGGCGGTAAACTTAAATCTGTTTTAAAAACAATTGTAACTTTCCCATTATTATGGGCTGTTGTTTTAGGTTTATTATTCAATGTTCTAAATATACAAATTGGTACTGTTGCTACTAGTGTTTTAGATTATCTTAAAGTAGTTACTGTTCCTTTGATTATGTTATCATTAGGTTTATCTATTGATTTCAGAGGACTTAAAAACAATTTAAATTGGGCAGCATTCACTTCTGTATTTAAACTTATAGTTGCACCTATAGTAGCAGTATTTGTTTTAAAACTTTTAGGAGTAAGCGGTTTTGAATTCCAAATTGGTGTAATTGAAGCAACCATGCCACCTGCAATGTTGGCTTTAGCTCTTGCAATTAACTATGATCTCGATGTTCACATTGCATCTGATTGTATTTTTGTTGATATGATTGTGAGTTTGATAGTTTTACCTATTGTTATGTCAATTGTATAAAATTTTAATAAAATTTTCAAGTTAAATCTTATAATAATCTTAAATTTGGACTTTTGTTATTTAAAGTTTATAATTTAGATTTTATAAGTTTTTGATTAATTTATAGTTTAATAATTATCTTTATTGCTTTTTTTTGTTGAGTGATTTAAATTCATTTAAAATTTACTAGAATTTGAATAGATTTAAATTGTAATTTTTAAATTAATAATTTACTGGAATTTAAATATATTTAATGAATTGATTTTTTTAAATTAATAATTTTTTATTATTATCTAGATTAAAATTTTTATTTTTTTAAGCTTTATATTTAATTTAAATTTATATTCTTATTTTCTTTTTTATTAAGTATTAATTTATTAGATTTATTCTTTTATTTTTTTATTTTTATTTTTTGCTTGGATTTAAATATAACTTTACAAATACTCTCCATTCCCACTTATTTTTTAAAAATTTTTTTATCTTATAAATACTTTACTTAATTTTAAAAATAGAAAGCTTTATTAATGCTTATGTTAAACATACATTTATCTAAGATTTTAATTTTTATAAAATATTAGATAATGTCACATACTTGTACAAGGTGATTTAATGGCAGAAGAAAAAAATAATGAAAACGAAGAATTAAGAATAGGAGTTTATGTCTGTCACTGTGGTGTAAACATTGCTGCAGCAGTAGATGTAGAATCAGTTGCTGAATACGCAGGTACTTTACCTGATGTTGTAGTTTCTAAAGACTACAAATATATGTGTTCTGACCCTGGTCAATCTCTTATTCAAGAAGATATTAAAAAATATAACCTTAATAGGGTAGTAGTAGCTGCTTGTTCTCCAAGGCTTCACGAACCTACATTTAGAAGATGTGTAGAAGAAGCTGGATTAAACAGATACTTGTTTGAATTTGCAAACTTAAGAGAACATGATTCTTGGGTACACATGAACGAACCTGAGGCTGCTACTGAAAAAGCTAAAGATTTAGTACGTATGGCTATTGCTAAAGCTAGATTATTACAACCTTTAACTCCTTCCTTAGTAGATGTAAATAACAATGCTCTTGTTATTGGTGGAGGAGTAACTGGTATACAAACCGCTTTAGATTTAGGTGATATGGGATTCCATACTTATCTTGTTGAAAGAAATCCTACCATTGGTGGAAGGATGGCACAACTCGATAAAACTTTCCCTACATTAGATTGTTCTTTATGTATTCTCGCACCAAAAATGGTAGATTGCGGTAAACATGAAAACATCGAATTAATTACTTATGCTGAAGTAAAAGATGTTGACGGATACATCGGTAACTTCACTGTTACTGTAGAGAAAAAAGCTAGATATGTAGATGAAAAATTATGTACTGGTTGTGGAGCTTGTTCTGAAGCTTGTCCTATCGAAATGCCTAACTACTTTGATGAAGGTATTGGTATGACTAAAGCTGCTTACATTCCATTCCCTCAAGCAGTTCCATTATGTGCTACTATTGATAAAGATTACTGTATTGGATGTAAACTTTGTGATGCAGCATGTGCTCCTGGAGCTATCGATCACGATCAAAAACCTGAAGAAATTAAACTTGAAGTTGGTACTATTATCGCAACCACTGGTTACGATCCATACGACCCTTCAGGTAAATATGAATACGGTTACGGTAGATACTCTAATGTAATTACTGCTATGGAAATTGAAAGGATGATTAATGCATCAGGTCCTACTACTGGACATGTTATTAAACCTTCTGATGGTAAAACCCCTAAACGTGTTGCATTTATCCACTGTGTTGGTTCAAGGGATGAACAAATTGGTAAACCATACTGTTCCAGGGTATGTTGTATGTACTCTATGAAAAATGCTCAATTATGTATTGATCACGAACCTGATACAGATGTAACTTGTTACTACATGGATATTCGTGCATTTGGTAAAGGATTTGAAGAGTTCTACAAAACATCACAAGAAAAATATGGTATTGAATTCTTAAGAGGTAGACCTGCAGAAATCATTGAAAACGATGATTTAACTTTAACTATTAGGGCAGAAGATACTTTACTTGGTAAAGTAACTGAATACACCTATGATTTAGTTGTATTATCTGTTGGTTTAGAAGCTCCTCATGGTGCTAACGAATTAAGACAAACCTTAGGAATTTCCAAATCTGCTGATGGATTCTATATGGAAGCTCACCCTAAATTAAGACCTGTTGATACTTTAACTGATGGTGTTTACATTGCTGGTGTAGCACAAGGTCCTAAAGATATTCCTGATTCTGTTGCTCAAGGTTCTGCAGCAGCAGGTCGTGCAGCAATTCCTATGGCACAAGGTAAAGTAGCAATTGAACCTATTACTGCTACTTCTGATGAATCTATTTGTGGTGCTTGTGAAGTATGTGTTGAACTTTGTCCATTCAGTGCAATTAGTATTGTTGGAGACGAAGGTCACAAACATGCTGAAATTAATGTAGCATTATGTAAAGGATGTGGTACTTGTGTAGGTGCATGTCCATCAGGTGCTATGGATCAAAACCACTTCAAAACAGATCAAATTATGGCACAAATCGATGCTGCTCTTGAAGATATGTAGATTTGTTGGATTTTTATCCAATATCTACTTTTTATCTTTTTTTAAGTATCTTCAAACTATTTTTATAAATTATAATATTTTTAAAGACTTTATTTTACAGTAATTAATTTTATATAAAATTTCTTAATTAAAATTAGGCTGTTTTTTATTTTAGATTAATTTTTCTGAATATAATTTTCAATGGTTTTACATAATTATTATGTAGTTTAAAAATTCAGTATGGATTAATTTTTAATGGTTTTACATAATTATTATGTAGTTTAAAAATTCAGTATGAATTAATTTTTAATGGTTTTACATAATCATTATATAATTAAAAAATTAAATATAAATTATATAAAATTAATAATTTTAATTTTATTTGAAAGTTATTTTTTTTAATTTAATTGAGTTAAGTTTATTGACTTATGTTTGTTGATAATATTTATAGGTGTTAATTAATGTCTAATCAAGAAAATATTACTAAATTCCAAAGTTTTATGAAAGATCATAATGATTGGATGAGAAACAGTATTAACCTTATTGCTAGTGAAAATATTACTAGTACTGATGTTAAAACTGCAATGGTGTCTGATTTATCTCATAGATATGCTGAAGGTAAATCTCATGAAAGATTGTATCAAGGATGTAAATACATTGATGATATTGAAGATTTAACTGTAGATTTAAGTAAAAAATTATTCGATGCTAAATATGTTGATGTAAGGACTATTTCTGGTGTAACTGCTAATTTAGCTACTTTCTTTGCTTTTGCTGACTATGGTGATAAATTACAAGCTTTAGAAGTACCATTTGGGGGCCACATATCTCATGCAGGTGTTTCAGCTGCAGGTATCCATGGATTAAAAACAATCTCTCACCCATTCAATCCAGACATAATGAACATCGATATTGATAAAATGAATAAGAAAATCCTTGAAGAAAAACCTAAATTAATTCTTTTTGGTGGAAGTTTATTCTTATTCCCACATCCAGTTAAAGAAGCTCGTGAGGCTGCTGATGAAGTTGGGGCTAAAATCTTATATGATGGGGCTCATGTTTTAGGTTTAATCGCAGGTAAACAATTCCAGGATCCTTTAAGAGAAGGAGCAGATGTTTTAATGGGAAGTACACATAAATCATTCCCAGGTACACAAGGTGGAATTATAATATCTAATCATGAAGAATACGCAAATAAATTAGACAATGCGGTTTTCCCTGGTGTTGTAAGTAATTATCACCTTCACCACATTGCTGGTCAAGGTATTGCTACAGCTGAAATGTTAGAATTTGGTGAGGATTATGCTAAACAAATTATTAAAAATGCTAAAGCATTAGCCCAAGCTTTATATGAACTTGGTTTCAATGTTTTATGTGAAGATCTTGGATTTACTGAATCTCACCAAGTCGCTGTTGACGTTTCTGATATTAAACCAGCTAGTCAGCTTGCAGTTGAATTAGAGGAAAATAATATTATATTAAACAAAAACCTCCTTCCTTGGGATGATGTAAATGATAGTGATAATCCTTCAGGATTAAGAATCGGTACTCCTGAAATCACTAGAAGGGGATTAAAAGAGAAAAACATGTCTGAAGTTGCAGAATTTATTAAAGCTGTTGCAATGGATGGTAAAAATGTTAAAGAAGAAGTAAGTGAATATATGAACAACTTTGATAAGGTTCATTATGCTTTTAAAAATGATGAAGCATATAAATATATTCAATTCTAATTTTTTCTTTTTCTTTTTTAAATTAATAAACTATTTTTATATTAAATTTTAATCAATATTGATGATATTATGCGTATTGGATGGGCATTTACTGGAGCAGGACATTTATTAAAAGAAAGTGTTGATGAATTTGTAAAACTTGCAAAAGATAATTCAATCACTGTTTTCATGTCAAATGCAAGTATTGAAGTATTAAAAATGTATGGCCTTTATGAAACTGTTGTTAAATATACTGGAGGTCGTTATAAAGAACTTGCTACCGATGAAAATCAAAAGTATAGTTTTCCTATTACTGGTAGATTATCTTTAGGTAAATATGATGTGTTGATTCTATCTCCTGCTACTGCAAATACGGTTGCAAAAATAGTTCATGGAGTTTCTGATACAATTGTTACAAATGCTGTAGCTCAAGCAGGTAAAGGTAATGTTCCAACTGTTGTGGTGCCAGTAGATATTATTCCTGGTGATATTGATACAGTTTTACCTTCAAAATTAGAACTTGATAAATGTGAAAAATGTGATCCTTGTACAGCGGCACTTGCTTGTCCACATAATGCTTTTATTCCATATAAAGAGATTTCACTTTTAAATTGTGTTGGATGTGGGCAATGTAAAATATCTTGTCAGTATGATGCAATATCTGAAGGAAAAATTATTCAAATGCATATGAGGGACATTGATATTAGAAATACTGAAGAACTTAGGAAAATAGATGAAATCACAGTTTTAGAGCATCCTTCAGAAATTATTCCATATATTGAAGATAATATTAACAAATAGTCTTTCTTTTTTTTTGATTATTTTTTATTTTAAATTTTAGATTTTTTTAAAAATCTATTTTATTTAAAGATTTAAGTTTCTTAAAAATTCTAAATTAGAACTAGATTATACTCTAATTTTAAATGATTTTAAATCTAGTTTTGTTTATTGTTTAAATTTTTTATTAATATTTTACTACCTATTTTTATATTATTTTTTTTGATAAATCCATATTCTAATTCTAGTATATATTTTGATTCTTTTTTTGGTTTATAAAATTTCCAAGGTTTTAAACTACAAATTTCAAATATTTTATTTTCATTATCAATAAAGATAATATCTATTGGGATTCTCATAAAGAAACTATGGATTTTGGCTTTTAGTATATAATTTTTTGGTATAATAAATAATAGGGGATATTCTATTTTGTTTTTTAGCATTAATCCTTTAAATCGTTTTAAAAAACTGTTACATATTTTAACTTCAATGTTTATTGTATCTTCCTTATTGTAAATCTTTAAATTTTTAATTGCCATATTTTTTATCTCTCATAAATGTAAATTTTAAATTTATTTAAGATAAAAATAAAATTTTAATTCTAATTATTTTAAGTTAAAATCTTTATTTACTTAAAAATTTATGCTTATAATAATAATTATTATATACTTTATTGATGAAAAATAAAAATATAATAATTGAATTTTTTAGAAATTTAAAATTCACTAAATTTATTTTATAAATATTATTAATTATCTAAAAAAAATTTTGATGTGATGAAATGAGAAATATAATAGTCGAAGAGTTAAATCAAAAATATATTGAAGATTTAGATATTGAAATTGTTGAAAGGAAAGGAATAGGTCACCCAGATAGTATTAGTGATGGTTTAGGTGAAACTGTAAGTCATGCATTATGTGAAATGTATATGGATGAACTTGGTGGAATTCTTCACCATAATACTGATGAAGTACAAATTACTGCTGGTGAGTCTGATCCTCATTTTGGTGGAGGACAAATTTTAAAACCTATTGATATTCTTTTAACTGGTAGGGGAGTTCATGAATATGATGGAATTAAATTCCCTCTTGAAAGAGTTGCTATTGAAGCAGCAAAAGAATTCTTAGATGAAACAATTATTAATCTTGATGTTGAAGCTGATACTGTTGTTGAATGTAAAATTGGTCAAGGTTCTGGAGATCTTGTAGATGTTTTCTCAAGACAAGGGGCAGTTTCAAGTAATGATACTTCATTTGGTGTAGGTTATGCTCCATTTTCTGAAGTAGAAACCATTGTTAACAAAACTGAAAATTTATTAAATTCTAAAGCTTTTAAAGCTAAACATCCTGCTGTTGGTGAAGATATCAAAGTTATGGGATTAAGAGAAAAAGATAATATTACTCTTACTATTGGTTGTGCAATGGTTTCTAAATTTGTCGATGATAGGGATGCATATATTTCTATTAGGGAAGAATTAAAAGACATTGTTTCTGACCTTGCATGTAAATATACTAATCGTCCTGTTGAAGTATTTGTAAACACTGCTGATGATGATACTAAAAAAGATGAATCTGGTTATTACTTAACTGTTACTGGTACTTCTGCAGAGATGGGTGATGATGGTTCAGTAGGTAGGGGAAACAGAGCTAATGGCCTTATTACTCCATGTAGACCAATGTCTATGGAAGCAACTTCTGGTAAAAATCCTATTAACCATGTAGGTAAAATCTACAATTTACTTTCTAATAGAATCGCTAACGATGTTGTAGAAAATGTTGAAGGAGTAAAACAAATTAATTTAATGATTTTAAGTCAAATTGGTAAACCTATTGATCAACCTAGAGCTGCTACTTCTCAATTAATTTTAGAAGATGGTTACAAATTAGATGATGTAAATACTAAAGTTGAAAACATCATTGATTCATGGCTTGAAAATATATCAGTTATTACAGAAGATGTTGTTAAAGGTAAAGCTAAAACATTCTAAGGTTTAGCTTTGATTAAACGATAGTTTTTGTAAACTATTATATTTCATTTTTTTCACTTCTTGAATATAATCAAAGTTTTCATTCATTATCTTTTTAGGTTGAAATATTAAATTGTAAATTAAAATTTTTTACATTTAAAATATTTTAATTAAATAATTTAACTGGTTTTATTTTACAATTAATATAATATTTCTAATTTATTAGTCTACTAATACTATTAACATTATCTAAAATTATTAGATTTTATTTACTTTTTATTAATAATGGATTTTTAACTTAAATATTTAAGTAAAATTTGTTATAAAATTAAATCTTTATTTTAGTTGAGCATTGCTAATTTTTAGTAGTTTGAATTTTTTTTATAATTTAATTTTTTTATATATTTTTCAATTTAATATCATTAAAAGGAGAAAGTTTATGCCAATAGAAGAGGCAGAAAAATCATATGAATTTGCTAAAATAGATAAATCTGTACACGAATTCTGGGCAGATAAGGATATTTTTGCTAAAGTTAATAAAATAAGAAAAAATGGCCCACAATATTCTTTTCTTGATGGGCCACCATATTGTAGTGGTAAAATCCATTTAGGTACTGCTTGGAATAAAGTTATTAAAGATACTTTATTACGTTATAAAAGTATGAATGGATTTTCATTAAGAAGACAGGCAGGATGGGATATGCATGGTCTTCCTATTGAACATAAGGTAGAAGAATTAATGGGAATTAAGAGTAAGCAGGAGATTGAATCTAAAGTAGGTATTTCTACATTTGTAGATAAATGTCAAGAATTCGCTTTTAAAAATAAACTTGCAATGACTAAACAATTTGAATCTCTTGGTGTCTGGATGGATTGGGATAATCCATATATGACTTTAGATCCAAAATATATGGAATCTGCATGGTGGACTTTAAAAAGAGCCAATGAGCAAAATTTACTTACTCGTGATAAACGTGTAATTAGTTGGTGTCCTCATTGTGAAACTGCACTCGCTGCAGCAGAAATGGATTATGAAGAAAAAGAGGACCCTTCAATTTATCTTAAATTCCCACTTGAACAAGCATTATTGTCAAAAGAAGAAAACCCTGAAGGACTTAAGGAATATGTTTTAGTATGGACTACCACTCCGTGGACTATTCCTGCAAACCTTGCTATTTGCGTAAATCCTAAATTTGATTATAAATTCGTTGAAAAAGATGGGGAAATTTACATTTTAGCTGCAGATTTAGTTGAAGATGTTTTAGGGTATGAAAAAACTGTACATAAACACACTGTTCCTTCTGAAAATGAAGATGAAGAAGATAAGGTAGTTAAAGAAGTAACTATTAATTATAAATTTATCAAAACAGTTAAAGGTTCAGATTTACTTGGTTTAAAATATGTTTATCCTTTCCTAGATGAAATTCCAAAACAAAAAGAATTTGATTCACTTGAAAATGTACATACTATTTTACCAGGTGACCATGTAGAATTAGGTGAAGGTACTGGTTGTGTACATACTGCTCCAGGTCATGGTCCAGATGATTTTGAAGTAGGTAAAGCTTATAATCTCCCTATATTCTGTCCTGTAGATGAAAGTGGTAACTTCAATAAGGATGGGGGAATATATGAAGGTAAGTATACAAAATCCCATAATCCAAATATTATTGATGATTTAGTATCTAAAGGATTTATGTATAAACATGGAACTATTAACCATAGATATGGTATTTGTTGGAGATGTAAAACTCCTATTATATACCGTGCTACTGAACAATGGTTCTTAAAAGTTACTGATATCAAAGATAAAATGTTGTCTGAGATTGAACAAGTAAATTGGACTCCTAAATGGGCTGGTGAAGGAAGATTCCATGATTGGGTAGATAATGCTAAGGATTGGACTATTTCAAGACAAAGATATTGGGGTATTCCAATACCTATTTGGATATGTCCTGATTGTGGTGAGATCAAAGTCATTGGATCTATTGATGAATTAAAAGAAAGTTCCCTTATTGACACTGATGTTGAGGATAGTAAACTGGTTCATAGACCATTTGTAGATGAAATACCAATAGAATGTCCTAAATGTATGGGAAAAATGAAACGCATTCCTGATGTTTTAGATGTATGGATTGATTCTGGTGTTGCAGGATGGGCTTCTTTATATTATCCAAGTGAAGAAGATAAATTTAATAAATGGTATCCATATGACTTCATTACTGAGGGTCATGATCAAACTAGAGGATGGTTCTACTCTCAATTAGGTACTGGTGTAATATCTTTAGGTAAAGTCCCATATAAAAACGTTTTAATGCATGGATTTGTATTAGATGAAAATGGTAAGAAAATGAGTAAATCTCTTGGAAATGTTGTAAGTCCTGAAGAGGTTATTGAGAAGTATGGTGCTGATGTACTTAGGTTCTATCTTTTATGGGCATGTAAACCTTGGGATGACCTTAAATTTGTATGGGATGAATTAAACAATGTAAATAAAATGTTTAATATCCTTTGGAATGTTTATGTCTTTTCTACAACTTATATGTCTTTAGATAATTTCCAACCTGAAAATTGCACTGAAGATAATATCCATTTAAGAAAAGAAGATAAATGGATTATTTCAAGAGTAAATACCCTAACTAAAGAAGTTGCAAAAGATATTGAAGATTTATATTTCCATAAAGCAACACGTAAAATTATGGACTTTATATTAGAAGATCTAAGTCGTTGGTATGTACGTTTAATTAGAGGAAGAACTTGGGTAGAAAGCGATGATCCTGATAAATTAGGCGCATATTATGGTTTATACACTGCAATTGTTTCATTAATAAAACTCATGGCTCCATTTACTCCACATCTTTCTGAAGTTATATATCAAAATCTTGTGGTTGGAAATCTTTCAGATGCTAAAGAAAGTGTACATATGGAAGATTGGATTGTTAATGAATATTTAATAAATGAAGATCTTGAATATGAAATGGATATTGTAAGAGAAGTAATTGATGCATCTATACGTGCAAGAGATGTTGCAAGATATAAACTTAGATGGCCTGTAAATGATATTACAGTTGTTTCTGAAAATGAAAAAGTATTTGACGCTGTTAAAGATTTAGAAGATGTAATTAAAGATCAATCCAATACTAAAAATGTAATATGTTCTTCTGAATTTGATGAGTTATCTTATATTGCTAAACCTAACCTTAAAATATTAGGCCCTAAACTTAAAGGCGATATTGGTATTGTTAAAAAATACTTTGGAGAGGCTGATGGTAATATCATTAAAGAAAATCTTGAGAATAATGGTTCAATTATTGTTTCAGGTGTTGATTCTCAAGGAAATGATAAAAATATTGAGTTATCTTCAGAAGAAGTATTATTTGACACTGAACTTCCTGATGACTTTGTATCATCTGAATTTGAAGGTGGAAATGTATTTGTAAATACTAAACTTACTCCCGAAATCGTTTCAGAGGCTATGTCTAGGGAATTAATTAGAAGAATTCAAGATATGAGAAAAGATATGGATTTAGATGTTGAAGCTAATATTAATGTTAGTGTAAGCTCCTCAGAATCATTTAAAGATTTAGTTATTAAACAAATTGATTTAATTTCAAATGAGGTTAGAGCTAATAATTTAACCATTAATGTTGGTGAATGTAAAAATATTAAATCTAATGAAGGACAAGATATTAGTAACGAGTATACTAAAAATTGGAAAATTGAAGATGAAGATTTAATAATTAAAATAATTAAAGATTAAATTTAATTATTTTATCTTTAAATTTTAGGAGTATAACAATTATCTCGGTGATTTTAATGACTTTAATGGATTCTGAAGTAGAATATATCACTAATTTATTAGGTAGAAAAATGAATTCCTTAGAAGAAGGAATGTTAGATGTAATGTTTTCAGAACATTGTTCCTATAAAAGTAGTAGACCTTTCTTAAGAAGATTTCCTACTGAAGGTGAAAACATTATTTTAGGTCCTGGTGACGATGCAGGACTTGTATCTATAACAGATAAATATGCTCTTGCAGTAGGTATGGAAAGTCATAATCACCCTTCTGCAGTAGAACCTTATGGTGGAGCAGGTACTGGTATTGGTGGAATTTTAAGGGATATTATATCAATGGGTGCTATGCCTATAGCACTTCTTGACCCATTAAGATTTGGACCTTTAGAAGATCAAAAATCTAAGTATATCTTTGAGAATGTAGTTAAAGGTATATCTGATTATGGAAATAGGGTAGGTGTCCCTACTGTTGCAGGAGAAGTTGAATTTGATGAATCATTTAGAACCAATCCTCTTGTAAATGTTATGTGTGTTGGACTTGTTGAAAAAGATAAAATAGTTTATGGTAAAGCACCTAATGTAGGGGATGTCTTCTTTTTAATGGGTGGAACTACTGGTAGAGATGGAATTAATGGTGTAACATTTGCTTCTGAAGAATTAACATCTGATAGTGAAACTGAAGATAGACCAGCTGTACAAGTTGGAGATCCATTTACTAAAAAAAGAGTCCTTGAAGCATCACTAGAGATTATGGATAAAATTAAAGTTTCTGGTGTTAAAGATTTAGGTGGTGGAGGTTTAACTTGTTGTATTTCAGAACTTGCTGGTGCATGTGATAATGGTGCAATTGTTGATCTTAATGCAATACCTCTTAGAGAAACAGGAATGACTCCATATGAAATAATGTTATCTGAATCACAAGAAAGAATGGTTTTTGTTTTAAATAAAAAAGATGTTGATTTAGCTTCTAAAATCTGTGATAAACATGAACTTCCTTCAGCTGTTATTGGTGAGGTTGTTGAAGGACATAATATGATTGTTAAAGATTTTGAAAAAAATCAAGAATTATGCAATCTTCCTACAATATTACTTTCAGACCCACCTTCAATTGATAGGGAAGTCAAAGAACCTACTAAAGATGAATCTAGGAAAGAAGTCCCTAAAATTAGTGTTGAAGATGCATTAATTGGAATTTTATCTTCACCGAATATTGCAAGTAAATCTTGGGTTTATAAACAATATGATTATGAGGTTCAAGTTAGAACTGCAGTAAAACCAGGAGATGATGCAGCAGTACTTAGAATTGATGATGAAACTGCTATTGCATTAACTGTAGATTCCAATCCTATTCACACTAAACTCAACCCATTTGATGGGGGAGCAGGTTCAGTGGCAGAAGGTATTAGAAATATTGTGTCTGTTGGAGCAACTCCTTATGCCATTGTAGATTGTTTAAACTTTGGAAATCCTGAGAATCCTGAGATTTTATGGCAATTTAAAGAATGTATTGAAGGAATGTCTCAAATTTCTGAGAAATTTAAAGCACCTGTTATTAGTGGTAATGTAAGCTTTTACAATGAAAATGAGGGGGCTAAAATTAATCCAACACCTGCAGTTGGTTTAATTGGTGTTGAAAAACTTGATAATATTAGAACACTTGAATTTAAAGAAGAGTCCGATAAAATTTTACTAATAGGTGAAACTTTTGATGAACTTGAAGGTTCTGAATTCCATAGGGCTTTATTTAATATAGAGCAAGGTAATGCTCCTAAAATTAGAATTGATGATGAATTCAATGCAGCTAAATCTATTTTAGACTTAGTTGATAAGGATCATGATAAAAACATAACTGCTATTCATGATTGTTCTGCAGGAGGTATTGCTGTTGCTTTAAGTGAAATGGCAATAAAATCTAATATTGGTTGTGAAATCAACACTGACAGTATACCTAAAGACTCTGAAATGGATTTATGTAATTTACTATTTTCTGAATCACATGGTAGATATATAATGACAGTTAAAGCAGATGCTTTAGATGATGTCTTATCCAAAATCAATGTTCCAGTAGCATGTATTGGTGTAGTTAAAGGAAACAGTTTTAAAATTAATAATGATATAGATTTATCTGTAGATTCACTAAAGGATGCTTATACTGGTGTTATTGAAGAGCATATGATATAATTTTAGTATATTATGATTTAATTAATTTATAAGAAATTAATTTATTTAATTATTAAATATTATATTTTTTATTTTTAAAGAGAAAGTATTTAATAGATTATTTTTTAATTTTTTAATTAAAAATTTATTTTTTTATAAAGTTTTGATTAATGGTATTAACTTTATAATTTTTTTATAATTATCTTTTTAGTATGGTTTATTTTTAAAAAAATAGTTATGGGATGTAAAATGTTTTTATCAAAATTGATGCCTCTTAATGAAGCAGTTTCTAAACTTAATGATAATCAGAAAGTTACTGATACTGAGAAAATAAATATTGATGAAGCTTATATGAGAGTTCTAGCTGAAGATGTTAAATCTTTTCATAATTCTCCACCATTTGACAAGTCTGCAATGGATGGTTATGCGGTTATAGCTGAAAATACCTTTGGCGCCTCTAATAATGTTCATAAAGATTTTAAAATCATTGATAAAATTGGTGCCGGTGATTTTTCAAATAAAACAGTTCATGATGGTGAAGCTATTTGCATATCTACAGGTGCACCTATACCTGATGGAGCAAATGCGGTTATTATGGTGGAATACACTTCTTCTAATGGTGATACTTTAACTATTCACTCACAAGTTACTCCTGGTGAAAATATAAGTCCTAAGGCAGAGGATATTGGTGAAGGGGATCTTGTTTTAAAGACAAACACCTTAATTCGTCCTCAGGAATTAGGATTGATTGCATCTGCAGGTTATAATGAAGTTGAAGTGTTTAAAAAACCTAATGTTAAAGTTATTGTTACTGGTAATGAATTAGTAGAACCTTCTAAAGAATTAGAAAGTAAATCTAAAATAATAAACTCTAATAAATATACAATTGCAGCACTAGTTAAAAGTGCTGGGGCAAATGTTACAGTATCTCATGCACATGATGATTTTGAGGAGGTTAAAGAGGCAATTGATAGTGCAAGTAAAGAGTATGATATTGTTATTACAACAGGAGGTACTGCAGTAAGTGATGGTGATGTTGTTCTTGATGCAGTAGATAACCTTGGAGAAATCCTCTTCCATGGTGTTGCAATGAGACCTGGAAAACCTGCAGGTGCAGGAATTGTTAATGGTACTCCAGTTTTTACATTATCTGGTCAACCTGTTGCAGCAATGAGCCAATTTGATATATTTGCAAGAACTTATATTATGAGAATGCAAGGTCTTAAAGATTATGATTTTAATGTAGTTAGAAGAAAATCTCAATTAAAGATACCTTCTACTTTAGGACGTACTGATTTTATTAGAACTAATGCAGATAATGTTCATGCTCGTCATATTCTAAATAGGGGTTCTGGTATTATAAGAAGTATGGTTGAAGCAAATAGTTATATTATAATTGATGAAAATAATGAGGGTATCGAAAAAGGAGATTCTGTTGATTTAGTATTTTTTGATTCTATGAATTGGAATGCTTAATTTAGGTGAATATTATGGGAAATAGTCTTTTTAATTTTATTTTAAATAAAAGTAATAGTTATAAATATTATAAAAAAGAGCATGATAATTTAGTAAAAGAAAATACTAATCTTAGAAAACAAATTTCTTCTTTAAATAACCGTGTAAGTGAACTTGAAAAGAATATCCAAGCCCCCTCTAATTTTCCAGGAAGATTTCTAACAAAAGATGATGTTTTAACAAAGTTTAATGAAACTTATTATGGTGCATCAAGGTGGGATAAATTTTATCAAGAGATGGTTGAGGTTTTATCTAGGATGGGTGATGTTCATAAAATATTAGAATTCGGTCCTTATAAAGCACCTCTTATTGAAAATGAGGATGTTATTGATATTATGGATCGTTCAGAGTATTTCCCATTTAATATTAATAAAGTAATTGTTCATGATTGTACTAAATTCCCTTATCCTATTAAGGATAAAGAATATGATCTTGTTATTTTATCTCAAGTTCTTGAACATTTCGGTATTATGGGTGAACAGACTGAAGTTTTTAAAGAATTAGCTAGAATTTCAAAAAGAGCAGTCGTTGCTTTACCTTATAAATGGTTTAGTCCATTTGCAAGAGATCATCATATGATTGATGAAAAAGTTTTTGATTCTTGGCAAGGTGAATTTAAGTATTCTTATCAAAATATTAACACTAAAAATCAAACAATTTTAAGAATATATGATTTTGATGATTAAAGGCATATTTTTATAATTTTTTATTTATTCTATTTTATTTTTAGTTATTTTTTATTTATTTCTATTTTTTAATTATTTTTATTCTATTTTTAAATTATTTTTTTCTTTTATTAATTTTAGAAAATTTATATAATATAAATAATAAAAATTAACTATATTTTATCTTTGTTAAAATATTTTATTCTTAATTTATTTTTTTAAATTAAAATTATAAAATACAAAGTTTTTATATTAAATTATTTATTAAGTGATATTGTGAATGGTATATGGTATTATGTAATTGGTTTTATTTTTGTATGGGCCATTTTAGCATTATATAAGATGTATCATGAAGACTCAAACTTAGAAATGGGGTTTCCAATAATAATGTGGAGAACACATAAATTTATAGATTTTATAGATAAACTTGCTAAAAAAGCCCCTAAGTTCTGGAAATGGTATATGAATGTGGGTATTGTTATATGTTTTGGTGCTATGGCATTAATGACATATATTTTAATAATATCCCTTGGAACAGTTACAAAAACTCCATCTGTATCTATCCTTATTCCTGGTGTTGATATTCCAGGTTCCCCTATTTTCATCCCATTCTTATCTGGGTTTATTGCACTTGTTCTTTTAATTATTGTACATGAATTTTCACATGGTATTCTTTCAAGAGTAGAAAATATTGATGTTAAATCAATGGGCTTATTACTATTCTTTATAATCCCTGGTGCATTTGTAGAACCTGATGAAGAACAAGTACTTAAAGCTTCAAGAATAAGTAAACTTAGAATACTTGCAGCAGGATCAATGGCAAATATTGTTCTTGCAGTAATTGCTTTACTTGTGTTTGCATTACTTGCTAATTGTGTAATTCCTGCAGTTTATGATCAAGAAGGGGTTGAGGTAACACAAATTGTAAATAATGCCCCTGCAGTAGGTCATATTAGTAAAGGAGAACTTTTAACTGGAATTAATAATGAAACTATTAAAAATTCAACAGATTATGTTAATGCTGTCCATAATTTAAGTCCTAATACTACGGTTAAACTGAAAACGAATAAAGGAACATCTAAATTTAAATTAGGTGAAAATCCTAATAATAAGTCTATTGGTTATATGGGTATTAGATGTCAAGAACATTTCGTAATTAAAGAAAATATTAAAAATACATATGGTGATGTTTTACCTTGGTTCTGGTTAAGTTTAGAGGATTTATTTAAATGGATTTATATAATTAACCTTTCAGTAGGTTTATTTAATTTACTTCCAATGAAACCATTAGATGGTGGAAAAATGTTTGAAGAATTATTATCTTATAGATTATCTGAAGATAATACTTATTTAATTACGTTATTCACTTCAGTTTTTATTGCTATGGTAATTATCGCTAGTCTTATTATTGGTATTTTAATTGGATTTAAAATTATTTAACCCTATTTTTTATTTTTTTATTGAATTTTAAATTCATGATTTAAGGGACTTAACTCCTTAAACTAGTTTTTATTACTATTATTTGAATTTTTATATTCTGGTTTATTTTTTTATTTTGATTAACTTAAAAATTTAAAAAAAGGTTTTTTAGGAAGTTATTTAAGGACTATTTTTATATCTATAATTTTTTTATTTTATAAGAATTTTATACAAAATATGATATGTTTTGTTTAAGATATACATAATAAATAATAATGAATATTATTTAATAAGTAAAATTAATTTAATTAAAAATTTATTAAATTAA
>JBJFGN010000043.1:56827-59123 GCA_051892775.1 Methanobrevibacter sp. | reverse complement strand
TTAATATTTATTATTTTTTTTTTTTAAAAAAATTAATTATTAATTTTTATTAATTTAATATTAAATTATAAATTAATTCTAAAAATAGTATATGTTAATTAGTTATTTTATTTTTTTATAAAATAAAAAGAGTATATAAAGTGTGTAGGGTATTAAGAATTTTTACAGATAATATTTTATTTAGTGGTAAGTAATTTTATGATTTTAATTCTCAATTTTTATATTACTCTTTTATTTTATATGAATTCTCTAACTTTTAGTATAGATTATAAAATGGTTGAGATATTCAGATGTGTAGATTTATGCACATCGTGTAATAATTGATTTTTATAATTTATAAATCTTTTGATTTTTTTCTAAAGCAGAAATTATTTAAATTTATCAAATCTGATTTTCTTAAATTATTTATTTTATGTATTAAATTTTCTTGAAAACATTTAATTTAAGATATATTTTATTCTCAATTTAAAACATTGGATTTTAAATAATTAAATTTTTAAATAAGTAGTTTTTTAAGATATAAAATCATTGATTATATTTAGAATTTTTAAGAGAATATGGATGTTTTGTAATACATTTGTATAAATGTTCTTTTTAAAAAAATTTAAGTATGCTTAAATTATATATTATTGTGAATTATTATTTATTTTCAAATAATTTTTTTTAATTTTAAATTATAAAGGTGTTTAATATTAGTTCTAAAAACACTAAAAATAAAAATGAATCTAAAAATAAATATGAATATAAAGCATATGAAGATTTAAATATTGATTATACAGTTTTAAATGATAAAGAAAAGAAAATAGCAAAAAATCCAAATATCTATCGTAAAAATGCTGAATTAATTAGTATTTGTTTACCTGGTATTGGGCTTGTTTATCTTGGTAAAAAAATTCAAGGTATTTCTATTTTTATAATATTTGTAATAATTGTAATGTTATTATTTAAAATTTCATATGGTAAATGGATTATTGCTATTGTCTATATTGCCCAATTAATTTATACAGTATTTATTGCTTATGATCAAATAAATAAAGTTTTATTAAAATCTTCTAAATAATGTTATTCCTATTTTTTATTTATTTTCATAATAATTTGATGTTATTTGTTCTCTAATTTTTTATTTATTTTCATAATAACTTAATGCTCCAGAACCACATTTTTCTATTGTTTTTTTAATTTCTTCTGTTGTCCCGTTTTCTATTTTTACCCATGGTCTTTCTGCAGGTTTAAATACTTCTGGTAGATTTCTCCAACATTCACCTAAATGTTGACATTTTTGAGGTTTCCAAACTACTGTTATTTCATCGTTTGAATATTTTTTAATTATTTCTTCATTGTCCATTTTATATAAACTCCTTAATTTTTTTCAATTCAATATTTTATAATTTTTAATATTTATACACTATTATCTCTAAAACTATATTATTTGTATACTATTTCATTATGCTTATTTTATTTTCGATAAATATTAATATATTAAATTACATAATATTCAATACAATATAGGAGGTATGTTTTATGGCTAATTTAAAAGGTAGTAAAACTGAAAAAAATTTAGAAGCTGCTTTCGCAGGTGAATCTCAAGCAAGAAATAAATATTCTTATTTTGCAAGTAAAGCAAAAAAAGACGGATATGTACAAATTTCTCAATTATTTGAAGAAACTGCACATAATGAAAAAGAACATGCTAAAATTTGGTTTAAAATATTAAATGGTGGAGATATTCAATCTACTGAAGAAAACCTTGCAGCTGCTGCGGCTGGAGAACATTATGAATGGACTGAAATGTATAAAACTTTCGCTGAAGAAGCTAAAGAAGAAGGTTTTGATGAAATTGCATTTTTATTTGAGAAAGTTGCAGATATTGAAAAACATCATGAAGAAAGGTACAATGAATTACTTGAAAATGTAAAAGATGGTTCTGTTTTCAAAAAAGATAAAGAAATCGTCTGGATTTGTGCTAATTGTGGACATGTCTATATTGGTGAAGAACCTCCTGAAATATGTCCTGTGTGTGCTCATCCAAAAGCATTTTTCCAAGAAAAAGCAGAAAACTATCATTAAGTTTTCTATTTCTTCTTTTTTTTCTTTTTATAATTAACTTAATTTTCAATTTTGCATTATTCTATATTTTTTAGATCAAACTTGGTTTCTATTTTTATTTATTGGGTATTTTTTGATTAGGGTATATTTGCTTTAAATTATTCTATTTAAATATTGATTTTGTTGATTATTTTAATTTTAAATAATAATTGATTTTATTTTATTTTTTAATTATTTTGATATTGTTATT
>JBJFGN010000043.1:0-56727 GCA_051892775.1 Methanobrevibacter sp. | reverse complement strand
TGAATTTTTAAAGGTTTTATTTTATTTTTTAATTATTTTGATATTGTTATTTGAATTTTTAAAGGTTTTATTTTATTTTTTAATTATTTTGATATTGTTATTTGAACTTTTAAAAGGATTTATCTTATTTTCTTTTATTCATTTTATTCTTTATATATGGTTTTAAAATATCGAAATATTTAAAAGTCATGTGTATATATAATTATTATATTATGTTAGATTGACTTTTTCAATACTAATTTTTTTAAATTTATATAAACTAAGGGATTTTATGGCTGATAATGAATCGAAAATTGCAAAAGGTAGTTTTATATTGCTGCTTGGTACATTTATTTTTCGTATTGGTGGGTTTTTATATCGTTTCCTTATGACGTGGCTTATGACTGCTGCTGATTATGGTATACTTGGTTTAACACTGCCATTTCAGAATTTCTTAAATATTACTGCATCTGGGGGTCTTCCTTCAGCAATTGCAAAGTATGTTGCAGAATATTCGGCTTTAGATAATGAACAAATGGAACAGCAGGTAATAAGAACATCCTTTAAGTTGATTATTATTATGGCAATAATTGGTGCAACTATCATGTTTTTGATTGCAAAACCGATTGCTCTGGGGTGGTGGCATAAACCAGCAGCAGTATTGCCTCTTGAGCTTGTTGCTGTTATTACTCCATTTAGTGTTATTGTTGGTTTGTATCGTGGAGTTTTCCAAGGTTATTATCAAATGACCAATATCCTTATTACAAAAGCATTTGAACAATTAGGCATGATTTGTTTTGCTGTTTTATTGGTTGTTATTGGATGGAGGGTTTCAGGTGCAGTTTTAGGTACTGTTATAGGATTTTTAATTGCATCATTATCTGCTATTTGGTTATTTAAGAAAGATGTAACTTCTAAATTTAAAACTGGTCGTAAAAAGATTACAAGGGCTCAGGAATGGGACATTATAATAATGCTTCTTAAATTTTCAATTCCTGTATTAATTACAGGGGTTGCTGAAGTTTTACTTTATGATGTTGGTACATTGTTTATTGGGGCATATTTGGCAAGTAACTTTGCAGGTTATTATACTAATGCAAGTGCTATTGCACGTTTACCTTTAATTATTTCAATGTCTGTTGCAACAAGTGCACTTCCTGCAGCTTCAGAAGCATTTTCATTAAAAGATCATTCTTTACTTGAGAAATATATTCACCAATCATATAGGTATGTTATTATAGTTGTATTGCCATTCTGTGTTGGTGTTGCAGTATTTGCACAACCGATTCTTGGATTGTTATTTGGTGCAGAATATACTTTAGGTACAACTGCATTGCAAATATTGGTTCTTGGTATGTTGTGTTTTGCAGTATATACCATATCTTCAAGTATTACTCAAGGGCTTGGAAAACCTCTTGTCCCAATGATTGCACTTATATTAGGTGTAATAATTCAATTTGTTTTAAGTATGTTTATGGTATTATGGTGGAATATCAATGGTGCTGCATTGGCTACATCTATTAGTACTGCTTTCATTATGGTTGTTTGTATAATTTATACTCATAAAGTATCTAATGTTAAATTTGAAACTGTTGATTTCTTAAAAATATTATTTGCTTCTTTAGTTATGGGATTAGTATGTATGTTTATTCCTAAAAATATTATTGGCATGATTATTGGTTTTGTTGTAGGAATATTTGTTTATATTGGTTCTTTGGTTGCAGTTAAAGGATTAAAAAAAGGAGATTTAGTGTTAATGTATAAAACAGGTTCTAAATTAGGTCCTTTAAAAGAATCAGTTTATAAATTTACAGATAAATTAGAAAAATATGCTAAAGATTAATTTTTTTAATCTTTTTTTTACTTTTTTTACTTATTTTTTATAATTATTAAAAAACAGTTTTTGTTTTAAACTTATTTTGTTAAAAAGTTAATTGTATAAATTTTATTTATTTTTAATATAAAATTAGTTTTTATCAGGTTTTTAGTTTTAATTTAGTTTTTTATAATTAGTTTTACTGTTTAAAACCTATTTATTTAAAATTTTAACTTATAAAATTCATTCATTTTTTAATTAGGATAAATTTTATAAAGTTCAGAAGATTTCAATAAATGGATTAAATTTATATTTTTAAAATATTTAATATCTTTTTAATAAAAATAAGAAATAGAATATAATTATTCTTTTTCTTTTTTAATTTTTTGTTTTATTTGTTCCCACATCGCTTGTTCTTCACCACATCCTGTCATTAAAATATATTCATATTTTGACTCTTTAACAATATTGCACATTCCATCAATTCTTTTTTTCATATCTTTGTATGGATATGGGTAAAAGTCTGCATCAAATTCATCTTTAATTTGATTATAATATTTTTCTGCAATATCTACTGATTCTCTTCCAGGGATAACGATTAAATGTTCTGGTTTAATTGCACGTATTGCTTCAAGATGATCTTCAAATACTTCTTCTTCACCTACATCAGGTGTTGTATAAATAAATTCAAGTGGACCTTTTATATATTGCTTCATACATAATACATTTACTTTAAGAGCATCTCCATTATCTCCCTGTCCTAATCCAACAAGTTTACCATCATTAAGTTTTACTACTTCAAAACGTCCTGGAGGTAAAATTTTCATAGTTAAACTAGAGAATACTTTTTTTGCTGTTTTTTCAATTTTTTCAGGAGTAGGTGTAAATGTTGCATATACTGTTGTAGAACATATTACATTGTATAAGTTATGAATACCAAAATTTGGGACATCTGTATCGAATTTAAATGAAACATTTTTACCAACAGTGTAATTATACACTTTTCCTTCAACTCTTATATACCATCTTTCAGGTTCTAATTTGAAATTTGTTAGTTTAACATTTGGTTCTGGTCTCTTAAATCCACATTCACATTCATAAATTCCTCTGTGGTTCATGAATCTTTTAGAATATTTAAGATTTTTTCCACATTTTGGGCATTTAACTGGTTTTTCTTCAAAGATATCTTCTACATTGTTTATATCAAATCCAAAATAATTAACATGTACATCTTTTTCCTTATTCTTACCAATAAATGCAGTTCTCGGGTCATCTGCATTTGCAATTACAACTCCTCTTGTCATATTTTTACTTAATTCTGCTTTTGCAGCTAAATATTTTTCAAAAGGATTTTTTACTCCAAGAACTTGTGTATGTTCTCTAGATATTGTGGTGTAAGTTACTCCAACTGGATTTACAAGTCTTTGAACTTCTCCAGGGATACCATGTTCGAAATCACGTATTCCATATTCGAATACTCCTAATTTTGTGTCTGTTTTAAGTAATCCTGTTGCTATGGCATTAATTGTATTACTTTCAAAGTTTGAACAAATTTCTGTATCCTCTGATAATAATTTAATTGTTAGTGTTGTGGAGGTTGTTTTTCCATTTGTTCCTGTAATAATAATTGATCCATATTCTGGTTCTTGAGCTAAATTGTTTAAAGCTTCATAAGATCCAATTTTTAGAAATAACCATCCAGGAAAACTTTTTCCCATACCTCCGTTTAGTCCTACTATTTTTTTACCAAATTTTCCCATTGTTTTAGCAATTTTATATCTGAAATTTCCAATCATATTATTAATGTCCTTTGATTATTAATATTAAATTAAATATTAGTAAAATTTTTGTTATTTTTAATATTTATAATTGATTATTTTTATTATAATGCTTATTATTTTTTATAAATTAGTTTATATTTTTTGAATTAATATAAAAATTGAATATTTTATTTAAAACATTATTTATTTTAGTTTTAATTAATATAAACTTTTAATTATTCTTAAAAATAGTTTTTATATATTTTTTGTTTTTTATTAGCCTAAAGAAGTTTTTTGAATATTTATTATTAAATAAAAATTTTTCATTGATTTAAATGATTTATAAAATTAAAATTCAAATTTTGTCTAAATTTTTATAAATTTTCTAAATTAAAGTTATTATTTTAAAAATTAGTAATATTTGAAATTTTTAGTTGAACATGAGATAATCATGACCATCTCTTAAATTAAAAAAAAGTATTGAAAATCAATTAAGATTTTCAAGAATATTGGTTCTGTTGAAGAGATATTTTAAAATTTAACTTTTTTAAAATATTTTATTTTTAAATTAGAAAACTTTATCTTAAATTAAATGGTTTCAAGAAGTTTGATATTTTAAAGATTATAATTAAGATTTTATTTGATGTATATTTCTTTTATTATAATCTGTGTTTCCTCCACCGTTTTTGGAGAATATTTGTTTTATAACACCATAAAATGTTTTTAAAACCATTGGGCCATCTATTAAAAATTCTCTAATTAAATAATGGGGTCTTAAATAAAATTTAATAAATGCTTTTGCTTGTATTTTTCTTAAATCGCTAATTGAACAATCAATTGTTTCTAAAATTGGTGAAATTAAAGTAAATTTAGACCAATCTTTAACTTTTATTAAATTTTTTTCAAATGCTTCTTTATAGAATCTAGTTCCAGGGTATGGTGTTGCAAGACTGTATATTGCATAATTCGGTTTTAAACTATGAACAAATTTGATTGTTTTATTCATTGCTTTTTTAGTATCACCTGGCATTCCTAAAGCAACAGATGCTATAGTTCTAATTTTTTTCTCATGGGCTATTTTAAATGCTTCTCTAATTTTAGGTATATTTGTTCTTTTGCCCATTTTATCAAGAACATTTTGGTCTGCTGATTCAACACCCATAAATATACATATACATCCTGATTGTTTCATTTTTTCAAGAACTTCTTCATTTAATGTGTCTACTCTTGCAGTACAACCCCACATTATGTCAATATTTCTATTTATAATTTCATCACAAAGTTCTTTTACTCTTTTTTTATTTATTGTAAAAGTATCATCCATAAATGCTATTGTTTCAATGCCATAGTCATATTTTAGATGTTCTATTTCATCTACAATGTTTTTAATGCTTCTTCTTCTAATTTTACGACCATGCATTGCTGCAGATGAACAAAATGAACATTGTATTGGACAACCTCTACTTGTAATCATTGTGCTCATATGGGTATCCATATTTAATAATTTATAATGATCCATTGGAAGAAGGTGTAATGCAGGGAATGGGAGTTCATCTAAATCCATGATTGGTTCTCTATCTGGAGTTACAATCATTATTTTATCACCATTCTCATTTTCTTCTTCATAAACTATTCCTTTAACTCCTGATAAATCTCCACTTTTCTCTATGGTTTGAACTAAATCTAACATGGTGTATTCACCTTCACCACGTATAACAAGATCTACATTTTCGTCATGTAATGTTTCTTCAAAGTTAAATGTTGGGTGGTATCCACCTAAAATTACTGTAGTTTCAGGAATAGTTTCTTTAACTATTTGTGCACTTTCTAATGCACTACCAATAGTTGGGGTAAGTGCAGATATGGAAACTATATCTGGATTTTCTTTTTTAACTCTTTCTGATAACTGTTCTAATGTATAATCTAGTGCACATGCATCAATTATACTTACATCATAATTATTTTTCTCAAGTACTGCAGCAATATATGCCATACCTAATGGGGGTGCAATTACTCCCATAAATTTATATTTTGATGCTGTTTGTGGTGGGTTTATAAAGGTTATTTTCATTTTATCCCCTTTTTCAATTATTACATAAATTTATTTTATATTAATATATAATAAATTGTTTTACTTATATAATATAAATTTATTTTTATTCTTTTTATAGAATTATTTTTCATATTTGAATTGTCTTTTTTAAACTATTCTCTTTAGTAAAATTTCAGATATTATTAAAATATAATTATATTTTTTAAAATAGTTGGGTATTTTTAAGTAAATAATTTCTATATTCTTTATCAAGTATTTTAAGAGCAGCTATGTTCTGGGGACTTGTTGTTGCTCTTTCCTCTACTAAATTTCTTAAACTCCTATTTTTCATATGCCACCTTACTTCTCTTAGTACTAAATCTAATGTATTTTTATTATATTCTTCAATTTCTCTTCTTCCCATATTTTCATATATTTTATAAGTATTTAAATCATAATTTTTAGTAGGAGTCATAAGAACATTCATATAACTATAATACTCACTTGAATCTATTAAAAATCCATCAACTCCCATATATGAAAGTAATGGTATAAAAGAACATTCTGAAAATGGAAATATTAAAAAACTATTTGGATTAAGATTTTCCCTTAAATTAACAATTAATTCAACTAAATCTTTGGGGTGTTGTAATAAATCATCTCCATTTGCTATTAGAAACATATTATATCCTAATTCTTCTAACTTACTACAACATTCTATACGTAAATCAATATACTTTCCCCCTTGAATTACTGCAATATCTGAGTTTTTAAATACTTCTTCATCTGATGATTTTTTAATTGTCTCATCAACACTCCATTTAGCCAATTCTTTTTCAATATTATATGCAAGTCCTTGGTTATCTGCTATTTTAAAATCTTTAGTGTCTATTAATAAAGGAGTTTTTATCTTATTTAAACGACCAAATCTTCCAGGTCCATCATGTGATTTAATTTCAAATTTATTCATAGTATCCTCTTGGTAGATGTTTTTTTCATAAAAGATTTTTTATGTATTTAATAATAAATAATCTTGGATTTTTTATATATGGTAATATATTATAATAATTATTTTTTTATATATTTCTAATAATTTTTGATTATTATTTTATTAATTTTATATATTACTGTAACCTTTTAGGTTACAGATTTGAATTTTTTAGTAATCTTTATATACTATTCTATAAAAATTATTATTAAGGATTTGAGGTGTATTAGTCCTGTGATTTTCCTAGGGTGTGTTTTTCAATGTCTGTGTTTTCTTTTATTAAATCTTTATTTAGAAAAAATGAAGATAATAAAAATGCTAAAGGGGCTAAAGTTGAAGTTAAAGCTTCTGTTAAAGTTGAGAAATCTAAACAGACATCTTCTGATAATACCATTAATGAAAATGGTGTTTCTGGAATTAAATCTTCTGAACCGATAAATAAAAGTTCAAATGATGAAGTAAAACCTCCTGTTGAAGAAGTTAATACTTCTACAATTGATGAGGAAACTAAATTAGATGATTCTGTTAAAGAACCAGATGTTTCCCAAAAAGAAATTATTGAATCTGAAGATATTTCTGAAGAAGTGGCTACAGAAGAAGTTTCTAATTCTTATGATGTAACTGAGAATGAGAAAGTATCTGAAGAAAAAACTGTTTCTGTTGAAGAAACTGAAGTTTCTAATCCTGAAGAATCTTCTGAAGAAGAAATTGATGAAGTTAAAATTTCAGTCGAATCTGAAGATAATTCTGAAGATGAAAATGAAATGGATAATGAGAGAGATAATATGACTTTATTAAAAGATAATGATATTTATACAATGGATGACATCGATGAAGATTTCAAACAAAGATTTATTGATGCAGGTCTTGAAACAGTAAATCACTGTTTCCAATGTGGTACTTGTGGTGGAGGTTGTCCATCTGGTAGAAGGACTCCTTACAGAGTAAGACAAGTTGTTAGAAAATGTTTATTAGGATTAAGAGAAGAAGTTATTTCTGATCCTGCTTTATGGATGTGTACTACTTGTTACACTTGTCAAGAAAGATGTCCTAGAAGTGTAGAAATTGTTGAAGTTATTAAATTTGCACGTAATGAAGCTGCTCATGCTGGTTACATGGCTGATGCACACAAAGCTACTGGTAGATTCGTATTAGAAACTGGTCATGCAGTACCAATTAACGATAAATTCAAAAACTTAAGAAAAGAAATTGGTCTTCCTGAAGTACCTCCAACAACTCACAAATATCCAGAAGCTTTAAAAGAAGTTCAAGATATTTGTAAAATCTGTGAATTTGATAAATTAATTGGATACGAAGGATTATAGGAGGAATTTTAATGGAAATTGCATACTTTTTAGGTTGTATTGTAAATAACCGTTACCCTGGTGTAGAAAAAGCTACTAGATTATTATTTGATAAATTAGGTGTAGAACTTAAAGATATGGAAGGAGCTTCTTGTTGTCCTGCTCCTGGTGTTTTTGGTTCTTTCGATCAAAAAACTTGGGCAGCTGTTGCAGCACGTAACCTTTGTCTTGCTGAAGAAATGGGAGACGACATCGTCACAGAATGTAACGGATGTTTCGGTTCTTTATTTGAAGCAAATGAAATGTTAAAAGAAAACAGTGAAAAAAGAGATGAAATCAACGAAATTTTAGCAAAAACCGGTGACCATGAATTTAAAGGTACCATTAATGTAAGACACTTTGCTGAAGTATTATATAATGATGTTGGTTTAGATAAAATCTCTGAATTATTCGAAAAACCTTTAGATATAAATGTTGCTGTACACTATGGATGTCACTTCTTAAGACCTACTGCTGAAAAACAAATCGATGATGCAGAAAATCCATCTATTTTAGACGAATTAGTTGAAATCACAGGTGCTAAATCTATTGACTATGACAACAAAATGATGTGTTGTGGTGCAGGTGGAGGATTAAGAGCTAGAGATAAATCTGTAAGTACTAGTTTCACTCATGAAAAACTTGAAAGTATGAAAAAAGCAGGTGCTGATTGTATTGTAGATGTTTGTCCTTTCTGCCACTTACAATTTGATGTAGGTCAAGGAGAAGTTAAAGAACAATATGGTGACGAATACGATTTACCTGTTTTACACTTAGCACAACTTTATGGTTTAGCTATGGGATTATCTCCTGAAGAATTAACTTTAGGTGCTCAACAAGTAAGTGCTGAACCACTTCTTAAAAAATTAGGTTACTAAATTTTTTATAGAGATTTTTTATCTCTATTTTTTTTATTCATTTATACTATTTTTGTATTTTTTTTATGAATTGCTTTTTATTTTTTGTGTATTGTTTTTTTTATTATTTTTTTGTTTTCTTTTAATTTTGGTTTATTTTTTATTATTTTTTTAAAATTTTCATTAAAAAAACTTTTATATAACTTTTAATTAAAATAGAATTAATAAAATTTTGATGTATATATAATAGAAGTTATATATTATATTTATAAATTTTTTTAATTTAGAAACGTTGAGGTGGTTTAATGTTTATAGCTACATTAGGTGGATTATTTAAATATAAAGATTTACCTGAGGAATATGGTCCTTATGTAAAATTCAAAGCAACTATCGAAAAAAGAGAAGTTAAAAATGATGATTTAATAGCTATTTTGGATATTACTGGGACCACTAGTCATCATGTTCTTTTTTTAGATTCTTATGATAATATAGATCAAATAAAAGAAGAACTAAAAGATGCAGATGCTAAGGTCAACGTAAACACATTAAAAATATTAGAAGGTCATTTATGAATTTACCAGCAGAACAGGTATGGCTTGTACTTTCCGAGTTTTTATCTGATTTAATCAAAAGAGATATTGAAGTTCCGACAGATATTAACAGAAACATGGGATTTACTAAAACACAAATTAGTTTTTATAAAAAAGATACATCTCATCCAGATATGATTAAAGAACTTTCAAAAGCTAATATAACTTTATCTGAAATGCAAAATAAATTACTTGATATTGCATCAGAAAATGTTTCTGAAGAATATGCTGATGAATGGTTTGATAAATTAAAAAGAGCAAATAGGGGAGAAAAATTATATGATACTCCAGATATTCACTCTAAATTTAATTTAAATCCACCACCAGGATTTTCTACTGGCCGTATAACTTTGAAAAAACCAATAACTGAAGATAGAGTTCAAGAAATTGCAGAATACTATGGATTAATAATTGAATTTGAAGATGATGTAACTTTATCTTTATATGGTGATAAAGGTGATGTTAAAAAAGGAATTCAGGAAATGGCCGGTTTCTTTTTTGACTAATTTTTAATTTTCTTTTTTTTCTTTTTTGTTGGAGATTTATTTTCTTTAAATTTATTATTAAATTGTAATTTTTATACTTAAATAATTTTAAGTTAATATTTTATTGGATATTTAAAAACTTAGTTTTATTTTCTTTTTAAATTTTAATTTTCTAAAATCCCTTTTATTTTTAAATTTAGAATAATTTAGAACAAATTCAATGGTTTTATGATAAAATTTAATTAATCTGTATAATTATTGTTTAAATTTTAAATTCATTTTGTTTTAACTCTTTGTTTATTTAATGTATTTTATTTAATTCATATAGAAAATTTTATTATATTATTGATAAAATATTATTAATTATATTATAATTTTTAAGAGGTGCTTCTGATGAAAATTTTATCAATTAGTGATATTCACAGTGAAAAAAATGAAAATTTTTTTGAATATTTAAAGAATAATGAAGATAATATTGATTTAGTATTAATTAATGGGGATTTAACTGATTTTGGACCACTAGAATTTGCATCAGATTTTCTTAATAGAATTTCTGATTTAGGATTTGATGTTTTCGCAGTTCCTGGTAATTGTGATCCTAATGGAATCTGTAATGTTATTACTGATACAAATGCAGTTTGTCTACATAATCAAATTATTGCATATGGTGATGTTGTAATATTCGGATTTGGAGGATCTAATGAAACACCATTTGATACACCAGGTGAATTTAAAGATCCACATATATATGATGCAATTAAAGAGTTATATGCTGAATATGATTTTATGGCTAATGATAAAATACCTAAAGTAAAAATTTTGCTTACTCATGCACCACCTTTTGATACTAAAGCAGATAAAATACCTGATGGTTCTCATGTGGGTAGTAAAGCTTTAAGAAAAGCTATTGAAGAATTTAAACCAGATATTAATTTATGTGGCCATATTCATGAGGGAAGATCAATAGATAAGATAGGTGATACCACTATTGTAAATCCAGGCATGCTTAAAGAAAATTATGGATGTTTAATTGACATTGATGAAGATTCTTTAGATTATGATGTTGAAATTATTTCTTTTATTGAATAATTTCATTTAACTAATTTTTTATTCTTTGAATATTTCTTTTATTTTTTATTCTTATTCTATCTATTTTTTTATTATTTTTTAATTTTTTTATTATTTCTAGTTTAAATGATTTTTTTTAATTTATTTTTTTTTAAATTCATTTTATTATTCTTTTTTTGCTGTTTTTTATTTTATGTATTATTTTTTTTAAGAAAAAAAGATTTAGTAAATTTTATTATATATAAATTTAATAATATACATTAAGAAGATAATATCTTTAAATATTCTATGATTCATATAATTATATTTATATTATTTAATTTTTTATTTAATTAATATTTAATTTTTTATTTAAATGTATAATATGTTCATTAAATAATTAGAGGCGTGATTAAATGATTTATGTGCAAGGAGAAGTTAGTGGAAAAAAATATACAGAACCGTTTTCTAAAGGTGTTTTAGCACGTTCTTTAATTCGGGCAGAAATGAACTTAACTAAAGCTTATGATATAGCAAATTCTATTGAAAATAAACTTAAGGAAGAGGGTATTGAAGTAATACCTATAAAAGATTTGGTAGATATTATTGTTGAGGTTTTAAATACTGTTGATCCAGTCATTGCTGAGAAATATATTAATTGGAGAAAAATTAGAAAATCTCAAGAACCTTTAATTATTTTAATTGGTGGTGCATCTGGTGTTGGTACATCTTCAATAGCTTTTGAAATTGCTAATCGTTTAGGAATAAAAAATATGATTAGTACCGATATGATTCGTGAGGTCATGCGTAAAATTGTTTCAAAAGAATTGTTTCCTGTAATACATAAATCTAGTTTTAATGCATATAAGGTAATGAGAATACCTTCTCCTCCTGAGTTTGATGAAGTTATTGCAGGTTATAAAAATCAAGTTGATGCTGTAGCTGTTGGAGTTGCTGCTGTAATTGAAAGATCTTTAGATGAAGGTATAAGTATTGTAATTGAAGGTGTACATATTGTCCCAGGTTTTATTAAAGAAGAACTTTTAGAAAGGGATAATGTTGTTCTTTTTACTTTACAAGTTAGTGATGCAAATGTTCATAAAGAAAGATTTTATTCTAGAAGTAGACAAATGTGGGCTAGAAGACCTTTAAAAAGATATTTAGATAATTTTTATTCAATTAGAAAAATTCAAAGGTATATTGTAATGCAAGCTAATAAATATAATGTACCTGTAATTGAAAATATTAATGTTTCAAATACTATTGATTATATGATTAAAACTATTACTAAAGTTTATGGAGGTAATAATAATGAGTAAATTAGGGAATTTAAAGGTTAAAGATTTAATGACTAAAGAGGTTGTAACTACTGATCCTGATCAGGAAGTTGTTTTTGCCTTTGAAAAACTTATGAAAGAGAAAATTAGTTCAATGCCAGTCATTGATAATAATAAAATGGTGGGTATTGTAACTGCAACTGATTTAGGTCATAATCTTATTTTAGATAATTATACTTTAGGTACTAAAGTTGTTGATGTTATGGTAAAACAAGTTGCATTTGTTAATCCTGAAAATTCTATTGTTGATGCAATAAATGAGATGAATAATAATTCTCCAGGTAAATCTATTATTAATCAATTACCTGTTTTGGATCATGGTAAACTTGTAGGTATTTTATCTGATGGTGATATCATTCATGCATTAAAAGACGAATTTTAAATTTTTTATTTTGAGAATATTTAATAATTTTAATATTTAAAATTTTTCTAGACTTTTTAAATTAATATTATTATTTTAAATATTAATTTAATTTAAATTTTTTATTATATATAAATTAATAGATTAATGATTTTTTTATTTTAATTTTCACCACTTTTAAATTATATTTTTATTAAATAACATTATTTTATTTAGGTATTTTATTTATAATAAAATGATAATTTCTTTATTTTTGAATTAAACTATTATTAAACCTATTTATAATTATCTTTTCTATAATTAGTAACATTTATATAATATCATGTCAATATATTACTATGGCTAGACTGGAGGGTTAGGGGTCCTCTGTAAGCACACATCCCCTTTGGTGCAGTTGAAATCTGAAAGGCGGCTTTTGGATATAATAAAGGCCTTAAAAATTGATATGGAAACTTCGTCCTGCAGGATTAATGGTGTCTTGATTTTTACTGGAGGGTAAAAATTATTAGACTTTATTGTAGGAATGTGTCAGGTCCGGAAGGGAGCAGCTCTACTATTTACAATTAATGCTTGTAGAGTAGCGGAGTGGAGTTGATTTTTAAGATAACCTTTATTGTTGAATTTAGTCCACTTTCAGATATGCCATTTTTTTAATAATGTTTTTTTTAGATTAATTTATTTTATATTAAATAATATTATGAAAATAGAAAAGTTTTTATATTATTTTAAATATAATACTAATAGTTAATTGATATTTAAGTTAATCTTTATTTTTTCATTTGTCGGGATGGCCCAGCCTGGTACGGCGTCGGACTGCTAATCCGATTATCTCATGGATAACACGGGTTCAAATCCCGTTCCCGGCGTTTATTTTTATTTAACTATTTTTTTTTATTTTTATTATATTCTCTATAAAAATATTTAAATATTATAAGAGATATAACAATAGTTATATTTAAATTTTTTAATAAACTATTTGATTAAAGTATTTATAGGCCTATTAATTTTTAAATTATTTTAGTATATTCTTATAAGAACCCTTTATTTATAAACAATTTAAAAGTTTATTTTAATAAAGTAAATAAAAGTTTTAAATATTATTTTAATATAATTTAATATGAGGTAAAAATATGTGTGAGTTATTTGCTTATTCTTCAGATAAACCATTTACAATAAATGAATATTTAAAAGATTTCTATTCTCATTGTAATCATCATCCTCATGGATGGGGTTTAGCTTTATTAGATTCTTCAGATTATCGTGTTTATAAAGAACCTATTAATGCAAGAGGAAGTTTAAAATTAAAAAATATTTTAGAAAATGCAATAATTAATAAAAATGTTTTTGCACATATTAGATTAGCTACAATTGGTGATTTAATTTATTCTAATTGTCATCCTTTTAATAAAATAGATAATTCTGGTAGAATGTGGACATTAATTCATAATGGGACAATCTTTGATAGTTCTGATTTATGTAAATATTCTATGATTCAAGAAGGAACTACAGATTCTGAAAGAATTTTACTTTATATTGTTGATACTATTAATAAAGAAGAATCTAAAAAAGGTAAAAAATTAAATATTAATGAACGTTTCAATTTATTAAGTAATTTAGTTAATAATTTATCATTTAATAATAAATTAGATTTTATGCTTTTTGATGGTGAGTATCTTTATGTTCATATGAATTGTAAAGATTCCTTAAATTATTTTAAATTTAGTGATGGTATAATGTTTTCAACTAAACCATTAAATAATGGGAATTGGAAAGATGTGCCCTTAAATACTTTATTATGTTTTAAAGATGGTAAATTGTTGTTTAGAGCTGAACCTCATAGTAATGAATACATTGAAACTCCAGAACAATTAATCTTTATTAAGAAATTTTTAAGTTCATTAGATGCTGTGTCTGAAGGAGATTATGTATGGTAAATAGTATTAGTAAGGAAGACATTAGGAATAAAATTTATCAAAAATTCATATTGCCTACTAAAGATAATAAAAAGGAGTATATTGGAGTTGAGATTGAGATTCCTATTCTTAATTTAAATAAAGATCCTGTGGATTTTAATGTTGTTCATAAAGTAACTGAATTATTTAAAGATAAATTCTCTTCTTTTGATATAGAAGGTATGGATTATGATGGGAATATATACTCTTTAAGAAATAAAGATAATGGTGATATGCTTTGTTATGATTGTTCTTATAATAATATAGAATTTGCAATGGGTAAAGAAAAAGAATTATTTTCTATTAATGAACGTTTTATTGAGTATTATACATTTATTAAAGAAGAATTTGAAAAAAGAAATCATACATTAACTGGAATGGGTATTAATCCATATTGGAAATATAATCTTAAAGAACCTATACCTAATGAAAGATATTTAATGCTTTATCATCATTTAAAATCTTATCCAAAATATAATGATATTATGTACTTTCATGATTATCCAGAATATGGTTTATTTTCAAGTGCTTCTCAAGTTCAATTAGATGTTCCTTATGATGAGTTATTAGAAACTATTAATGTATTTTCTAAATTAGAACCAATCAAAGCAATTTTATTTTCTAATTCTGTTTTTTTAGGGGATAATGAAGATTATCTTTGTTTTAGAGATATATTTTGGGAGAATAGTACTCATGGTATAAATTCACATAATATTGGGATGTATGATTTTGAATTTAGTGATATCTCTCAATTATTAAATTATCTGTCTTCTTTAAATATTTATAGTGTAATTAGGAATGGTGTTTATATAAATTTTACATCAATGAGTTTATATGAATATTTTAGTAAGGATGAAATCACTGGAGAATACTATGATAATGGTGAGTATAAAACTATTAAATTTACTCCTTCTTTAGATGATATTGATTATGTAAGATCATTTAAATTTATTGATCTTACATTTAGAGGTACAATAGAATATAGAAGTGTATGTACTCAACCGATTTCTACTTCAATGTCTGTTCCTGCATTTCATGTTGGTTTAAAACATAAAATTAATGAAGTTAATGAATTAATAAATAATTCAAATTTATATGATAATGCTTATTCACCAACAGAGTTACGTAAATTATTTATTAAAAAAGATCTTCCAAAATTTATTTCTGAGGATGGATTATATGATTTGTGTAAAGATATTGTGGATTTAGCATTCCAAGGTCTTAAAGAAAGAAATTATGGTGAAGAAGTTTTCTTAAAACCAATTTATGAGAATATTGAAAATAGAACTAATCCTGCTAAAAGGTTATTGTCTTTACTTGATGAAAATATTAGTTTAGATGAAATTATAAAAGAATATGGTAGTCTAAAATAAAGTAGGTGCTGTTATGGAAGATATTTTTAATTTATCTACTGTCGAAAAATATTTTACTGGAGAACAGTTATTGGAAGGTTTATTTGGAATTGAATGGGAAGGATTAAGGACTTTAAAAGATGGAACTTTATCTCTTAGACCACATCCAGAAATATTTGGAAATAAATTAAATAATCCTTATATCACTACTGATTTTTCTGAAAGTCAAATTGAAATCATTACTCCGGCATTTGATAGTGTTGAAGAAGCATTTCAATTTTTCTCATTTATCTCTGATTTAGTTAATGTTTCTTTAGATGATGATGAATATATTTGGTTTCAATCATTACCTTGTATACTTCCAGAATCTAGTAGAATACCCATTGCAAAATATTATGGTAAAAAAGAGTTAGCTAAAAAATCTATGGATTATAGGAAAGGTCTTGCAAAAAAATATGGTCTTCGTAAACAATTGATTTCTGGAATTCATTTTAATTTTTCATTTAAAGATGAAATGGTTCAAGAATTTTATAAAAATATAATTGAAGACACATTTATTGATATTAGTTATAAAGAATTTAAAGATAGTTTATATTTAAAAATTACAAGAAATTATATCAGGTATGTTTGGTTTATAATTTATCTTACTGGATGTTCTGTTGCAGCTCATAAGAGTTTCACTGATGAATGTACTAAATTAATGCATCATGCTGATAATAAAGGAAGTTTTTATACTGAAGATGGACCTTCTTTAAGAAATTCTTCTTGTGGCTATAAAAATTTAGAACCATTATATCCTAGTTATAATAATGTAAAAGAATTCACAAATGATGTTCAAAGTTTTGTTGATAATGGTATATTATCTGAAGCTAAGGAGTTATATACTCAAATCAGATTAAAACCTAAAAATCCAAATAAAATGCTCGAATCTTTAAATGAAAAAGGAATTCAATATCTTGAAGTTAGAACATTGGATATAAATCCTTTTTATAAATGTGGTCTTATTAGAAAGGATATGGATTTTTTACATTTATTTTTAATATATTTGCTTGTCTTAGATGAATCTGATTATGAAAATTGGCAAGAGGAAGCTTTTATAAATGAGGTAAAAGTTGCCCAATATGGCTATACTCAAGATTTAAAATTATTGAAGGATGGTGAAGAAGTAGATTTTATTAATTGGGGTTTAGAAATTTTTGAAGGTATGGAAAAAATGGTTTATGAATTTGACATGGATTATTATAAACCAATACTTGCTTCATTGAAAAAAAGATTTCTTAATCCGTCATTAACTTATGGTAAACGTCTTCTTAAATTAATTAAAGAAGAAGGATTTATTAAAAGTCAAATGAAATTATCTATGAATAATAAGAAAACAAGTGAATATATTATTAATAATACTAATTTATTAGATAATGAAAATTTTAAAAAATATGTTCCTATTGCTCTTCAAGGTAAATATTCTAATTAATGAAATTTTAAATTAGGTTTTTTAATTAATATATTAAATAAAACTAAAATTTAGATTTATCAATTAAATCTAAATTTGAAAATTTAATTGATAAAAATTTTCATTCATCTAATTGCTGTTCATGATTATATTCTATTCCATAAGGACATGCATGGGCAGTAACTCCATGAATAATTTCTATATTGTTTTCTATTTTGTTTTGTACTTCATGCGTAATTTTATGTGCCTCAACAATACTTAAATTAGGATCTACAGAAACATGACAAGTTACTGTAGCATATGAGCCAAAAAAGTTGACTCTGATATCATGTATTTCAATAGCACCATTTACTGAATCTCCAACTTTTTCAATTTCTTTAATTAATTTGTCTGAAGGAACTTTACCCATAATATTATCAATATTGTCTCTTCCAACTTCATAAGCAGTTTTTAAAACTAAACATCCAATACATAATCCTATTATGGAATCAATTTTAGTAAATCCTAAATGAGCAATAATTACTCCAATAACAATTGCAAGTGAGGATAATAAATCTACTCTTTGATGTTTACCATCTGCAATGATTGCTGGGCTGTTTATATCTTTCCCAATTGAAATGATTTTTTGACTCATGGCGATGTTTGTTAGTATTCCGATTACAGCCATAACGCCTGCAAGATATGATGGTACAGTAGATACTTGTGCAAATAATAATTTTTTAATAGCACCACTTATAATTTCATATGCAACTACTGCTAAGAATATAACAATTACAAGGCCACTTATGGCTTCTGCTCTTCCATGACCTAATGGATGATCATGATCTGCAGGTTTGCTTGCAAGTTTAAATCCTATAAATGCAATAATTGATGTTGCAACATCTGATAATGTATGTGCACCTTCTGCAATAAGTGCATAACTTCCTGAAAATATTCCAACAATTATGTTAAATATTGTAAGAAAACTATTACCTACAATTCCAACCATTGCTGCTTTTTTACCGTATTTGTCTCTTTCTTGTTTTTTCATTTTTTTTATTTCTCTAATTTTGTTTAGTTTTTAGTTTATTTTTTGTAATATTTAAAAGAATTCTTTTTTAATTATATAATATAATTTTTACATAATTTTTAAGTGCATAAAAATTTTTTCATATATTTAAGGGACTTTTAAGTGGTTTTGGAAAAAAGTAATTTTTATTTTACTTCTATTCTTAATTAATAAATGTCTCTGTTGAAAATTTAATATTATATTTTTTTTATTTTTAATTTAGAACTTGTTTTTTATTTTTTTAGGTATAGTTTTTTTAGAATTTAAATGATTTCAATAAATAGGATAAAAGTCTTTTAAAACTAGTATTGTCTTAATATTAAAATATTAAATTATTAGAGTATTTACTCTAATTTTCATAAGATATTATATTTTTTCAAGTATGTCCATTGCTTTTTTAATATTATCATATGAATTAGCATAGGACATTCTAACATTTTCTTCTCCCATACTTCCAAATGCAACTCCGGGTACTGTAATTACTCCAGCTTCTGCTGCTTCTTTAACAAATTTTTCTGGATTTTTAATTTTAGGAAATACATAAAATGCACCTTCTGCTTTTACACATTCATATCCCATATCATTTAATCTACTTAAAATAAGGTCTCTTCTTCTATTAAATTCATCAACCATTTTTTTAACTGAGTTTTGTGGTCCTTTTAATGCTTCATATGCTCCTATTTGTGATATTGAACTTGCACATGCTGTAGCGTATTGGTGTACTTTTAATAGTTCTTCAGTTAAATAGGAAGGAGAACTCATATATGCTATTCTTAAACCAGTCATAGCATATGTTTTTGAAAAACCATTAATTGTAATTACATTATCACTATATGCTCCAGGTGAATAATGTTTTTTATTATCATAAATAATTTTTTCATATATTTCATCGGATATGATTATAAAGTCATGGTCTGTTGCTAAATCCGCTATTCCTTTTATATCTTCTTTATCCATTACTGCACCTGTTGGATTGGATGGTGAGTTTATTATTAATCCTTTGGTGTTTGGCGTGATTGCTTCTTGTATATCTTCAATTTTAAGTTTAAAATCATTTTTCATTGGTGTATCTACACTTATTGGATTTGCTTCAGCTAATTTTACACATGCTTCATATGATAAAAATCCAGGATTAGGTATTAATACATCATCACCTTTTTCAAAAAATGCTTGGCAACAATCATATAATGCTTCACTTGCTCCACAAGTTACTATGATATCATTTATTCCTGTTTTGATGTGGTTATCTTTATTTAATTTTTTTACAATTTCTTCTCTAAGATTTTCAAAACCCCTATTTGGTGTATAATGTGTTAGTCCATCATCAATTCCTTTTTTCATTGCTTCTTTAATATTTTCAGGAACATCAAAATCAGGTTCTCCAATTCCCAGATTTATTGCATTTGGATTTGTATTCTCAAACATTTTTCTAATTTGTGATAATTCTATTGAGTTTGCTCTTTTTGTATTTTTAATCATTTTAACACATCTTTAATTTTTATTATAGGATATTTTACTTATTTTTTATTTATTTTAATCTTATTATTAGTTATATGTTTTTATTTTCTATATTTTATTAATTAATTTAATTAATAATATTATTATTTATTTAAATTAATAGTTATCAGAGTCTTTTTTATAAACAATTATACTTACAATTATAACATTTATATTCTTCACACCATGGTGTTATTTCATTGTTTTTAATTTTTTCTCTTTCTTCTTTTAAAAAGTCATTATTATATCCTAAATTAATTTTAGACCATGGTAGTTCATCAGAAATACTATAATGAGGAATATACTTTTTCCAAGTATTTGTATTAATTTTATTATGAATTGAATATTCTAAAAGTTTTGAAATATTTTCTCCTCCACATGATAGTACATATTGTTTTAAACCTATTTTAGCACTATCAAATTTTACATTTATTCCTTTAAGTTCATGTTTAAGGTAACGTATTTTTGATTTAATATCATTAATATTATATTCTTCCCATTGTAACGGTGTTTGGGCTTTAGGAACTAATGGATTTATACTAAATTTTATTGAAGTTCCTTTTCTTTTTTTAGAATCAATTCTTTTAATATATTCTGCAAGCTCTTTAATATTTTCATCACTTTCATTAGGAAAACCAATAATAAAATATAGTTTTAGATTAAATCCCATTTTTATCGCTAAATCACATATTTCATCTATTTTTCTGTCTGAAATATCTTTATTTATTGAGTGTCTAAGTTTATATATGGATTCTGGTGCAATTGTAAGTGTTTTTTGTCCACTTTCTTTTAAAGATTTTAATGATTCTTTTGTAATTGTTTCAATTCTCATAGACGGTGTTGATATTTCAAAACCTCTCTTATTTAATTCATTTGTTAATTTATTAATATTGGAATAATCACTTACAGATGGAGCAATCAATGCAACTCTATTAAGATTACTATTTTTTCTTGCTGTTTCGCTGATTTCTATTAATTTTTTAAGGGAACTTTCTCTTTTTGGTCTGTATAAATATCCAGACATACAGAATCTACAACCTCTAGAACATCCTCTTGAAACATTTAATAAAATAGAATTCCCGAATACTGGTTTATAATTAGGATTATCTGTATTAATTACTATGGGGTATTTTATATGATAAGAATTATCCATATCTTCTACAATCACAATTTCTGTTTCATTATTAAATTTTGGTATATAAATTCCATCAAGGTCTAAAAATTCTTCAAGATGTTCTTTAGGATTATCTAAATTTCTATAAATATTTATAAATTCATTAAAAATTACTTCTCCTTCACCAATTATAAATATATCAATAAATGGACTAAGAGGCATAGGATTTGCAGTAACACATGGGCCTCCTGCTATAATAAGTGGATCTTTGTTTGTTCTATCTTTACTATATAATGGAATATCTGAAACTGCAAGCATCTTTACTACATTAAAATAATCTTCTTCAAATTGGATAGTAAAACTTAAAATATCAAAATCTTTTGTTGGACTATTGGATTCAATACTTCTAGTTTTAGGATAAATGATTCTTTCACAGTATGTATCATCAATATCATTTAATAAATTATACAATATTTGATAACCTAAAGAGGACATAGCTACTTTATAAACATTTGGGTAAATTAATCCAAAACGAATATTAATGTCTTTTAATTTCTTTTGAACTATGTTTTCTTCATATAACATTTTATCCCTTAATTGAATATTTTTATTTAGTTTATTTAATTTATTGATTTTATTGAATATTTTAGTTATTGAAATCATTTAATTTTAAAATACAATTTTTCAATTTAAAATAAATGAATTTTAGAAAATTAAAATATCAATGGATTTTCAACAGAATCAATATTTTAAATACTTATTTTATTTATATCTAATTTTTATTTTATATTTTTTATTAAAATTATAAATTATTTTTTTGAATATATAAAAATTTAAATAAAGCAAGTTACATACTAATTTTAATAATTGATTTAAGGATTTTATGATTAATAAAAGATATAAAAAAGTTGTTGTCGGTGGAACCTTTGATAAGTTTCATTATGGTCATCGAAAATTATTGGAAACTGCTTTTCAATTAGGGGATTTTGTTGAAATAGGGGTTACTTCTGATAGTTTCGGTGGTCTTAAAGGGGATATTGATCCTTGTAAAGTACGTATGCAGAATTTATCTAAATTTTTTAAGGATTATGATAATTTTCATTTATGTAAATTAGAAGATAAATATGGTCCTAGTATTTATGAAGAAGATTTTGATGCTATTGTTGTTACTGAAGAAACAGAACCTACTGCAATTGAAATTAATGAAATTCGTAATGAAAAATCTATGAAACCTTTGGATATTGTTGTTGTGAGTTTTGTTTTGGCAGATGATAATATTCCTATATCTTCTACACGAATACGTAATGGTGAAATTGATAAAAAAGGCAATCTTCTTGATTAGTTTATTTTATATCTGGGATAAAACCGACATGTTTATATATACACTTCGTTATATTTATTATTAAGAAAAGTTTTTATGGTGATTTAATGGCAATTATTATAGATGCAGATAAATGTGGACATATTGAAAATTGTCCTGGTGAAGGTTTATGTATAAAATTATGTGAATCTGGTGCTCTTACTAATGTTGATGGTGATGTATCCGTCGATAATAGTAAATGTGATGAATGCGATTTATGTATTCAAAACTGTCCTAATCAAGCTATATCTAAAGCATAGAATTAAAGAGGTATTTTCATGTCACTTGTTAAAAGAGAAGGTATTGAAAGTAGGGAATTAATTCATGATAATGATAAATGTGTAGGTTGTGGAATTTGTGCGGATATTTGTCCTACAGAATCATTAAGATTAGGTCCTATTGTACCTATTGCACGTGGTTTATTAAAAATGGATTATATTTCCTGTAATTCAAAAAATTGTGTATTATGTGGATTATGTGCAAGCGCTTGTCCATTTGGTGCTTTATCTTTAAAAATAGATGATGAGCCTATTTCAGATATTGGAAATTATCCTGTTTGGCATAATGGTGCAGAAATTAATGAGGAAGACTGTTTATATTGTGAAAATTGTGTGGAAGCATGTCCTAGGGATTCAATATTCTTCAAAAGAGAATTACCAGATCGTAATGATTTGCTTGTTGGTACTATTGATGTTGATGAAGATGATTGTATTTATTGTAAAGTATGTGCAGAATTATGTCCTGCTGAAGCAATTAAAATCACTTCAAATAATGAATTTGGAATTCCAGATACTATAGAGATTTCTGAAGATAAATGTGTATATTGTCAAGTATGTAAAAGGGCTTGTCCTCAAAATGCTATTAAAGCAGTTTGTTCAACATGTATGCATCAAGAAGAAATCGAAAAACCTAAAATTACAGGTACTATCTTCATTGAACAAAAATGTGTTAACTGTGGATGGTGTGAGTCTGTATGTCCTGCAGATGCTGTTGAAGTTAACAAACCATTTATTGGTGAGGTATTAAGGGATCCTGAATTAGTATGTAAAGGTGAATCTTGTCATGCATGTCAAGATGTATGTCCATGTAATGCAATTGAAATTATTAATAATGAATCTTCTATTAATCCAAGTTATTGTGTTTTATGTGGTGCATGTGCTAAAGCATGTCCTCAACATTTACTCACTATCAAACGTAACAGTATGAAATTAGATAATATTCAATCTCCTTCATGGAAAGATATCCTTGGAAAATTAGTTGAATAATTTTAAATTTTAAGATTGTTTTTTTCAATCTCTTTATTTCTTTTTTTTAATTATTTTTATATCTTAATTGACTTTATTAATTGTTTTAATTTTATTATTTTATTCGGATTTTTAAAGACTTTTAATAAGATTTTATTGTTTATTAATATTTAGATTATTTTTAATTATTCATTGACTTTATTAATGGATAAATAGGATGGATGTTTCTTAACTGGTTTTAATATTGATTTTTAATTTTAAATTTTATTATTAAATATAATACTTTATTTATAAATTATTTAATGTTGTATTCCTTCCTATTTCAATAAGATTTTTTAATTTAATATTTATATCATTATTTAATTTAAAAATAAATTTTCCAATAATTAGAACAAATATTAATGTTAAACCTATTAATAAAATCAGTTCTGAACTTATCTGTCCATTTTTATCCTTTTTTATATTCATTTAATCACATATTTTTATCTATAAATTTTTTATTAAATTATGCAGAAATGTTTTGTCTGAGTTTGTCCATATCAGAACTTGCATTTAATTTATTTGCACTATTTTGGAAGTATGATTTATAAATTAATATTGCAGCTATTGCAATTACAATAACACCACCAAATAATAAGATGTATTCCGCAGCTCCTTGACCATTTTCTTCATTATTTAATTTTTTAATTGAAAATTTTATTTTATTCATTTATAATCACCTAAGCTATTTTATAAATAAAAAGGTAATTATATGTTGATTATTTTTAATTTAAATCTCTTTTAAATCTTAATTTTATATGAGAATTTTTATTTTTTAATATTTAAAAAAATTTTCAGATTTTTAATTTTTTTATTATTGTTTTAATTTTAATTTTTTATTTTTTAAATTAAATGATGTTATTTTATTTATCTATTAAATTATTAAATTTTCAATAAATCATCTATTTTTTTAATTATAGTAATAAACTTTAAATGTTTATAAATTCTAAATATTATTAATTTAATTTTAATTAGATTATTGTTTTATAAAACTTAAATGTAGGTGTAGTTTGTGGCTGATTTATTAAAAGTTTTTTCAGGTTTTTTATTACTTGCTATGGGTGTAGCAATTTTTATATTGAATGTATTTTATTATTTAAAATCATTTATTCTTATAATTGGATTAATTTTAGCTCTCGCTGGTTTATATTTAATTATTAAAGCAACTAATGTTATATCTATTGAAAATACTAAGGAAGTTTTAAATGATTCAACAAAATCTAATTCAAAACTTAATAAATTAAATTCTAAAGGAATCACTGACAGTATCAATTTTAATCTTGATAAAAGAAATGTTGAAAGTATGCCTGAATTTAATTTTGATTCATTAAAAAATGCACCAGAACATCTTACTAATAAAGTTGATAATTTTTATGATGATGCTAGTGATGTAAATGATGTGGTCTCAAAAGCTGTTTTAAAAGTAAAACCTACTAAATCTAATTATACAAGTAAAACTTATCAATTTACACCTAATTATGAAAGACCTGTAAAAGTTACTCGCCGTCCAGTTAAAAAACAGTCTACTGGTTTTGATGTTTCTAAAATTCCAGAATCAGAAAAATCTCATGAAATTGATGAAAAATTAGTTAAAACTAATGATGAAGCAATGATTTATAAACCAAATTCATCTAATTATAATATTCCTAATAATGATGAGTTTATTGAGGTTCAACACGATGATTTAGAGAGTAATGATGAAGATTATGGAATATATAATGATTTTGATTTAGATGACTCTGAAGTTTATGGTCAACCCTTTGAATTGGATAACACAGTTAATGATATGGAATCAAAACCTCCAGTTCGCTTAAGCAAATCTGACGAAATAAGTGATGATGAAATAAAAATTGATCCTAATAATCCAGAATCTCTTCCAATTCCAAAACTTCTTAAAAGTTATGTTATAAGTTCTGAAGGAAGAATTTCAACTCAGGAGGCGTCTGAAAAATTATCTTCCATGGCAGTTAATAATATTTTATTAATTACAAAATCATTAAATGACATGTCTCATAAATTTTTGGATAATTTATCAAATGTTTATACTAGAATAATTGTTGAAGATTTTGATTCTTCTGACTTATCAACAGCCCTTGTTATTAGTTCATTAATAGGTAAAAATGTTGAAATAAGGACTATGCCTGCTTTAGATGCTATTAATTTAGTTATTGATGATTCATATGCTTTAATTGTATCTGATGATGAGACTAATAAAGATTTCCAATATGGTGCTATTTATTCTGATAAAAAATCTATTCTTGATATTAAATCTATGTTTGAATCAACATGGAATATAGCAGAACCAGTTAAAGAGGATTTATTTAATAATTAATTTTCTTTCTATTATTTTTATTATTTATTGAAAACTTATTTTATTTGAAATCTGGTTTTATATCTTTTTAAAATTTGAATAAACATACTACATTTGAAGAATTTCAACAAAATTCTTTATTTTCAATATTCCTAATAGATAATTCTTTTTTTTTTTTTGAAAGTTATTTTATTTAAATTTAGTTTTTTAAACCTATTACTAATTTAAATTATTCTAATTTAAAGAATTTTATCAAAGTCAAATTTTTTAAAAAAATATTTATTTTTTTATTTTCATAATTAATATTAATTAAATATTATGGAGGAATTTTATGGAAATTAAATGGTTAGGTCATTCTGCATTTGAGATTATTACTAGTGATACAACTATTCTTATAGATCCATTTATTAGTAATAACCCAGTATGTAGTACACCTGTTGAAGAATTAAATCCAGATATTATTTGTTTAACTCACGGGCATTCTGATCATTTCGGGGATTTACTTGAACTTGCTGAGGTTAATAATCCTGTTGTGGTTACCAATGCTGAACTTGCTGTGTTTTTACAAAAACAGGGAATTGAAGCTGTTAGTATGAATATTGGAGGTTCAATTTCAGTGCGTGATATTAGAATTACTATGTTAGATGCTAAACATTCATCAGATATTGATTTTGTAGAAGAAAATTGTATACCTGGTGGTAGTGCAGCTAGTTTCCTATTTACTTTTGAAGATGGAACTAAAATTTATCATGCAGGAGATACTGGATTATATAGTGATATGGAAAATATTATTGGTAGAATTTATAAACCTGATGTGCTTATGGTACCTATTGGTGATAAATTTACAATGGGTCCTTTTGAAGGTGCTTTAGCAACTCATTGGATGTCACCAAAAGTAGTTATTCCAATGCATTATAATACATTTCCTGCAATTGAACAAGATCCTGTAGTTTTCTCTAATTTTGTAAAACAATTAAATCCATCTATTGATGTAGTTATTATGAATCCTGGAGAAACTTATAAGGTTCCAAATTTTAATGAGGAAGAATAATTACTTTTTAGTTTAAAAATTAGTAATTCTTAATATAACACTTTTATTGAATTATTTTTTTTTAAAATATCATTTTATTTAATTTATATTTTTTGAGAATTAGTTTATCTAAGAATTTATTTATAAATTTATTATTTTTTAGAAATATTTTCTTAGAATTCTTTTTTTATAGAATTAGTGTATAGTGACTCTTTTGATATTATTTTACCATTTAAATTTTAAATTTTTAAAACAATTTATTTTTAAATTAAAATTATATAAAGTATTGATTCATAACTTTAATAAAATTAAAAATTTATTTTAAGAATTATTAAATTCTTAAAACTATTTTTAATAATAATCGCATTTACCTGTTGGTAATACTTTTACAATATCATCTAGATCAAGAAGATTATCTTCATTTATTTTAGATAATATACTTTTTGCCATAACTTCTTTTTTAGTAAAACCTGGTTTTATTAAAACATATTTATTGGTTTTTGCTTTTACTGCATCTTCTGGTCCAGCCATAACTCTTTTTCCTTCATAATCCACAATCCCAATAGCTATTTTTAATTGTGCACTATGAACATAGTTTCTATGGCCTCTTATAACAAATGAACCTTTAGGTAAAAATTCTCCAGATTCTGGACTTTTACTAACTTGGTCTGGTTCTACCCAATATACGTCTTGTGTAGAATATCCGTCTTTCCAAGCAGATGAAAATGATGCTGTGAATATTGCAGATTCTTTTAGTGTTTGTTCATCTATTTCTTTTCCCTGTAATTTCACTGCTATTGATGGTGCACCATGTATATCTGCATGCATATATATGTCATTATTTTCTAAGTGTTTTTTAACAATATTTTCATTACTATTTGCATCACGACCACCAATTACTAAAATACCTGTAGAACTTACAAACCATCTAAATTTTTCAAACCATTTTAATTCTTTTTTCACTCGTTTTTTAATTGTGGTAATATTTTGCATAGCTATTTCTTTTTTATCTTGCATTTGTTTTAATTGTTTTTTAGTATTTTCAATAGCTATATTTGCTCCTTTGATTTTATGTTTTGCTTTTTTAGCTTTTTCATAGTACATCTCAGCATTTTCATTTATTTTTTTACGTGTATCAATATTGATTTGTATATTGTCAAATTCAACAGTCATAACTCCCATTTTATCAAGTGATACAAAATTTTTAGCTGCTCTAAGTCCATCTTTTTTAGCTTTTTTCAATGTTTTATTAATTTCTTTATATGAATAATCTTTATTTCTTGCAGCTTCAATTACATTAATAAGAGATTCAATTTCAGTATAATTAGAATAAATCAATTCTCCTTTTTTTTGTGATTTTTTTATTGTTTCATGAAAACCTTGAAGAGTTTCTTCCTGTAATTTAAGTCTTTTTTCATATTTCCCAACCTTTTTATTCCAAATTTTTTCTTCTTCATTACTTATAGTTTCATTAATTTTCTTAGAATAAAATTCATCACATGCTTTATTAAAATTTTCAAAATAATCATGTTTAAAATCATGATATTTTTCAAGTTCAATAGGCACTACATCTTCTTTTTTACCATTAACAATTTCTGGTTTAATTTTACCTTCTTTTAATGGTTCAAATATTAATTTAAAACTTTGATAAATATCATTAATATCAGAATTACTTAAATTATTTGGATTAATTTTTTTATTAATATTATCTAAATTTTTGTTTTTTCTTAAAATATTGGTCCTTAATAAAATTTCTTCAGCATATAAACTTCCAAGACCATTTTTAGCAAGAGTTCTAATTAAATCATCTTCTGAGTTATTTAATAATTCTTTTAATTCTTCTTCTTTAATGGTTAATGGATTTATAGTATTTTCTGGGGGATACTTATATTCTTTATTAGAACTTATGTCTCTATTACTCCATGATTTCCTTTTAAGCGGCATTATTATATTTTTTTCTTCATCTAATAATATTATATTTCCTTTTGAGAATAATTCTATGATTAAACTATATTTTTGTTCTTTTTGCATTGTAATCTCAACAATACGATCAAAACCATGCTGTTTAACACTTACTACATTTGCTCCACTTAATTTTTTTCTAAGTAACATTGGAAATGAAGGTGGTTGTGTTGGGTTTTTAATAGGGTATTGTGTTTGATGTATTCTTTTTCCTGCTTCCATTACAATATCTATTCTTCCATACCCTGCTTTGTGAAACTTCATAACTACAATATTTTTTGTAGGTTGATATGATTTTTCAACTCTAGATCCTTTAAGGAGATTGTTTAATTCATGGGTAATAGCATAAATATCTACATTAGTCATTGTTTTCATATTTGATCCTTCTTTATTTAATTATCTGGTTTAAAGGCATTTATTTTTCATTTGTTTTTATTAAAAAATTTAATTTCATTTAAATCTTTAAGTTTTAAATTGAATATATAAAATTGATTTTAATCTTAAGGGATTAATAAAACGTAAAATTAACTATAAATATTCTAGATTTAAATTTTAAAAATATTTTTTTTATTTTTAGTAATATGATTTAATTTTTATATTTAAATTTTTAAAACATATACTATTTTTATTAATTATAAAAAATCATATGATAATTAGATATTTAAACAACATATTTTAAATATGATTACATAAATAATTTTAATAGTATAAATATTATATCGATTTTTTAAATTCTTTGACTTAGGATTATATAATATTATTATGGATATTTAGTTATTATTATAATTATTATTTTATATTTTTTAATTTTATAATTTGGAGGAATAAAATGGATAATATTCAAAAAATTACTGGTATAAATCTTATAACTGGTGTTATTTGTGGAATTTTATCTGCAATGTTTTCTTATGGAACATTAGGTTTTAAAAATGAGGTTCTTGCTTCTATTTTAGGTATTATTGTAGCATACCTTATTGGTAGGTGGTGTATGAATAAATTTCAGGATGATATTGAAAGTTCTAGAGATTATTTTGGTAAAGGAATCTTCCCATTTGCAGTTGGTTGGTTCATGTTATGGGTTCTTTGTTTAAGTTATGCTAAATTTTTACCATTCATGTAAATTTATTCCTTTTTTTATTTTTTTAAGTAGGGTATTTTTTAAGTCTTTTTTTAGTTTTTTGTTTTAGGTTTTTTATTACATTATCTGGAATTTATATCTTTTGTTTTTTATTAAATAATTTAAAAAAAATATGAGTTAGTTAAAATACTAACCATATTATAAAGAATAATGAAAGAAGGAATGTAATTGGTGCAGTAAATTTACTTATTTGTACTGTTGAACTTATTGTTGATATAAGTTCAGTTGCATTATTTGGTCCAAATGTTCTAAGGTTTTTAATATCTTCAACTGTACAACCAACTTCTACTTCTTCTAAATCTTTCAATGCTTCTTTGATTGTTTGTTTAACGTATTTTATGATTGTTTTTCTTTCAGATAATCCTATTGGATTATATCCTCTTGCAATGGTATTTACAGAATGTGTGTCTGTAGTCATTACTTCTCCTTCGTCTATTCCAAGTTTTCTAACTTCATCAAGAATTTCTTTTCTAAATCCAATTTCCATATTATTTGAATCAAACAGGATATATGCAGTTTTTTGCCCTGCAACATCTACAATCATGGTTTTTACACCACTTTCTCCAACACCATTGTTTTTATCAAGTGTTTCCATTAAACTTTGGCTACATCCAATTTTAATATTTTCATATTCTTCTTTTTTTTCAATTTTATCGATAGTGTCTAACAATTCAAAAACTCTTGGATTACCAGGTAGGACTCCTCCAGACTCTTTGGTAAATGAGTTATGGCAATCAACTATTATTGCAGATTTTGTGTTGAAATTTTTAGATGCTTGTATCATCATTGTAAGCCCTACACTAAATTCTATGTCATCACTACCTTCTGGTGCAAAGGTGGATAATAATACTATTCCATCATTAAAGAATTGTACACCAATATTTGCAGATTTATTATTGTATCTTATAAATTTACTTGCTTTATTGGAATATTCTATTTTGTTTATTCCATTTCTTATAGCATCTTCTATTTTATCAAGTTCATTAATGCTTGTTGGGTTGAAATCATGTGTAGAAGGTCCATGGGCAACCATTGTAAAAGCCTCAAATCTATTTGCAATATTTGTAGGCATATTCCCACCACCAATATTACCAAATGGTCCTGGGTGTACTGAAGGGCTAATAAATAATGATTTTATTTTACCTTTTTTATTCCTAAAACTCACAATACTTACATTAGTATCGATATCTTCACCAGTATAAGATAATGTATTTTCTAAATCATGGGATCCTTCATTCATATGTTTAACAAAAAGACTTATTAATTCAAGCATATTTATGTTTAGGTTCTTTTTTAATGGCGCTGAGGATGTTTTAATGAATAAGTAAATTGCAATTAGGAATATAATAGATCCAATAAATACTTTGGCAAACATCATTATTACAAGATTAATACTTATTAAATTTAAACCAGTATTACTTATAGATAGTAATATAAGTATTACTAATGGCTGTATTAATGCTAAAAATGTTGATTTAGTAAGACTAATTAATGTTGAAGTCCAAAATACCAGAAAACTAAATGAAAACATAATAATACAAGCGAATTCTATTGCACTAACGTATGTATTAGGTGTATTTCTAATGATTACGCTTAGTAATGTAAAAAAACATATTCCTATACAGTTTAATAAGCATAAGAACATTGAATGTTTGTTTTTAAGGTTTATTCCATGCATTGAATGATTGATCTTTTGATTAATAAAACCACATAATATTGCACTAATACCAAATATTGTAAAATAAAATATTCCGCTTCCAATTATTTGCATAAACATATTCCCTTTATGTGGACTTATTAAGTCAATAATAACTCCAGTTATGAAGCTTATTAAACTTATTCCTATAATGGATGTTTTAATATTGGGAAGTGTGGTAATATATTTTGATAAGCTTGCTACACTACTCATACTTGACATTGTTTTATTTCCTCTAAAGTTTTATGACAATAATAATTTTAGAATTTAAATTAAATAAATTTTATTTGTTTAATTTATATCTTTTTGTAATTTGTTAATATTTATACTTTTTATAACTATCCTCATTTTTTTTTAAAAATTTTTATATCTATTAAACTATATAAATTAATTAAATAATTATTATATATTTTAGAAAATATTAAACTTTTATAAAATTGAATTATTTAGTAATATATTAAATGTGGTGATTTAATGATTGATTTAACTACTCCAATTCATTCAGAAGATGTTGAAGATTTAAAAGTTGGAGATGTAATTAATGTTTCTGGCACAATATTCACTGCTCGTGATCAAGCTCACAGACGCATTGTAGAAGAAGGAGAACCATTTAGTTTAGAAGGTAATGTAATATTTCATGCTGGACCAATTATAAGAAAAAATGGGGAGAATGATTATGAGGTTGTAGCTATTGGACCAACTACATCCATGAGGATGAATCCATATGAAGCAGATGTAATTGATAAAGGAGTAAGACTTGTAATTGGTAAAGGTGGAATGGATGATAATGTTCGTGAAGCTTTAGTAAAAAATAATGGGGTTTATGCAGTTGCTACTGGTGGATGTGCTGCATTATATGTTAGTTCTGTTAAAAAAGTAGATAGTGTTACATGGTTAGATTTAGGTGTTCCTGAAGCAATGTGGGAATTAGAAGTAGATTCTTTTGGACCTTTAATAATTGCAATGGATTCAAATGGTAACTCTTTATATGATTAATAAATATATTTTTTTATTTTTCTAAAATTTTATACTTACTATTCTATTTATATTTTTTTTATAATTCTAAATTCCATATTCATTATTTATTGTAAATTATTTTTTTATTTTTAATTTACAACAACATTTATATATTGTAAAAAAATAAAACTAATTAAGATTTAAATTTAAATTTTATTTTACTTAAAAATTATTTATAATTTAAAAATGGTGATAGTATGGCTGATTTAAAAGAAGCTGCTGAAAAAAAATATAAATCTAGAATGAGAAAATTTAAAAAAGTTGTAAAAAGTGATGAAGAAAAAGATAAATTTTTCTCCCAATTAGGTGCTTCCTTTGAAGTATTTTTACCTACTAAAAATCCTGATGAAATGAGTGATAGTATTCTATTCTACTGTGACCCTGATGGTAAAGTTGTTCAAGGGGAATACTCATATAATGAAGGAGAAGATTTTGAATCTGTAGATATTAAAGAAAAAGATTTAAAAGTTTTAATTGATGCTTTTAAAGATTTTAAATTGGAATTCTTGGAAGAATAATTTTTTCTTCTAAATCTTATATTTTTTAAAATTACCTGTTTTTTCTATTTTGCTTTATTTATTGTTTTTTAATATTTCTCTTATTTTTCTGTAATTACTTTTTATTTTCTTAATTTATTTAAGTTTAAATTTTTTATAATATAAATTCTTGAAATCCTTTAAAATTAAGATGGCTTTTGTTTTTATTTAAAAATTAATTGTTTTAAAAAATTAAAATTTCAAATAGAATATCTTTTTAACAGAATTTAGAATATATTAAATTTTAATTATTTTTTGAAATCTAAAAACATTATTATAATGTTTTATAAATTATAAGTATAAAATATTATTTTAATTAATAGTTTTTTCATATCTAAAAACTTCACTAAAAAAGTATTTTACAATTAAAATAATTAATTAGATAATAAAAGATTTATAATTTTTATTGAAATATGGATTATATTTTTTAGGTGGAGATTTATAGTAAAATATGTTATGTGATATTATGATTGTAGAAAATCCATTAGATGAACTTAAAAAAAGAGAAGCAGCTTATAAAATTATTAAAGATATTATTGAATCAGAAGAGGATATTTCATTATATGATTTAACTGGGCTTTCTGGTGGTTTTTTAGCTTCAGAAGATGAATTATCTCTTCTTCAAACCTATATTGGTCCAGCTATTTTTGAAGATAAAATTCAAGAAATTGGTAAAAAGCATATGGGTGGAGAAAAAATTGTACCATTAAACAGGACTAGTTCTGGAATTCTTGCTACAATTTTATCACTTGTTAAAAAAGGAGATAATGTAGTACACTTTTTGAAAGCTCATCCTGCACATCCATCTATTACAAGAGCATGTGATTTAGTAGGTGCTAATTATGAAGAGTTCATTGATATTAATAAATTCAATATTCCTGAAAACACTTCTCTTGTAATTATTACTGGTTCAACTATGGATCATCAGGTTTTAGATGAAGAAACGTTTAAAAAAGTTATAGAAATGGCTCATGATAAGGATATTCCTGTATTTGTTGATGATGCTAGTGGTGCAAGACTTCGTACAGCTATTTTTAATCAAAAACCTGCATGTGAATTAGGTGCTGATCTTGCGATTACTAGTACTGATAAATTAATGAAAGGGCCTCGTGGCGGATTACTTGCAGGTCGTGAAGATCTTGTAAATATGGTTAAAACTAAATCTAATGAATTTGGTCTTGAAGCTCAAGCACCAATAATACTTGCTATGATTAATGCCCTTAAAGATTATAATCCTGAAAATCTTAGATCAGCTATTTCAAAAAAAGATGAGTTATTTAATTTATTAAATGATTCTTTTACTATGTTTGAAACTACTCCAACTGGTGTAATGGTATCTAAGGAATCTCTTTATAATGCAGTTAAATCTAAAGTTGATACTAAATTGTCTGATACTGATTTATGTTTCTTATGGAGTATGATTTTACTTAAAAATGAGAAAATCATCACTATTCCTGCAGTATCAATGCCTGGAGCATCTACAACAATCCGTTTTGATTTGTCTGCAAATGATGCAAACAATCTTGAAATTAAAGATATTTTCAATAAAATTAGTAATTCTTTTGATTTATTAATTGAATTTTGTGTTGATATTGATAAAAGTAGAAAGATTATTTATAATGAATAATGGTATGATATTTTAATTTTAATTTTAAGTTTTTCTATAATATTTAGTATAATTTTATATTTTTTGATTTATGGTTTTAATTTTAAATATATTATTTTATTTAAATTTTTTAATTAAATTTAAATAATTTTAATAATATTTTTTTTTTAAAAAAAGAAAGATGTGAGTTTAATTTATTTTAAAACTCTACATTCTCCAGAATAAATTTTAACTAATTTTCCATTATTTTTTTCAATAATTAATGCACCTTCTTGGTTAATTCCTACTGCATATCCAGTAATTCTTTTTCCATAAGGCTGTTTAATTTCTACATTTTTACCTATTGTGTGGTTATATTTTCTCCATTCATCAAAGATAAATTCAAAGTCTTCTTCTAAAAATTTATTATAACAATACTCAAATTCTTTTAAGAAGCGTACAAGCCCTTTAATATTATTTACATGGTCAGTTACATCGTTAAGAGATATTGAATTTTTTCTAAGTTCTTCAGGTAATTCATTAATATCTACTTCTGAGTTAATACCTACACCAACAATAATGCTTTGTAAATCATTGAATTTAGCAATAGATTCTGTTAGAATTCCACATACTTTTTTATCATTAATTAGTATGTCATTTGGCCATTTAATTTTTGAATCAATATTAAAAGATTTTAATGTACGTGTTACTGCAACTGCAGTAGTAAGTGTTAATAATGGTGCTTTTGCAGGGGATATGTCTGGTTTTAATATAATGGATAACCAAATTCCTCCTTCAGGAGATTCGTATTTTTTTCCAGATCTTCCTCTACCCATGGTTTGTGTTTCTGAAATAATTATAGTACCATTTGAAACATGGTCTGATAGGAATTTAGCAACTATGTTTGTAGATTTTACAGATTTAAAACAATATATTTCTCTACCTATCTCTTTAGTTTCAAGTAAACCTCTAATTTTTTCTCTAGGCATTGAATTTATAGGTTCTGTACCTAATTCTTTAACACCTTTTGTTAAATCATCAATACCTATTTGTAATATTTCTTCTGCACTTTTATCTTTTAAATCCAATTTATCTGACAAAAGGTTTAAAATGTCCTTATTCATTTTATCACAGGGTTATTTTTTTATTTTTTATTAATTTCCTTAATTTTAGTTTCATTTAAGTATGATCCAACTGCTGCAGAAATTGCTGCAATTTTTTTAGCAGGCATAAAAGTGGATTTTAAACGATTTACACGTTCAATATCTTCAGCAACTACTTTTTCCATTTCTTCATAGATTCCATTTTTATTTTCATCAATGAAGTGTGTATTTAAATCTCCAGACAAGAAATTTGGATTTCTAATAATTGCTTTATGGAAAGGAATTGTTGTTTTCACTCCAAGAATAATATATTCACTTAATGCTCTTTTCATTCTACTAATTGCATCGTTTCTTGTTCCGCCCCAAGTAATTAATTTAGAAATCATTGAGTCGTAAAATGGAGGTATTGTATAATTCATATATACACCACTATCTAAACGGACTCCTGGTCCACCTGGTGATCTATATCCTGTAATTTTACCTGGATTTGGAGCAAATCCATTAAATGGATCTTCTGCATTTATACGACATTCAATAGCATGTCCATGTGGTTGAATATCTTCTTGTGATAATTTTAATCCTTCACCAGATGCAATTTTTAATTGTTCTTTTACAATATCTACATTAGTTATGATTTCTGTAATTGGATGTTCTACTTGAATACGGGTATTCATTTCAAGGAAATAATATTTTCCATTATCATATAAATATTCAATTGTACCTGCACTACTGTAACCAACGCATTCTGCTGCTTTTACAGTACTTTCTCCCATTTGTTCTCTAAGCTCTTTAGTCATAATTGGGGATGGTGCTTCTTCAAGTAATTTTTGATTTCTTCTTTGTATTGAACATTCACGATCACAAAGATGTATTGCATTTCCATCTTCATCTGCTAAGATTTGGAATTCAATATGTCTTGGTTTTTCAAGGTATTTTTCAATAAAAACTGTTGAATCTCCAAAATTAGTTTTAGCAACTGATTGGGTTGATTCAATGGCACGTACTAATTCATCTTCTTCATAAACAGCACGCATACCAATACCTCCACCACCAGCGGAAGCTTTGATAATAACCGGATAACCAATATCTGCTGCAATTTTTTTAGCTTTCTCAATATCTGTTACGCCTTTATCTGTACCTTCAATAACAGGAACACCTGCTTTTTTCATCATTTGTTTTGCTGTTATTTTATCTCCCATTTTTTTGATAACATCGCCACTAGGTCCAATGAGTTTTATTCCATTTTTTTCACATTTTTTCCCGAATTCTGAATTTTCTGCTAAAAATCCATATCCAGGATGTATTGCATCTGCTCCAGAATCAATAGCAATGTCAATAATTTTGTCAATATTTAAGTAAGATTTTTGAGGACTTGGATTTCCTAATGGATATTTTTCATCTGCATAATTAGTGTAAAGAGAAGTTTTATCTGCATCAGAATATATGGCGACACTTTTGACATCAAGTTCACGGCATGCTCTCATAATTCTGATTGCAATTTCTCCTCTATTTGCAATTAATACTTTATCAAACATTTGAAACCTCTTTTCTTTTTTTAACCTATTTAATACTACTTCTAATTCATATATTATATTTAAGTTAAATTAAGTGGAATATTAAATATTGTTTTTTAAGTACTAATAATATATAATATATTATGTACTTTTATCTGTTTTTTAAAGTATTAACTTTTTATTATTATTTTTTATTTTTTTCGTTGTGATGTTTTTTAATATTTTTTAAGATATGAAATTTAGGAACTTTAATATAATATTTTATTAAAACATTATAGTAATTTATTTTCTTGTGTTGGTACTATGAGAAAAATTACAAAAAAGAAACATCTAGAAATGGTTATACAAAATATCCCTTCACATCCAAATCCTAAGGTTGAGCTTGAACAATATTCTACTCCTGCAAGTATTGCTTCTGATATTATGTGGAATGCTTATTCTTTAGGTGATATTAAAGATTTATCTGTTGTGGATTTAGGTTGTGGTACTGGAATTTTTGCTATATCCTCATTACTTCTCGGTGCAAAAAATGTTCTTGGTATTGATATAGATAGTGAATCATTAAAACTTGCAGAAAAAACAGTAGTTGATATAGGTGTAGATGCACAGAAAATGAAAAATTTACATTTTTTTAAAAGTGATATAAATTTCCTTAAAAAAATCAATGATTTAAATATTTCTGGATTCTTAGATGATAAAGTAGATACAATTATTCAAAATCCTCCATTTGGATCTCAGGAAAGAACAAAAAAAGGTGCAGATAGAAAATTTATTGATTTTTCTGTTGAAAATAGTTCTGTTGTTTATTCATTTCATATGGCAAGTACTAAAGATTTTGTTGAAAATTATTTTGAAGATTTAGGTGCTAGAATTACTCATGAATTTTTTTATAATTTTCCATTGAAAAAGATTTATAAGTTTCACACTCATGAATTAAGAAATGTAGAAGTTATTGTTTTTCGTGTTGAAACTTTTTGATTTTCATTTTTAGTATTATCTTTATCTTTTTTATTTTCAGTAAGTTTTATTTCATATATTTTTGTTTTATTCTATTTTAATAAGATTTATTTTCTCTTTTTTTCATAACTTCTTTTAAATCTTAAATTTATCTTTAAAAAACAATACCTTTATATACTATTATAGTCAAAATAGTATTATTATATTCATGAGGATATAATATTTTTTTTGTAGCTGAGCTACTGGTATTATAGTTGATATAATACTGTTGATAAGTTTATTTAGTGATAGCTATCAAAAATTTGCATACATTTATATAGTATTTTTAACAAATCTTTATAAATGCAAAATATTAATTTATCTTTATTTATACCTAATTCATATCTCGCAGAAACTAATGACTTGAAGTTAAAAACCTATAAAATAGGTATTATCGGTAGAGCATTAGCTGTTTTTCGTTTGAATAAGGTAATTATCTATAATGATAGTTCCTTCAATGATCAAAAAGGTCAAAAAGATGCTAAATTCATGTATGATGTTTTAAGTTATATGAATACTCCTCAATATTTGAGAAAAAGAGCATTCCCTATTCAGGCTGATTTAAAACATGTTGGAATTTTACCACCTTTAAGGACCCCGCATCATCCTACTAATGATAATCCTGAAAAAGGGGATTATAGGCAAGGTTTTACGGTTAAAAGAAATAAAAAAGGAACATTTGTAGATATAGGTATGGATAAATTAGCTTTTTGTAAAGAGCAATTATCTGTTAATAAAATTTTTAGCTTTAAAATCACTAAAATTGCAAAAGAAGTAATAGTCACACCTGAGAAACCAGATGACATTTACTGGGGATATGAGACTATTTATAATAATGAAAGTCTCAATAAAAGTTTAAATAAACTTAATCCTGATTTTGTTGTTATTACAACAAGATATGCAGATACAATAAATTCTATTTTTGATGAATTAAGGTATAAAGTAAATAAATCTAATAATATTGCAATAGTCTTCGGTGGTCCTTACTCTTCTGTAGAAGGTAATCTTAATAATCCTAATTGGGAAACTATTAAATTAAATACTATTCCTAATCAAGGAACTAAAACAGTTAGGACTGAGGAAGCAGTTGTTTCTACATTATCTTTGTTTAATATGCTTTTAGCTGATTAATTACTTTTTAAATTTTTTTATTGATAGTTAGCTTATTATAAAAGTTTATAATTGATGGTTATTCTTTATTTTATCTTGTAAACTTTTTATTTTGAATTTAATTTTTTGTTTAAATTCAATGTATTTAATAATATTTATATAACTTAGTCTACGTTATGTAAGATTTCGTTATTTATTTTTAGGATTGTTTAATAATCTTATTATTTTATAATTCTATTTCAAATATAGTCAATTTAATTAAAAAATAATTATTGACTTTAAATGTGTCTGAAATTAATTAATACTAATTAATTTATGGAAAAAATAATAAACCGGAGGTTAAATTAAATGGTTAGACATCATCAACCAAGAAAAGGTTCTGTAGCATTTAGTCCTAGAAAAAGAGTAGCTAAAGAAACTCCTAGAATTAAATCATGGCCTGAATGTGATGAATCCAAATTACTAGCAATTGCTGGTTATAAAGTTGGTATGACTCATGCTACTGTAGTAGATAATAATAAAAATTCACCTACTTTTGGTATGGAAGTCTCAACTCCAGTCACTGTATTGGAAGTACCGCCTGTTGTAGTAATGGGTATTAGATCATATGAAAAAACAAATCGTGGATACAAAGTAATTACCGAGGTTCTTGCAGATAATTTAGATAAAGAACTCTCTAGGAAAATTTCACTTCCTAAAGATTATAATAAATCAGATGCTATTGCAAAAATCCAAGATAATTTAGATCGCACTGCTGAAATTAGAGTATTAATACATACTAATCCTAAATTAGCTAGTGTACCTAAGAAAAAACCTGAAATATTTGAATGTGCTATTGGAGGAACTTCTGTTGAAGAAAAACTCAATGCTGCGATTGAATTATTAGGTAATGAAGTTAAAGCTAGTGATGTATTCAACGAAGGTCAATTTGTAGATGCTATTGCAACCACTAAAGGAAAAGGATTCCAAGGTGTAATTAAAAGATGGAATATCAGAATCCAATATGGTAAAGCTGCACGTAGTAGTAAAGAAAGACATGTTGGTTCTATTGGTCCATGGACTCCTAATAGGACTATGTGGACTGTTGCACAAGCAGGTCAAATGGGTTATCATAAAAGAACTGAATTTAACAAAAAAGTTTTAAAAATTGGTGAAAACACTACTGTTAGTGAAGTAAATCCAGATGGTGGATTCATTAATTATGGATTAGTTAAAAATGATTATGTTTTAGTAAAAGGTTCTTTACCAGGTCCTAGTAAAAGGTTAGTTATTTTAAGGAAAGCAATCAGACCTAAATCAACTGATGAATCAGCTCCACAAATTAACTTTATTAGTACTGAATCTAAACAAGGGGTCTAAATATGAAAGTAAATGTTTATTCTATTGAAGGAGAAGTTTCTGGTGATGTAGAACTTCCAGCTATTTTTAATGAAGTATATAGACCAGATCTTATTAAAAGAGCAGTTATCTCATCACAAACTGCTAGAATTCAACCTATGGGTAATGATCCTATGGCTGGTAAAAGAACTTCTGCTGAATCTTGGGGTTCAGGTAGAGGTGCAGCTATGGTACCAAGAATTAAAAATGGTGCAAGGACTGCTTTCGTTCCACAAGCTATTGGTGGAAGAAAAGCTCACCCAATAAGAGTTGACAAAAATCATCATGAAAAAATAAACAACAAAGAAAGAAGATTAGCTATCAGATCAGCTGTAGCTGCTACTGCTAATAAAGAATTAGTAGAAAAAAGAGGACATAAAGTTGAAAATGTTCCAGCATTTCCTTTAGTTGTTGAAGATGATCTTGAATCAGTTAAACAAACTAAAGAAACTCGTGAAATCTTCAAAAACTTAGGTGTTTATGATGATATTGTCCGTGCTAAAAACGGTAAAAAAATAAGAGCAGGTAGGGGAAAAACTAGAGGTCGTAAATACAGGAAAGCTAAAGGACCTTTAGTAGTTGTTGGTGATGATAAAGGTATCAAATTAGGTGCTAGAAATCACGCTGGTGTAGATGTTGTATCTGTAGAAAATTTAAATGCTGAATTATTAGCTCCAGGTACTCACCCAGGAAGATTAACTATTTTTACAAAATCTGCTGTTGAAAAATTAGGAGGATTATTCCAATAAATTCTTCTAGGATTTATTGTAAAAGAAGGTAGATAAAATGGATCCATACGCAGTTATTGTTAAACCTCATGTTACTGAGAAAACTATGAATGCAATTGATTTTAATAACGAACTTACTTTCGTTGTTGCTAGAGAATCTACAAAAGCAGATATCAAAAGGGCTTTTGAAACTTTATATGATGAAAAAGTTAAAAAAGTTAACACTCATATAAGTCCAAAAGGTGTAAAATTAGCTTTCATTACCCTTGAAGAAGAAGAAAAAGCTGAAGATATTGCTGTCAAAATAGGAGTATTCTAAGGAGGAAGTTGAATGGGAAAACGATTAATACATCAAAGGAGAGGTAGAGGAAATCCACCTCATCGTGTAGCATCACACAGATTCAAAGATAAAATTCAATATAGAGTTTATGATGATATTGAAAAAGAAGGAAGTTTAAAAGGTATTGTTACTGATATCGTTCATGACCCTGCTAGAACTGCACCTATTGCTAAAGTTAAATTTGAAAATGGAGAACAAAAATTTATTTTAGCACCTGAAAGTATTCAAATTAATGATGAAATTGAATGCGGTATTTCTGCTCCTATTAGTTTTGGTAATACATTACCACTTGCAGAAATCCCTGAAGGTACTCCAGTATATAATATTGAAAATAGACCTGGAGATGGTGGTCGTTTCGTAAGATCATCTGGTACTTATGCTTCTTTAATTACTCATGATGCAGATAAAGCAGTTATTGAATTACCATCTGGTGAACTTAAATCTTTCAATCCTAAATGTCGTGCAAGTATTGGTATAGTTGCTGGTGGAGGAAGAAAAGAAAAACCATATCTTAAAGCAGGTAATAAATGGTATGCAGCTAAAGCTAAAGGTAAAAAATCTATGACTGTTAGAGGAGTTGCAATGAACGCAGTAGATCACCCTCATGGTGGAGGTAATAGACAACACCCAGGACGTCCTACTACTATTTCAAGACATGCATCCCCTGGTAGAAAAGTTGGTTCAATTGCTGCTAAACGTACAGGTAGACGAAGATAATTAAGGAGGTGGCTTCTTGGCTAAAAAAATATATAAGTATCGTGGATATACTTTAGAAGAATTACAAGATATGTCTTTAGAAGATTTTATTAAATTATTACCAGCAAGACAAAGAAGATCTTTAAAAAGAGGATTTTTACCTAGACAACAAATTGTCTTAGATAAAATGAGAAAATTAAACAAAGAAGGAAGTAAAGATGGTAGACCTATAGTAATCAGAACTCATTGTAGAGATATGATTGTTCTTCCTGAAATGGTTGGAACTACATTTGGAATATATAATGGTCAAACCTTTGAAGAAGTAACTATTATGCCTGAAATGATTGGTTGTTACTTTGGTGAATTTGCACCAACTAGACAAAGAGTTCAACATGGTGACCCAGGTATGGGTGCTACAAGATCATCTATGTTTGTACCATTGAAATAAGGAGATTTTTAACATGGCTAAAAAATATGCTTATAATGAAAAAGAAAATGAAGAAAAACAAACAGCACGTGCTATGGCTAGATCTCTTAAAGTTTCCCCTAAACATTGCGTAGATATTTGTAATGCAATTAGAGGAATGGATGTACAAAAAGCTAAAGCTTATTTAAATGATGTTATTGCAGAAAAACAAGCTGTACCTTTCAAAAAACATAATAAAAAAGTTGGTCATAGAAAAGGTATGAAAGGATGGACTGCAGGAAGATACCCTGTTAAAGCTGCTAAACAAGTATTAAGAGTTTTAGAAAATGCTGAAGCAAATGCTGAATACAAAGGAATGGATACTGAAAACCTCAAAATTGAACATATTTCAAGTCACAGAGGAATGGTTATTAGAGGTGCAATTCCAAGAGCTTTTGGAAGAGTAACTCCATTTAATACACCAACTACTCATATCCAAATAGTTTTAATGGAGGCTTAAGTTTATGATAGAAAAAGATTTTGTTACTGAAGGTCTCAAAAGAACAAAAATCGATGAGTTCTTAGAATCTGAACTTGAAAGGGCAGGATACGGTGGAATGGATTTACATAACACACCTCTCGGAACTATGATTGTAGTTTATGCTGAAAGACCTGGTATGGTTATTGGTAGAGGTGGAAAAACCGTAAGAGCTATCACTCAAAGTATTAAAGAAAAATTTGATCTTGATAACCCTCAAATTGAAGTTAAAGAAGTTGATGTTCCTGAATTAAATCCAAGAATCATGGCTGCTAAAATTGCAAACATGTTACAAAGAGGAATGCATTTCAGAAGAGTAGCTTATTCTAATATTCGTAGAATTATGGGAGCTGGAGCACAAGGTGTAGAAATTACAATTTCTGGAAAAATTAGAGGTTCCAGATCTGCAGTTGCTAAATTTGTAGAAGGATATATTAAAAAATGTGGTGAACCTTCAATTAAATATGTTCAAGAAGGATTTGCAAGTGCAAATTTAAAACCTGGTGTTTTAGGTATATATGTAAGAATTATGCCTCCTGAAGCAGTTTTACCTGATAAAGTTGAAATTATTGCTCCTAAAGTAGAAAATATTGTTGAAGAAGTTGAAGTTTCTGAAGAACCTGAAGAAGAAACTACTGAAGAAGTAGAATCTTTAGAAGAAACTGAAGAAATTGAAAACTTAGAAGAATTAGAAGAAATTTCTGAAGAAGAAGTTTCAGAAGAAATTGAAGATTCTGATGATGAATAGATGGGGTTGAAATAATGGCAATCTTAAGAAGCAGAGAAATTTGGGAAATGGAAAATGAAGAAATCCAAGAAAAATTACTTGAACTTAAAGCTGAATTAGCTAAAAATGTAGCTAAAAGTTCCGCTTCAGGTGTTATTGAAAACCCTGGTAAAATTAGAGAACTTAAAAGAACAATTGCTCGTGTTCTTACAATCATGAATGAAAAGGAGAAGGAGAATTAAATGTCTAAAATCTGTGAAGTATGTGGTCTTCCTGAGGAACTTTGTGTTTGTGAAGAAATTGCAAGAGAAGTTCAAACAGTTAAAGTTTATACAGTAAAACGTAGATTTGGTAAACTCATGACTATCATTGAAGGTATTGATGAACATGATATTGATATTAAAGAGCTTACTAAAACCTTAAAAGCAAAATGTGCTTGTGGAGGAACTGCTAAGAATGGTCAAATTGAACTTCAAGGTGATCATAAAGTTAAAGTTAAAGAAGTTTTATCTGATTTAGGATTTTCCTCAGACACTATTGAAATTAAAGATTCTAAAAGGAATAAAAAACGAAATCATCATAAACATTAAAAGTTTATTATTAAGGGATTAATATGATAACTTCAGAGAATATTATATTTCATGAATTAATAGGCTTAGAAGTTGAGGTTATTAATAGTTTTAATGAATCTTTAATTGGAATTAATGGAAAAGTGGTTGATGAAACAAAGAAAACTTTATTGATTGAAACTTCTAATGATTCTGAAAAGTTATTACCTAAAGATGTTTCAATCTTTAAATTTACTCTTCCTAATGGTTCACATGTTGAAGTAAATGGAAAAATTTTGTTGAATCGTCCTGAAGATCGTATTAAGAAAAGGCATAAAAAATTTAATTGGTGATAATATGGTTGGTCTTAATGTTAAAGAACCAGAAAGAGAATGTAATGATCCAAATTGTCCTTTCCATGGTGATTTACCTGTAAGAGGACAAGTTCTTGAAGGAACTGTTACTACTAATAAAGCTGAAAGGACAGTTACTGTAGAACGTAGTTATTATAAATTCATTCGTAAATATGAAAGATATGAAAAAAGAAAATCAAGAATCAATGTTCATAAACCTGATTGTATTGATGTAAATGTTGGAGACGAAGTTAAAATAGCAGAATGCAGACCTTTAAGTAAAACTAAACATTTTGTTATTGTTGAAGTAAAAGGAGAATAAAAGCATGAAAGCAATTACATCTAAAGTTTCAAAAGCATTACCTATTGGTGCAAGACTTAATTGTGTTGATAATACTGGTGCTCGTGAAATTGAAATTATTTCTGTTAAAGGTTTCAAAGGTGTCCGTAGAAGAATAGATACTGCCGGTGTTGGTGATTTAGTTATCTGTTCTGTTAAAAAAGGTACTGCTGATATGAGAAGAGAAATAGTTCAAGCTGTTGTTGTAAGACAGAAAAAAGAATTTAGACGTGTAGATGGTCTTCGTGTTAAATTTGAAGATAATGCTGCTGTAATTATTACTCCTGAAGGATTATTAAAAGGATCCGAAATTAGAGGACCAGTAGCAAAAGAAGCAGCTGATAGATGGCCTAGTGTAGGTAGTGCTGCTAGTATTTTAGTATAGGTGATTTGATGACTAAACAACCAAGAAAACAAAGAAGAAATATGTATAAAGCACCTAAACATCAACGTAATGCTCGTATGGCTGCTACTTTAAGTAAAGATTTAAAACAAGACTTAGGTAGAAGATCTTTACCTGTTAGAGTTGGAGACAAAGTTAAAGTACTTCGTGGTGACTTCAAAGATCAAGAAGGTAAAATCGAAGCTGTTAACTATAAAAAATATACTGTCAGTGTTGAAGGTGTAACTTTAAATAAAGCTGATGGAACTACTATATATCTCCCAATTCACCCATCTAATTTGATGATTATTGATGTTGATTTAGACGATGAAAGAAGAATTAAAGTAAGTGAGGAAGAATAATATGGCAAAAATGGGATCTAGAAAACATTTAAAAACTTTTAAAGCACCTAAATCATGGCCTATTCATCCAAAAGAACATACCTGGACTGTAAAACCACAAGCTGGACCTCATGCTATTGAAGAATCTTTAACTTTAATGGTAGTTGTCAGGGATATTTTAGCTCTTGGTGATAATTCTAGAGAAGCTAAAAGAGTTATTAATACAGGTAATGTTTTAATTGATGGAACTCCTAGAAAAGATTATAAATTCCCAGTAGGACTTATGGATATTATAACTATTCCTAAAACTGGTGAATCTTATAGAGTGCTTTTAGATAATAAAAATAGATTAACTTTAAACCCTATTGATGATGATAGTTTTAAATTATCTAAAATTGTTGGAAAAACCACTATTAAAGGTGGAAAAACTCAGTTAAATCTCCATGATGGTAGAAATGTTATTGTTGAAGAAGATAACTACAAAGTTGGGGATGTTATTAACTTAAAAGTACCTGAACAAGAAATTGCTGAAGCTTATCCTTTAAAAGAAGGAGCTACTGTTCTTGTAACTGGTGGTAAACACACTGGTGAATTAGGTAATGTTAAAGAAATCATTGTTAATGATTCATCAAAACCAAATACTGTTATTATTGAAAACGGAAGTAAAGATAATTTCTTAACTTTAAAAGATTATGCTTTCGTTGTTGGAGAAGATAAACCAGTTATTTCTTTATTGGAGGTTAATCAATGAACCCAATGAATGAAGTTATTATATCAAAAGCTACTATTAACATAGGTGTTGGAGAAGCTGGTGAAAAATTATCTCGTGCTATTAATTTACTTGAAGATATGTTTGGTCAAAAACCAGTTAAAACTTATTCAAAAGTAACCAACCCGGAATTCGGTATTCGTAAAAGACAACCTATTGCATGTAAAGTAACTTTACGTGGAGAAAAAGCAGTTTATGCTATTAAAACTGTTTTATCTGGAATTAATAATAATATTAAATCTACTCAATTTGATGATATGGGAAATCTTTCATTTGGTATTGCTGAACATATTGATATTCCAGGAGTTAAATATGATCCTGAAGTAGGTATATTTGGTATGAATGTTTCTGTAACTTTTGAAAAACCAGGATACAGAATAAGCAAAAGGAAAATCCAAAATAAAAGAATACCTAAAAGACATAGAATTTCTAAAGAAGAAACTATGAAATATATGGTAGATCATTTTAATGTTAACTATGTAGATTTAGAATAGATAGGTGTTATTATGGCAAAAAAATATGGTAAAGGATCTAAAAAATGTTCTAGATGTGGAGATCATTCTGCTATGATTAGTAGATATGGTCTTAACCTTTGTAGACAATGTTTTAGAGAAGTTGCTCCTAAAATAGGATTTAAAAAATATAACTAGAGGTGTAATTATATGACTCTTATGGACCCTCTTTCAGATGCTTTAACTAATATCAGGAATAATGAGTTACAAGTAAACTCTTCTTGTACTATTTCTCCTGCTTCCAAATTAATTGGACATGTTTTAAGTGTTATGAAAAAAGAAAATTATATTAGTAATTTTGAATATGTAGATGATAATAAAGCAGGTAAATTTGAAGTTGAATTAGATGGAAACATCAATCAATGTGGTGTAATTAAACCTCGTCATGCTGTTAAGAAAGACGAATTTGAGAAATTTGAAAAAAGATATTTACCAGCAAAAAATTTCGGTATCCTTATTGTAACTACTCCTGAAGGTATTATGACTCACAGGGAAGCTATTGAAAAAGGTATCGGTGGAAGATTGTTGGCTTATATGTATTAGGTGATTTTAGATGGTATTAGCTGCAGCTATAAGGGAAGAAATCGATATCCCTGAAGGCGTCGAAGTTAAAATTGGTAAAGGGGTTACTGTTAAAGGACCTCAAGGTGAAATCAGTAGAGAATTTAATTATCCAAATATTTCTATTGATGAAGAAGATAATAAAGTTGTTTTAAATGTGAACTTCCCAAAAAGTAGAGATAAATCTATGATGGGAACTATCAAAGCACATATTTCTAATATGATAACTGGTGTGACTGACGGTTTCACATATCATATGAAAATCGTATTTGCACACTTTCCAATGACTGTAAAAGTTAAAGGAAATATTGTAACTATAGATAATTTCGTAGGTGAAAAACACCCAAGGACTTCCAAAATTGTTGGAGACGAAACTAAAGTTACAGTTAAAGGGGACCAAGTTACTATAACTGGTATTAATAAAGAACATGTTGGTCAAACTATGGCTAACTTAGAACAAGCAACTAAAATCAAAGGAAAAGATCCTAGAGTATTCCAAGATGGAATATATTTAGTAAGTAAAGAATAGGTGATAAGATGGCTAAAAGGTTTAAAAGGCAAGAATACGCTAGATATAAAAAACTTGGAGACAAATGGAGAAAACCTAGAGGAAGAACTAGTAAAATGAGAAGATATGAAGCAGGAAAACCGGATATGCCTGCTATTGGATATGGAACTCCTAAAGATACTAGATATTTACATCCTTCTGGTTATAAAGATGTTCTTGTTCGTAATTTAAAAGATTTAGAAAACTTAGATCCTGCTACTGAAGCTGCAAGATTAAGTTCTTCTATAGGTAAAAATAAAAAATCACAGATGTTAGAAAAAGCATCAGAACTTGGAATTAAAGTATTAAATAAATAAATTAATTCTAATTATTACTTTTATTTTAAATTTTATTTTATTATAAAGGGACTTAAATATATAAATATTTAAGTATTATTAAGCTAATGGAGGTTTATTAGAATGAATCTTACTACTCAAAAAAGGTTAGCTGCAGATATACTTAAAGTAGGATTAAATCGTGTATGGATTGATCCTGAACAAATTGAAGAAGTATCAAGGGCTATTACAAGAGATGGAGTTAGGCAGTTAATCAATCAAGGAGCTATTAAAGCAAAACCTAAAAAAGGTATTAGTAGCTACAGGTCTAAAAAAATTGCACAACAAAAGAAAAAAGGTAAACGTAAAGGTAAAGGTAGTGTTAAAGGAGCAAAATATGCAAGAACTCCTAAAAAACAAGCTTGGATGTCTACTATCAGAGCTTTAAGAACTGATTTAAAAGATATGCGTGCTGCTGGTGAAATTGATCCAACTACCTACAGAAAATTATATAAAATGGCAAAAGGTGGAGCATTTAAAAGTAAATCTTATATGAAAAACTATGCTCGTGACCATGACATGATTAGGAGTGAATAGAATGGCTCAAGGATCTAATTATAAAGTAGCATTTAGAAGAAGAAGAGAAGGAAAAACTGACTATGCTGCAAGATTTAGATTAGCAGATTTAAGTAAATCTAGATTAGTTGTCAGAGTTTCTAATGCTAATGTTATTGTTCAAATTATTAATATTCGTAATGGTGGTGATGAAACCGTTGTTTCAGCACACAGTAAAGAACTTAGAAAATTAGGCTGGTTAGGTGGAGCTAAAAACACTAGTGCAGTATACTTAACCGCTTATTTATGTGCTAAAAAAGCATTAAATGCTGGTGTTGATAGTGCTGTTTTAGATATTGGTTTAAAATCACCTATTAAAGGATCTAAAGTATTTGCAGGTCTTAAAGGTGCAGTGGATGCTGGACTTGAAATACCTTATGGTGAATCTGTAATTCCTGATGATGATCGTATTACTGGTCAAACTGTTGCAGATTATGCAGATCAATTAGATGAAGAAGAATTAAATAAACGTTTCTCACAATATTTAGCAAGAGGTCTTAATCCTAAAGACTTACCTAACCATTTTGAAGAAATTAAAAATAAAATTGATGAGACTGAGGTATAACTATGAGTTTTAATATGGATGAATGGGAACCTAAAACCAATGTGGGTAAAATGGTTAAAGATGGAACTATTACTGACATTGATGAGATCTTTGAAAAAGGTCTTCCAATTATGGAATTAGAAATTGTAGATGCTTTACTTCCTGATTTAGAAGAAGAAGTAATGGATGTTAACTTAGTTCAAAGAATGCACAAATCTGGAAGAAAAGTTAATTTCAGAGTAATTGTTGCAGTTGGTAACAAAAATGGTTATGTTGGATTAGGTCAAGGTAAAGCTAGAGAAGTAGGTCCAGCAATCAGAAAAGCAGTCAATAACGCTAAATATAATATTATTAAAGTAAGAAGAGGCTGTGGTGATTGGGGTTGTGTATGTGGTAAACAACACACTGTTCCTTTCAAAGTACAAGGTAAAGCTGGAAGTGTAAATGTATCTCTTATGCCTGCTCCTGCAGGTGTGGGTCTTGCAATTGGTGATGTTGGTAAAACTATAATGTCTCTTGCAGGTTATCAAGATGTATGGTCTCAATCTAGTGGTCAAACTCAAACTACCATTAATTTTGCAAATGCTGTCTTTGATGCATTAAAAGAAGTATGTAATGTTAAAGCTAGTGATAAAGATCTCAAAACTATGGGAGTAATTTCTAAATAGATGGTGATTTTAATGTTTTTAGTTATTAGAATTAGAGGTACTACTGGTGTAAAAAGAGGTATTGCAGATACTTTAGATATGTTAAGACTCAATAGAATTAGCCATGCTGTTTTAGTAGATGAAACTGATAGTTACAAAGGTATGCTCCAAAAAGGTAAAGATTACATTACTTGGGGAGAAGTTAATGTTGAAACTTTAGCTAAAATTATAGCTAAAAGAGGAAGATTAGTTGGTGACGCACATGTTACTGATGAATACCTTAAAGAAAATACTGATTACAAATCTATTGAAGAATTAGCAAATGCTTTAGTTAAAGGTGAAGTTAAAGCTCAAGATGTTGGTATGAAACCGGTTTTCCGTTTCCATCCTCCAAGAAAAGGATACAAAGGAATTAGAAAACCAGTTACTGAAGGTGGTTCTTTAGGTTACCGTGGTGAAGATATCAATAATCTTGCTATAAGAATGGCATAAGGTGGATTATATGATTAGACAAAAACGTAAAATTACTAAACAACGAGGTACCAGAACTAATGGTGGTGGAGTTGTTAAAAATAGAAGAGGTTATGGTAACAAAGGAGGAAGAGGTAACGCTGGTGCAGGTAAACAACACTGGACTAGAACTGTCCTTACTAATAAAAACTACTTTGGTAAACATGGTTTCAAAAGACCTCAAAAAATGATTAAAAAAGTTAATCCTGTTAATGTTAGTTATTTATCTGATCAAGCTGAAAATCTTTTAGATAATGGTTTAGCTACTAAAGATGGGGATTCAATTGTTATTGATGTAACTGAATTGGGCTATGATAAAGTTTTAGCTAAAGGTTCTGTTAATAAAAAACTCGTAGTTAAATCTCCAAAATTCTCTGCATCTGCTATTACTAAAATTGAAGAAGCTGGTGGAGAAGCAGTAGAATTATAATAATATTTTTATATTATTATTTTATTTCTTTTTATAGTTTAATTGATTATTTGAAGTTGAAAGAGGCAAATTATGAGTAGTTTAGATGCATTAACTCCATTGTACAAGCTTATTCCTGAGGTTAAATCTCCTATTCATAGGCAAGATTTTAAGGAAAAAAGTAAATGGACTATTGTAGTTTTAATTCTTTATTATGTTCTTTCAGAAGTTCCATTATATGGGTTGAGCAGTAGTGCAGTTGATCAATTTGCACAATTAAGGGCAGTTATGGCTGGAAGTTTTGGTTCTATTCTTACTTTAGGTATTGGACCTATTATTACTGCTTCAATTGTTCTTCAATTATTAGTTGGTGCGAAATTATTAGATTTAGATTTATCTACACACCATGATAAAGCTCTTTTCCAAAGTACACAAAAAGTATTGGCTATAATATTTACATTATTTGAAGCAATTGTATTAGTATATACTGGAAGTTTAACTCCTATTGATGCTTCTTATATGCCTGTTTTATTATTACAACTTGTTATTGGGGCAGTTTTAATTCTTTATTTAGATGAAGTTGTTTCAAAATGGGGTTTTGGTAGTGGTATTGGTTTGTTCATTGCTGCTGGTGTGGCAGAGCAAATTATTGTTGGTACATTTAACTTTATTCCAACTGCAAGTGGTTCATTACCAGGTATTATTCCTGGATTTATACAAGCAGCTGCAGGTGGAAGTCCTGATTTCTCAACTTTAATTCCTTTGATTGCAACTATTGGAGTATTTTTAGTTGCGGTATATGGGGAAAGTATGAGAGTTGAAATCCCTATTTCACATGGTCAAGTTAGAGGTCATGGTAGAATAAGGGGATCTGTTGGTAAATATCCTTTAAAATTCATATATGCAAGTAATATGCCAGTTATTTTAACTAGTGCTTTACTTGTTAATGTTTCTTTACTTGCAAGTATGTTCCAAAAATTAGGATGGCCTATTTTTGGTAAAGTTGAAGGAGGTAAAGCAGTTAGTGGTTTAGCTTTATATTTATCTACACCTTCTGGTGTAAGTATATTATTTACTAATCCATTAAGAGTTATATTTTATGCAGTATTTTTCTTATTATTCTGTGTATTGTTCTCATGGTTATGGGTTGAAATCAGTGGATTAAATGCAAAAGAAGTTTCTAAAAAATTATATCAATCTGGAATTCAAATTCCTGGTTTTAGAAGTAGTAAAAGACAATTATATAAAATTATGAAAAAATATATTCCTGCATTAACCATTTTAGGTGGTCTTTTTGTAGGTATTTTAGCATTTGGTGCAGATTTAACTGGTGCTCTTGGTGGAGGTACTGGTGTATTACTTACTGTTGGTATTGTTTATAGACTTTATGAAGAAATTGCACAAGAACAACTTATGGAAATGCATCCAATGTTAAGAAGATTCTTAGGACAATAAGAAATTTAATTGAGGCAAAATTATGAAATTAGTAATTTTAACTGGTATTCCTGGTACTGGAAGTACAACAGTTTTAAACAAAACTTTAGAGAAAGTGGATTATCTTCATTTAAACTATGGAGATGTTATGACTCAAATTGCTATTGATAATGGTATTGTTGAAAATAGGGATCAATTAAGAAAATTATCTCCAGAAGTTCAAAAAGATATTCAAAGACAAGCTGCAGTTAAAATTAAAAAACAATCTGAAAATAAAAATATTATTGTAGATACTCATTGTACAATTAATACTCCATCTGGTTATTTACCAGGTCTTCCAAAATGGGTACTCGAAGAATTACAACCAGATATGTTTATTTTAGTTGAGGCTTATCCAGATGAAATTATTTATAGAAGATTAAATGATGATTCTAGAGAAAGAGACACAGAAAAAGCTAAAGATATTCAATTACATCAAGAATTGAATAGGGCTGCTTCTATGGCTTATGCTGTTTTAACTGGTGCAACTGTTAAAATAATTCAAAATCATGATAATCATTTAGGTTCTACTGTTGATAAATTAGCTAAACTTTTAGATAATTTCTAAAAGTTTTTTTTTATTTTATAAAATAATAGGCGTTTATAATGTTTGATGTAATTATACCATTTTTGGATACTGTATTTAATCCATTGTTAGCTTTAGATCCTACTCCAAATAATCCTATATTAACTGTATTTGTTATTTCATTTATTGTAGCTTTAATTACTACAGTTGCTAATAAGTATCTTGTAAATCAAGATGAAATGAATAAAATACAGAAGGAAATGAAAGAGTTCCAAAAAGAACTTAAAGAAGCTCAAAAAAGTGGAGATGCTAAAAAATTATCTAAAATGCAAGCTAAACAAGTGGAAATGATGCAAAAACAAAGTCAAATGATGTCTCAACAATTTAAACCAATGATTGTTACTATGATTCCAATATTGTTGGTTTTCTGGTGGATGAGTGCTTCTACAGTTAAAAACACAGTTGTTACTTTACCGCCTTTAGTATATTATTGTTCTTTAACTCCAATATGGCATTTCATTGGTCCTTTAATCCCTGGATATGGTGCTGCTAATCCTAATGCACTTCCATGGACTATTGGTTGGTTATTATGGTATATGCTTTGTACTCTTGGATTGTCTCAAGTTCTTAGGAAATTTATGGGATTTGAACAAGGATTCTAATTAGAATCTTTTTGATTCATTTTTCATTTTTATTTTTTAATTTTTTATTAAAAATTATTGAATTTAATCAATTAAACTCTTATATTTATTAATAACAAAAGGTAATATATTAATGATAAATATTTTATTATTATATATTTTATAGAAATTTTTAAAATTAATTTAATTAGGTGATATAATGCCTGCAAATAGGTTTAGATCTCGTTCATATAAAAGAATGAATAAAAATACTCCTGGCGGAGATAATGTATTAAGGTATAAAAAGAAAAGACCTAGTAAGCATGTTTGTGCTGAATGTGGTGCTGTTCTTCATGGTGTTCCACGTGGTCGTCCTTATGAAATAAATAAATTATCAAAAACTCAAAAAAGACCAAATCGTCCATTTGGGGGATATTTATGTCCTAAATGTGCTCGTAAACATTTTAAAGATGAGGCTAGAAAATAATGATTATAACAATCGGTGGGTCTGCAGGTAGTGGAACTACTACTGCAGCAAAGGTATTATCTGAAAAATTAGACATTCCATATTTATCAACAGGTTCTATATTTCGTCAAATGGCGAAAGAACATGGGATGAGTGTAATTGAATTTAATAAATTCTCTGAAAATAATGCTGACATCGATAAAGAACTTGATAAAAGACAAGCTGAAATTGCCTATGAATCTGGTAATATTGTTGTAGAAGGAAGGCTTTCAGCTTATTTTATTGAAGCTGATCTTAAGATTTGGTTAACTGCCCCATTGGATGTACGTGCTAAAAGAATTTCAGAAAGAGAATCAAAATCTGTTGATGTTGCACGTAATGAAATTAAAATACGAGAAGAAAGTGAAGCTTCAAGATACATGGAAATTCATAATATTGATATTAATAATTATGAAATTTATGATATGATTTTAAATACTGATAGGTTCAATCCTGAAAGTATTTCACAAATTATTTTAGAAACATTAAAGGTGATATAATGGCATCTATAGAAGTAGGAAGAGTATGTGTTAAAACAGCTGGTAGAGAAGCTGGCGAAAAATGTGTAATCGTTGACGTTATCGATAATAACTTTGTAGAAGTTGTAGGTGGGTCTGTTAAAAATAGAAGATGTAATATTAGCCACTTAGAACCTACTGAAGATACTGTTGAAGTATCTGATGATATCGAAGCTGTTAAAAAAAGTTTAGAAGATTTATAGAACAATTATTATAATTGTTTTATAATTTCTACTTATTTTACATTTTTTTATTTGTTGTTTTTACTGTTTTTTTTCTTGTTTTTAGTGTTTTCTTGTTTTTAGTGTTTTTTGATTCTGTTTAAATATTTTATTTGAAGTTTTAATTTTCTAAAATCAATAATTTTTTATATTGAAAATAAATTAATAATGTTGAGTTATTCCAATAAAATCATTTTTTTTATTTTAAGAAAAAATTTATATATAATTATAATCTTAATATTATTAAATCTTATAATGGGGGCGTTATATGGATGATATTTATTTTACATTAACGGCTTTTAGTATGTTTAATGGTTAAACCATTTAAATTAGGTTCTATTGTTAAATTAATTAAAGATCGAGAAAATGGTTATGATACTGAAGCAATAAGGGTTGATTTAAGATATGCAGGTCCTTCAGCATATGTGGCTAATAGTGTTAATACTGTAGTTAAAGGTACTATGAGTGCTGGTAGAATTTATGATAAAATAATGGATGAAGACTATGGTATTGTTAAATTTATTTTTAAGGATGCTATAATTTGTAGATTATTGTCTTCTGATGAATTAAACCAAGAAAGGAAAAATTTAGATAGTGATGTTAATTTTATTTAGTTTTTTATAGTATGTTGTTTACATTAATAAATTATAAAAATCAAGTCTTTTATTTCAATTTTATTAAATTTTAAAATTAAAAAGAGGGGGTCTTTTTATAATATTTAATTTTATGGAGGTAACATTATGTTTGATGTAAATCTTCTTTTTAAAGATTTAGATTATTTTGAACCTCAGACTTACAAAAACTTAACTGTTATAGGTATCAAATCTTCATTATTTAATGATTTGGATATATTACCTCTAAAAAAAGGTTTAGACATGGGGATTGTTGAGATTACTGAAGTGAATGCTGAAGGTAATGTTAATTTACTTTCTGTAAAAAATAATGCAGTTACACCCTTACTTATTCTTGAAGGAGAGGAAGTTATTGGTGCAAAACAAAATAGGATATTTAATTCAACTTATATTATTTCTCCAAAATCTACAGTTAATA
>JBJFGN010000042.1:0-18317 GCA_051892775.1 Methanobrevibacter sp. | reverse complement strand
ATTTAATAATTAAATAAAAAAATATAATTTGTATATTATAAATTAATTAAAAAGCATTATTATTATCTTAATAATTAATATTTAATATTAAAATAATTATAATTGACTTAAATCAATAGCAAATGTAATAAAAAAATTATATAAAAAAGTAGTATGTGTGCACATACACACATACACATATAAATATATAATTTTATAAAACATTACATCTGATTATAATTACAAACATTTTGTAATATGTTTGTAATGAAAATCATATTTATAGAAATATATAAATGAGTACAATAATAATTAGTAAATAATATATATATCTTAATAAAAATAATCATATAATGGCAAATAAAGAAGAAGTAGATAGGATTTGGAAACTATCTGAAAAATCACGGATGAATATTTCTCTTCCAAAAGACTTAGCAAATTGGTTAGACAATAATGCTTCTGAGAATTGGAAATTAGACAAAGGTGCTAGATCTAAAGAAGTAACACGTATACTATTAGATGCTAAACGCCGAAGTGAAGAAGAACTATAATGTTCTTAATTTTAAAAATTTTTAAAATAAATTTTAATTCTAAATAAATTAAAAAATAAAAACTAATTCTAAAAAATATTAAAAACAAAAAATAAAAACTAATTTTAAAAAAATTAAACATATATTAAAAAATTAAAATAAAATTTCATATAAAAAAGATACTTTTTTTCAAAATTTAATAAAAAATAATTTCATAAAATTACAAATCATAAACACTATTTTTAAAATAATAAATAAAAAAACAATATTACAAATTTCATAAATTAAATTAAAAAACATAGTTTACATATATATGAAACAGTACATGTTTAATAAAAAAATATAAAAAATATTAAAAAAGAAATTTATGATGCTGCAGCATAAATTAATACAAGCAAAATAACAGCTAAACCATAAATTGGATGACCTAAAACAGATAATAAGTAACATAAAATGAATACTACTAAGAAAACTCCAATTAATTTAACTTTTTGATTCATTAATAAATCAATAACAGTCCTATGGAATTCAGATGGAATATTATATGCATAAATACCATTAGCAAGTTCAAAAACAACGAGAGACAAAGGTTGACCAAAGACAAAGATATGATCTGCAAGTTGAGCTCTTTCACCTGCTTCTCTTCTACTTTTACCTATACCTGCTCTAACTTTAGCACCATTATTTAAAATAAACCAAGCAGTATCCAAACCTGCACGTATAGCTAAATCTTTACTAGGGAATCTTGCAATAAAATCATCCCCACCTTCACGATAACCTTCGATTTGACCTTGACATTCTGTTTCAATAAAATTTTTAACCCCCGTCATTAATTCAAGTAATTTATCCCTACCATTTTCTGAAATGAATCCTGTTGAATCAATAATATCAATAAATAAATAATTATCAAGGTTGTGTTTTCTAGAAGTTCCAATTTCAAATGGAGAATCGATTACTATAGCATATTCCCCACCAAGTTTAGTAAATGCAACACCAGAAAATCCTCCAACTTCATGGGTGTAATTAATAGATCTTTCAAGTGCAGCAGCGCCAGTCATACCTACAGCAGCAGCTACTAAAACATTATATTTATATCCTAAACTAATCATATGTAATGCAACTTGAATAGCCTGGTTTTTACTTAACATTTTAGCAATAATTTCAGATTCAGATTGTTCTACAATTTCTCCACCAGAATCTACAATCATTTTAGAGAATTCACGGATAACGGGATGAGTTTTAGGAATTTCTACGTATAAATACCTATCATTACCCATAATAATATCACTTACAAGGGCATATTCTTCTACTCTTTGTTCTGCAGGAACAAATTCATAGAAACTATGGTTTTCAGGTATATTCTCTTCACCAATATCACGTACTAAATTATAGAAAATACTATCAGTTGTAATCTCTGCAGGTTCAATTTCCATTAAAATAGTTTCAGTATAGTTAAATAAATCAACATATTCTGTTTCAGTTTCATTTGTTGGGAAAAATTTAGTACCTATACTAATTGTTTTATAATGAGTTAAAAGAGAAATAAGACTACGTAATAATTCATGATCTGCCATATAATTCCCCTCCTTTAACTAATAAATTACAATATTTAAAATAAGGAGTCATCATCAACATTTCCTCCTTTTTCTAAGAATATTTCAAAATCCCCTGGTTTTTCTAACATGATATCTGGTTTAACTGTAACAAATGGAAATTTCCAAGATCCAATTCTTGATGCAACAGTACTTGCAATATTTCTAGAGTTCTTTTTAATAAAAATCTCATCAAAGTTATCAATATGAATTTCAACATTAAATGGTGAATAATCCATAACTTCTTCATTATATAATGCATTTAAATTAAAAGTTCCAGGTTTTGTAAATAAATCATTACGTACTGCAATTAAAGGTTTTTTAGGTAATCTTAATCTTTCTGCAATTGCATTAGAAATAGGTCCTGCATTTCTAACAGTGACTTTATAATCCCTAGGATGTACAAGTACAAAAATAATATGTGGTGCTTGTGATTCAACACCATCAACCATACTAACAACTTCCTTAAACATAGGAATTTTAGATAAAACACCTTCAATTTTATTATCCAAACCACGGTTTTCTGCATCATCTAATCTAATAATAGATTCTTTAGCAATATTTAAAGGAGTAAGTTCAATACCTTCTTTTTCTCTATAAGTATCCCAACGTTTAGCTTCAAATTGGTCTAAAATATTATCACAAATATGTTGTAAAATATTTTTATCCTTTTTAGGCATTTTAGAATGACCCATAACTAAACGACTACCATCAAAAGAAAAAGGTATTCTAATTGAATCAATATTAAAAAATTCATCTTTAAAATCCCTAAATTTATCATTGGATAATACTTTAGCATTTTCTTCTTCTGCTAATTTTAATATAAAATGATCTGCATTATTACCAGAGGGTACTTCTTCAATAAGTTCATCGGCAACTAATTTATTATATTCTTCAGGATCATCAATATCATGTGCAAGAGAAGCATCTGCAATAACTACAAATTCATCACCTTTAGCTTCTAAAGCTTCAACTGCAGCTAAAATATTATTTAACATAGGTTTAGAATCTTCACCTTTTTTGAAATGTGCTACATTAGACGCATCAACAATAACTTTCATAGAAATACCTCTTTTATTTATAATTTTAATTTGCCGATATACTTTAGTTTTAAAATTAATAAAAGCATGAGAATAAAGATATAATTTTAAAACTAGTTGTATAATATATATTTATATTTCTTTAATTATATATTTAAACTTTGTTAAAAACATAGAATAAATTAAATTTTTACTAAATACAGTTAAAAATAGGAAAACAAATTATTTCTTAAAATCATTAAAGAATCATAGAATATTAAAAAATAATAAAAAATAGATTTTGTTGAAATACTTAAACAAGGTTTATCCTTAATTTAAAAATTTAATGAAATTAAATTTTTCCAACAAAATATAAAAATTATAAATCCACGTAATCCCTGCGTTTAAAATTACCTAAAAGAATTTTATTACCATCTAACTTATTTAGATAAATCTCAATATTTTTATTAGTAATTTTAATTGTATTATATGAATTAACATCTTTACCTCTTAATTTATAAGAAGAAAGACTACCTGCATTTACAAATAATGTATCATCCATTCTCCATAAATGAGGCACATGTTTGTGACCACCAATAACAATATCAACATCATGATTAATTACAGACTCAAGAATATCTCCTGCATCAGAAAGAATGTTTCTTTCCCTACCAGTTCTAGGAATAGAAATTATATGATGGTGCATTGCAACAATAGAAAATTTATTCTCCATCATACATTTATTTAATTCATTTTCCATCCAAATTTGCTGTAATTTACCAATATGGCCTTCAGATAAATCAGGAGAAGTACTATCTAAACCTAAAACAACAAGATTTTCATCATCCTTAGTAAGTTTCCAACTACTTTCCCCAATAAGCTCTTCGAAAGTTTGATAACCTAAATTCCTTGCATCATGGTTTCCAGGAATAGCAAAAAGAGGAGCTTCAAACATTTGTAAATATTCTTTTGCTTTTAAAAACTGACTATAATAACCATTATTAGTTAAATCGCCAGTTAATATAATCATGTCTGGTTCAAGAGCATTGATTTCATCAACAGCTTTTAAATAAGCTGCTTCATTAAAATCGTTATTACTCACATGTAAATCAGATATATGTGCTATAAGTACCATAATATCATTTATTGACTTAATTTAAGAATAGCTTCAGCTAAATCTCCTTTAGCTTCTTTCAATGCTTCTTTAGCTTCCTCTTTAGAAACATTACCTTGATTTGCAACTATCTCAATATCTTCATCAGTAATATCAAGTTCAATTTCTTTTTCTATTTCTTTTGCTTCACCAGTTACTTGGTAAGTTTCAGTTCCCATAATATTCATAGCATTAACTTCAGCTGGAGAAATAACAATATCTTTATCAGTACATTTGATGATAACTTCTTCTACACCATCAATATCTTCCATTTTCATTCCCATTTTTTTCATTTGTCTTTGCATTTGTTTCATTTGTTTTGGATTCATTCCAGGAATCATCATATAAACCTTCCATTAATTTTTGAATAAAAATATAATATTAATATATTATTAATTTTATTATTTAATATTTTTTTAAATATTATAAAAATTTTAAAAGTATTTATATTAAAATAATAATTAATAATTTTAATTAAAATTGAAAATATAAAAAACTTATTTTATTTAAAAATTTAAATGTTTAAACCATTTAACTTAAAATAAATTTTATAATAATCAAAATAATTTCAACAAATCATGACTATAAAGAGACATATTGTAATCATATATTATAAAATTTATAAAATTACAATAAACCAAATATCAATTATTATTTAATTACTTTTTAAAACCTTTCCTTGTTTTAATTGCCTGACCTTTATTAAAACTTTCAATTTCACGTGGATTAAGTAAAGCTTTTCCAATACCCAATAAATCATCATTCTTATTTACAAGTAAAACCTCATCATTTGCACGGATATTTTCATCACATTCAACTACAAATTGACAGAAAACACTTTTACCATCACGAGTAAACGGTTCAGAATCCTCATTTACAACTACCCTGTTTTTTGGATATTCCATAGCCTTATGTAATTTTCTAGCACCTTCCTTAGTAAGAATTAAAAATGCATCTGAAGCGCGCATATTTGCTACCATTTTTCCATCAACAGAAACATGCCTAATTTTACCTGTTTTTTTAGATTTTTCAAACTTAACTTTACCATTGAATAAGGCTTCACCAGCACCTTCACCAAATTGATAATCTGCAATTGATTTAATTTTTCTTACATCATCTTTATGATATCTGATATCATTAGATTGTGGATGTATTTTATCAAATTTCAAACCATAATGGTTTGCAAGACTTTGATGAATTAAAATTTGATTATAATATTTAGAAGACTCTTTAATACAATTATTAATAAAATTAATTGCATCTGCATCTTTAATTTTAGGTGATTCATTTTGACTTAAAGGATAAACTTCATCAATATCAAGAGGTATAAAACCAAATGGAACATCAAGAACCATGAAATCACTATCATCTAAATCAATATTTTCCTCATCACCATAAACATAGAATCTACCTAATTTACCAGAAATGTTTTTAGAATATGGTTTTCTAGTAGGTGGTAAAAGGATTAGATTTGATTTTTTAGGCATTTTCTTAATTTTTTCTAAATGACGTCTAACTTCAGGCCTTTTAAGTGATTCTGGACCAGTGTAAAAGAATGCAGATTTTTTACTTCTTGGATCATAAACTTCAAGATCCTCACTATAATTACCTAATTCTCTTACAGCATTAAGTAATGCAGGATGAGCCCTACATCTTTCTTCTACAAGTTCCATTAAAGTCCCATCATAAATAGCTTGTCTAACTGTCCTAAGTTCCGCAAAAGAAACATTGAGATTATGTTGAGCAATAAGTTGTACCCTTTCTTCTTTAGGTAATGCCCTTAATTCATCTGGAGTATATTTACTACATACTTCACAAGAACAAGGCATTTCATTTAAATCTTCAAGCCTATAAGTTCCCCTTGTAGATAAAAGCCTATCATCCTCTGCATATAATATATATGCAGCAGAATCAAATAAATCACAGCCCATAGCAGCACAAAGAGCAAAAATCATAGGATGCCCTGCACCCATTAAATGTCTTGGAACATCATCAGGTAAATGACTTACACTATGCATTACAACATCAACTAAATCAGAATACTTATACATTTCCATCAAAGGCACAACAGCACCAATAGGATATAAATCTGCATCAAGCTTAGTAAGTTCATCAGCACATTTTTCTCTTAAATCAAGAAATGTTGAACCTTGAACTACTGAATTTAAAAGCATTGAAATATTGTTTTCTTTTTTATATTTAACTGCTTCTTTAGCACGTTCAATAGTAATTTCCAAATCTCTTTCTGCTTCTTCCCTTTTAACAAAAGGACCAGTAGGAATATCTAAAGATGTGCCAATATCAGTTCCAATTTTTTCTTGAAAATCAATAACTTCCTTATTTCCAATATCAATATCGCCATAAACAGATAATTGGAATGAACCAGAATCAGTCATAATTGGTCCATCGAAGTTTATAAGTTTATGAACACCTTCTTCAAGAGCAATTTTTTTTAATTCTTCATCTTTAAAAATTATGTAAGAATTAGTAATAACAATATCTGCCCCATATTTTTTAACATCAATAGTCTGTTTACCTGGATGAATAACAGGCATAAGAGCAGGAGTTTTAACATTACCATGTTTAGTTTTAAGAACACCTACCCTTCCTCTATTATCTTTAGCTTTTATTTCAAACATTAAATTTCTCCTGAAATTAAAACAAATAGTCAATAATTAATTATTAATTAAAATACTTAACTTAATAAAAAAATTATTTAAAATCTATATAAAAATAGTAATAAATTATATATTATTTCTTTAAATCTTAATATAAAAATTTTTAGATAAATTAATATAGAAATATAATTTTCTTAAATATAATATAAAAATCTAATAAATAATAGGAATTTTAATATTTAAAATAAGTTTTGTAAAAATAAAAAATAATGACTCTCTTGAAGACCTAATTTATTTAAAAAATGATTCTAAAGTAATTATTAAATTTAAAAGGATTTCAACAAAGTCAAAATAATAATTTAAAAAAAAGTTAACTAATTACTTTGACGCCATGTGTTACCACATTTAGCACATTTAACAAAGTAAGTTGGAGCTTCATCAGCAGATCTGGTTTGAAGAGTCCACCAATAACCAACAGTACCTCCACATCTATAACATTTAATTTTAGTTGTTGGTAACATATTGTCTTTTTGATCAATAATAGGAATATCCTGTTTAGGATTCATATCCCCTTCAAATTGGTATTGATCTTTTACTTCTTTTTTACTAAGGTCCTTTTCATAACCACATTTACATTTCAATTTATGGTTCTTATCAGGAATCAACATTGCGCCACATTCTGGACAAAATTCCATATTAACAAAACCTCACTAATAAATAATTTTTTAATAAATTAATTTATACATACGTAATATATAAATTTTTTCAAAAGAATATTAAACAAAATACAAAAAATATTCAATAAAAAATACAAACTAAAAAATATTATAAGCAATAAAAAACATTAAAAAATTAAAATATAAAAAAAACATTAGAACAATAAAAAAAACATTAAAAAATTAAAATATAAAAAATAATTAAAAAAGTATAAACATATAATTCAATTAAAAATTTATTTAAAATAAATTAATTAGGATAAATGACTTCAGGAGGATTTTCTAAATCCATAATCTTTTTATTTTCAAGGTTTTCATATCCTAATGGAGTATGGGTAGATAAATAAATAGTATTATGATTTTTAATAAATTCACGGACATTATCTAAAGATTCTCTAGCTAATTCTAAATCTTCAAATACAATAGATAATTTGTTTTCATATAATGCTTCATCAGTATATGTAATATCACCATGAATCATATAAAATAAATCATCATATTCTACAATTACAATACTATTACCTAAAGTATGGCCTTTAGCTTCTATTAAATATATATGATCTTCTATTTTCTGAGATTTTTTAAAATTATAATATTCCCCATCATCAAAATCTATAGGAATAACATTATCAGAATTTAATTCAAGTTCTTCAGATTCTGTTCTAGACATATAAATTTTAGCATTTGGAAATTCTCTTAATTCTCCAGTGTGATCTGGGTGTTTATGAGTTACAAGAATTTTACTTACATCCTCTTTTTCATAACCTAAATCATTTAAAGCAGAAACATAATCAGTTATTTTATTACCCATAAAAATAGGAGTATCATCATCAACTTCTTGTTTAGGGAACTCTTTAGGCATTCCAGTATCTACAAGAACCACTTCATCTCCAGTATCAATTAAATAATTTTGAAGACTTGAACGATATTTAATACCAGAATCAAATTTTTCAATACCCTCTTCACCACCAAATGCAAAACCTTGTGTCATAAATCCATTTTCATATGTTTTAACAGCTTTAATATCCATATTACCACCTTTAAAAAATTTTTAAAATATTATTAATAATATACAATAAATTATATAATAAGAACATACCTATTTAATTTTAACATAGGGATTTACATATTGGCCATGTTTTATAGTGTTAGTTCCATATTGAATTGCAAAATTAGGACAATTATGTAAACATCTAAGACATGCAAGACATTTTTTCTTAACCCATCTAGGTTTATTATCAATTAATTTAATAGCATTAACTGGACATGATTTTTCACATTTCCCACAAGAAATGCATTCATTACTTGCTCCAAAATTCTTAGTCTTTCTCATTCCCCTATTATAAGCAAAGGTGTAAAAGATTTTAGAAACCATATAAGATTTTTTATTGTCCATAAAATCCCCATTTTCCCTATTTTGAATTTTTGGAATAATAGATTTAATTTCTTCTTTAGATTTTTCAAGTATTTTAGTATTTCTATTAAAATCACTTAAATCAAAAGTAGGAGTCCAAGTATCAGGCATTATAATGCTGAAATAACTATTCACCCCAATACCATGTTTAGACAAATGTTTACTTATAAAATTACCTGTAGCTCCAGGACTCGTACCATAAGTAGCTATATAATAAACATGATTATTATGATAATTAGAAAAATTCAATTTATCTATAAAGTCAAGCATAACTGGAGGTACTCCCCAAGCATAAGTTGGAGATACAAAGCCAATACTTTCATTATCTTTTAAATTAAAATTATAATCATCAACTTTAAGAATATCAATCATATCGTTATCGGTAGCCTCAGCAATACACTTTGAAACATATTTAGAATTACCAGTTGCAGAAAAATAAAAAATCAAATAATCACCTGAAAAGTATGAATTTAAAACATTTAAAATATAAAATTTCACCAATGAAATAGATTTAATAAAATTAAATTATTTAAACCATGTTAAAAACATGAAATATAATATAAATTTTTTCTAGATTTAAATATTAATTAATAGACTAGATTGAATTTTTAAATGGATGTGCTTTCAACAAACAAATTTAAAGTTTATTCTCTTTTAGCATTTGATTTGCAGAAGTTATTAGCATTTCTTGCCAATCTTTAAATTTTGTAGTTTTTTTAACAAAAGTATCCCATTTAGGATTATTAAATAAATCAGCAGTTGCCTGATTATCAAATGGAGATTTCCTTTTCATTTCATCAAAACTAGAAAACTTAGTGTATTTTTCCATAAATTCATCACTAAACACACCTAACATGCAAATATCTTTTTTAGCCATATTTTCACTTCTAAAACTTTATATTAATAAATCCAATTAATAAAAAATACATAAAAATTTCCAAAATACCATATAACAAATATAATAATATATAAAAATTATATAAACCAATAATTAATTACCATTAGTAAATTCACCATCAATAACTTCCTGTAAACGTTTATCCATCTCATAAACCCTTAACCTTGAATTATGATTATTATTAGATTCAATTGTATAATCTTTTTGAGGTTCTATTATATAATATGCTTCATCAGATTGAACTCCTGGAATATTAACCTTTGCAAGATTTCTCTCAACTCTCCTTTTTAATGGTGCATCTTCAATATTTTCACCTAAAAATATAGGGGTTTTTACTGCTGATGAAATCTTACTTATATGACGTTTAGCATGTCTTTCATCAGTCCTTATCTTATTAATTTCATCACTAGATTTACTAAGTGTACTATCCCTAAATGGAACGCCAACATCAGATAAAGCAATGCGCCTTTCATCATTAATATTTAATGATTTTTCAAGGGAATCAGGATTTGGACTAGCTATAGTACCACCTTGGAAACGACCAAATACAGGACCTTCACCTACATGAAAACCTGCCTCAAAAAATCCTCCCCTTACAGGTGCAGATGAAGTATATGTTGCAACAATACCATCATATTTAATAAGACGCATAAACTCTTTAAATAAATCAGAAGTAAAAAGTTCAGGAGCCATAGTTTGTGAAAATGGATCCAAAAATATTGCATCATAAGTATTATCTTTTAATTTTTGAACTGAAACTCTTGCATCCTCAATAAATACATTAATATCAATATTATTAGGTATTTTAGTATTTTCTAAATGTAATGATGCAAATCCCTCATTAATAAGCTCATTCTCAATTGCCTTTTTAACAATATCATGTTCAGCAATTGGAGAAGGAACAATTAATCCTGCAGCAAGTGTTTCTGGAGATATTTCAACCATATCAACTTTAAGATTAGTGGAATTATCAGTATTTTGTAAAAAATCAAAAATAGCTGCAGAAGAATTATAGCCTAAACCTGCACAAATATCAAGAACTGCAATATCATTAGAATAATCAAGTTTTAATGGATCTATAAATTTTTTAAAACTTTCAGATATGGCTCCCGATTTAGTGTGTAATGTTTCTACTTTATCATTTATTTTTCTTGATTTAATAGAATAAGAGCCATCTTCTGTTTTAACAAAATAATCTTTAGATTTTTCAAATAAATTATTCCTATATTTTGGATTATTCGTTTCTAATTCTTTATTAAATGTTTCTTTAATCAGATTAAAAACATCATTATCAATTACTACTGCATCATCTTGGTAAGTCATTATATCAACATAAATTATTAGTTATTCTGAAAATTTTAATATATCTTAAAGAGAAAATAAACATTTCCAAGAAATATATATTAAAAAATTAACTATACTAATATATTATTTAAAAAAATATTTAAAAATATTTATTAAATAATTAAAATTAATAAGTAAACAATTAAAATAAAAATAAACTTCAAATAAATTAAATAATTATAAAAATTACTAAAATATACAATAAAGTACTTAAAAAAGAGATTAAAAAAATAAGTTAAAGAATGAAGAAGTATAATAAAAAACTATAAAGAGTTTTTATAATTTTCTACTTCATTTAAGAATTTAATTTCACCAATACGTTTCATTGTATCTGCTAATCTTTCTTTTTGTGGTTTTTCTGCATACTTATTATACATATAAAATACTGCATTTAAAGTTTTTAAAAGTTCATCCTCATTTTTAACAAATATTTTATTTCCAATAACAGACTTTCTACCGCTTTTTCCACCGATATATACAGAATATCCTTTAAATTTAATATCTTTTGAGTCATTTGGACATGCATGAATACATTTTCCACATCCATAACAAAGATTATAATTTGTTATTGCTGTGTCTCCCCTAACTTCAATAGCATCTACTTTACATACATCTGCACATCTTCCACAACCATTACACTTATCATTAGTTATAGGAAACTTTACACCATTTACACCAAATTCTGTAACATCCGTCCTTACACATTTATTAGGACAACCAGACACTGCTATTTTAAATTTATAATTAGCTGGTTTTTCCTTATAAATATCCTCTAATTTTTGACCTAAGTCTACAGTATTAATTAAACCTAATAAACATCTTTCCTTACCTGGACATGCAATAATACTTCTTACATTAGGACCTTCACTACCATTAACAATATCAAGTTCTTTTAATTCTTCAATTAATGGTTCAAGATCATTGAATTTTATACCTTCAATTTCAAATTCTTCTCTTGTTGTAATTTTAAATATCGCATCATATTTTTTAGTGAGCTCTGCAAGTTTTAATACAGTATCTGGATTATAATATCCACCAATATTCGCTCTAAACCGGATATAGGCTAAACCTTTTTGTCCACATCCTACTCCAGGATATTTCCAAAGATAATAAAATGAGTTAAACTCGTTATTATCTTCTCTTCTTTGAACTTCTTTATTGAATCTTTTTAGTTTAAATTTTCTTAAAAATTCAATATCATCAATTTTAACGCCTTTTTCAAGTTTAAAATAATTATGTATTTCTTCACCTTTTTTAGTTCTTGTAATTACTGTGGTATATCCTTCAGGAGACCCTTTATCACCAAAACTAATATCGGCCAATTCTGCATCAAAATCTTTACACATCATACATCCATGAGATGGTTTAATTTCACTAAGTTTAATTTTAAATTCTTTTTTATCGGTTTTTACAACAAAATTTGGTCCTTTAACATCAAATTTAACTACATCCTTAATATTAATATTTTTTTCTTTAAGAACCCTAAGTAATTCTTCATGTTCAAATTTTTCTGTACAGAATAATCCTATTACATATTCAATTTTAGGTAACTTAGCAGGCTTTCCATTTCTACCCCTTTCATAATCGTGTTTGGCAAGATATGGATGATACTGAATATTTCTTAAACCTGCTACTTGACATGGAAGCCCGACTACTGCAATATTTTCAAGACCCATTTCTCCTGCAGTACGAACAGCTTGTAATGAAGATATAGAATATTTACTTCTTGTTGTATCATTTAAACCTTCTTCATCAGTTATAATTAAACTTACTGGTTTCCAGTTATCATCACCAACAACAACTACACCATCAATTTTTTTATCCCTAATTAAAAATTTAAGAAAATTAGTAACATATCCTCCAGATTGACCTTCAATATATGGAGACTTTCCAAAATAATATTTCTCATTAAGATTTAATCTAGATCTAACTTCATATTGACCAGTAGTCATACGTGGACATACTTCTTGACACATCCCATTACCTTTCCTTAAACATTCCTCTTTAAGGAAGGGTGTTTCATCAAATCCAATTATGCCATTAGGACACACAACACTACAAGTTCCACATTTAGCACATAATTTACTATCGACTATTTGGTTCAAAGCCCATTTATATCTCATAGTTTTATTAAAATCTTTTTCATCAGTAATATTAGATAATAATTCATTAATTGATTCATCACTCAATTTAACATTATTATTAAGAACCTTATTTACATAAGACCATATTCTTAATTTTAATTCTGTAATAAAACTTTCATTATCAGAATCATCAGAGTTTTCAATTATTTCATTAATATGTTCATTAATTAATTTTTCATTATCATCACTTAACATGATATCATCCTAGATTCATTATTAAATACTTAGTTTAAAATAAAACCATCTTACTTAAAAACTTAAGTTTTAAAAAACATTAAACTCTTATTTTGTCTATAAATTTAAATTTGAATAAAATATAATTTTAAATTAAAAATAAATTTTTTTTAAAAATAAAATATTTAGAATTAAAAGTACAATAAAATGAAATTTCAGAGGCATACAAAAATATCGAAAAAATATTTTAAAAATTTCTATATTATATTAAATCGAGTAATGTTTAATATTAAGCAAATTTAATAAAATCAATGAAAAAAGATTTAAAATTAAATTATTAGAGAAATATTAAAAATCTAATAATTCATGAGGATCATTTACATATTTTAATGGATAATCACTTTCAAAATCTTTTTTAGTGGATTGTCCCCAAGTTACAAATGCTATATCTAAACCTGCATTTTTTGCTACTTCAATATCTGTATCTTTATCTCCAATATATAAAATATCTTTTTTATTATAATCTAATTTTTCAACAATCTTATTTAATCTATATGGATTAGGTTTATCTGGAATGCCTTCAACAGAACCAGAAATCATACTAAAATTATAACTAGAAAAATATTTATTAATTAAATCATTTAAAATAAAAGATTCCTTATTAGAACATATAGCTAAATCAATACCTTTTTTAACTAGTTTATTAAGCAATTCATATATTCCATTATAGACACAAGTATTTGGTTTTTCATCATTATGATAGACTTCTACAAAGTTTCTTATTAACTTATTCCAAAGAGTATTGTTATCATCATAATTATCGATTAAAGAGTTTAAAAAATTCCTAAAATCACTATATACCAAATTATCATAATCATCAACTTCATATTGAGGTAAATCAAATGATCTTAAAACTTTATTAAAACACATCATAGAATCTTCAATACTATTAATTAAAGTCCCATCAAAATCAAATATATACAATTTTTTCATATTAACTTATCCTAAAGAAAAAATAATTCCTCTAAAAAATCATATATTCATACATATATCTATTAATGTTTTAATATAAAAATTTAAATATGAAAAGTAGAATTGAAATTAAAAAGAGAAATGAAATATCTAAAGAAAGATTAAACAAATTAAAAGTAGAAACAATTAAAGATAAGTATTATAAATTAAGTTACGAAATTACAATTGATGTTTTAGATAAAATTATTAATGAAAACAAAAATGAAAAAGAATTATATATGGAACTAGATGACTTAAAATCCAAAGCTATAAAATTACAAGAGACTGGAGAAATTAATAAAATTTTAGAAAACAATCTAAGAATGCGAGTTTATAATTGGGCATTAAATAATAAAAATAGGGTAGAAATAGAATGGGTTCCATCAAAATATAAATAAACAAAAAATGCAATAAGAAATGAAGTAAAATAAAAATTTAAAGAGAAATTAACTTAATTAAAAGAATAAAGCAAGTAATTAATTAATTTTACATTTGAACCAGAAAAATAATTAAATTAAATGAATAAAACTAAATTAAATTAATTTCCATACTACAAATAAAAAATACAATATTAAAAATTATGCCTGTGAAAATGTTATATTTTTAGTATAAAAAGTATCATTATCTGTAGCATCATTTTTTAAAGATATTTCTGCTCTTGTAGGTTGATCTGTATCAAAATAATTGCTTTTTATTTTATATACTCCTGGATTTGCATTGTTTTGATTCCACATTATATCATTACGTAAAACTTTACCATCTTTATCAAAATATTTTACATCTGCTTCAACATAATCTAAACTTGTATTAAGAGTAAGATCTGCAGTTATATTCTCCTCATAATATCCAAATGAATTACCACCCGCAACATTTATATTAGATAAACTAACTTCATTTGCAAGATTACTTTCAAACATTGCACCAGAAAATCCTACAATAATAAACATGAGAAATAATAAAACAACTGTACAAATAGGAACAGAAATTAATTTCTTATTTTTAATAGAGAAATCTCCATTTACAAAGAAAGCAATAATACCAGTTAAAACAAATAATATTGCCCCAATAGTTGCCATGTTTGTTAATAGTGCAAACATCAAAATTCCAGTTACAATAAATTCCATACCAGATAAAAATGTTTCTTCAGTTTTCCAATAAAGAACTATTCCAGCTAAACCACCAACAATTGCAATAACAATTTCTGTAATAATACTTTCCCATCCATAAAGCATAGGACAACTTAAACCTTCAATAATACCAATAATTATTCCTAAAATACCTAAAATTAAAGGTAATAATCTTAACTTATCTTCTTTATTAAATTCCATTTTATTCCTCAAATTTTAATTTTTAATTTTAATAAAAAAGGAGAAAAAAAGATAACTATTGAATTTCTAGATTAAAAAAATTCAATAGTTAAATAAAATAAAATTAAACCCCCTTTTTATATTAATTTTATTTTATAAAGTTAAAAAAATGAAGTTAACTATTATACAATGAAAAATGAAAAACAGACATAATAAAAGTCAAAAAGACAAAAATTGAGAATAATAGTTAACTTATTAAATGCCTAAGGTCTACGTTTTGAATTTATAAAAAATCCGTAAAAAGTGAAAAATACAAAAACAATAATGTGAGAGATTGAAGAACTTAAAAAATTCAAATATAAACCTTAAACATATAATCATAATAAATTATAAGAAATCAATACATATTCACCCAAATGATAAACTTTATTTCAATAAATATACAATAAATTACAAACCTTCTTGTATATTATAAGAATGCTAATTTTAAATAATAGTTTCATCAGTTTAAACTATAAAAAATCATACATATTCACCAATAAATATTTCAACAATATTTAAACAAATTTTTTTTTAAATCTAAATTATTTTAAGATGAATTAAAAACTAATCAATATGATATTTATTTCTTAACTTTAAGAGATATTCTTCTTTAAAAGATACTTTAAGATGTTCCATTTTATCTAAAATATTAATAATATCCTCATGATTAATTATATCTTTTTTAATTCCATTATCTAATATCTCTTCAAAACTTAAACTGTCAATATTATATTTATTAAGATAATCTTTAAAATCTTCAACATAACAACATACAAAAACTCCATTATTAACACGTGCTTTTGCAAGTAGAGATGCTGAATTATCACCTAGATAATCACTACAACTTAACTCCATGAAAACCTCAAATTCATTAGAAAAGACTTTAATATCTTTAACACTAATTATTTTATTTTTAATTAAATCATCTAATTTTTCTTTAACATATGGTTCTAAGGATAATTCTTCATATATTAAAGGAGTAATAATCATATTAGAAAATTGATCTATTAAAATATCCTCCATATCCAATTTAATAAATAAGAATAATACATCATTAAGTAAATAAGCTGGTCTATTTTCCATAAAGGTCACCCTTCATATTTATAAACAATTTCATCTTGAAAACCATCTAATAACATACTATTTCTTTTATCTTTAGATATAAGATGGGAATGATATGCTTTTTCAACTAGACGAACATAATTACCAACAACATGACGAACACAATTAGTCTTTTCATAAATTGATTTATCAAAACCTCGTAATTTCGCTTCATGAGTAATTTTAACGTTTAATAATTGATTATACTCTTCTTGATTAACAAAATTATGTTGAAGCAACCTATAAAGTAAAGCTTGATGTGAAATTTGAAAATATTGTTCACAAACAATAGCATCATCTAAAGCCCATTTTTTAATATTATGGATTTTCATATGTTTTTTAAGACCTTCATAAGGCATTATTAAAAATGATGCAAAATTTTCAGCTTCAAGTTCTGAATCAGTTTCATCATCAAAATTACAAACTCTTAATTCATCAGAAAAGTTTTCATCATATAATAAATGATACATCTCATGACCAAGTGTGAATCTTTGTCTACCTAGAGATGTAGAAGAATTAATACCAACAATACTCTCATTACCATTACGAATACACATACCACTAGTATAATCAGACATTGGATAAAATATTATAGTAGCTGAAGTAAAGCAGGATGGTATAATGTTAAATAAATCAATAGAAGAATAAGGACTAATATTTAATTCATCTCTCAATTCTACTGCAAGTGCATTTAATTCAATTAGGCTTTTCATTCTTGATTCTCCTCATCATCTTTTAAGTCATTTAAAAAATCAATATTTAAGACAATTTTATTAATAGCTGCAATAGCTTCTAAATTTTTTACATCAACATTTTTAGAACGGAATGCAAAATTTAATGGAACATACTCATCAGTCATTCCAAGAAGATACTCCCTAGAACAACCAAATAAAGTAGCTAATTTGATTAATGAATTTAAATTTAAAGATCTATTCCCAGATTCAACTTTTGCAACTGTACTCTGATTTACCCCCAAATAATCAGCGATAGTTGATTGGTTAAGATTCTGAGATAGTCTTAATTTTTTAATCCTTTTTCCCATTTCTTTATTTAACTTTCCATCTACCACAATTTCTACCTCCAAGTAGAACTAAATAATAGTTTGTCATAATAATATATAAATATTTCTAAAAATTTCTAAAAAAATATGACAAAGTAAAAAAAATTAAAAAATTAAAGTCTTTAAAATAATTATTTTTAAAAAATAATATATATATTAAAGTTAAAAAAAAAATATAAATGTTAAATAAAAAATATAATAAAAAAATAAAAATA
>JBJFGN010000041.1:2810-3966 GCA_051892775.1 Methanobrevibacter sp. | reverse complement strand
ATTATATATAAAACTTAAATTAAATTTAATAAGTTAAAATTAACTTAAAAAAGAATTTGAACTGAATTAAATAATTTTGATTAAAAATAAATAAAATTAAGAAATTCTATACACTTAAGAATAATAGATTAAATTATGTTAATCTATTCAAATTTAAAAATAATATATAAATTCAAGAATAATTTATAAAAAAGCAACAATATTTATATTTAATAAAAAATATAAAATAACTAAGATTTAATTTATTTACTGATAAATGAATTTTTTTAATTAAAAATTATATTTTGTTGTATAATAACTTTGAGTCATGAAAAATTTTTAAGTGAGAAATATGAGAAGAACTAAAAAACTAATTATTGCAATATTAATAGTAATATTAGTTGGTATGGTTGCAGTATTAGTCGGTACACTCTTCTTGGGAGGAGGTCAACCTTCTGGCGAACTAGCACAAGGTGATAAAAATGTTCTTGTCTGTGCTATTGATGAAAGTGAAAAACGTCCAGGAATGGGAGCATGTGATATGGCATTTATTGTTCATTTACAAAATGGAACTGTCAAAAATTATACTGCTGTCTATCCTCATGGTATGACTCACCCAACTAAAGCCGAACCTGCTGAAGCGCAAGCACAAGGTGCAGGATCTAAAATGTTACTTCACGATTCATTCTGGTATAATAATACCACAGAATCAATGATAAATGCTAAAGAAATTGTAGAATATAACACCCACGTTAATATTGATGCAGTTGTAGCTGTTAACACAGAGGCAATGAATGCAGTCATGAATTCTGCAGGCCCATTATATGTTGATGGAAAACAAGTTAATACAAGTTCAATTAGTATAGTCCGTGAAGAACAATATAATGCTAAAAATACTAGGGGTAACTCCGTATTAATGTTAACCAAAGCATTAGCAAATGCAACTAAAGATCCAAGTAAAAAAGCTGCAATGGTTCAAACTGCACTTGACCAATACTCAAAAGGAAATATTGTAATGACTCCAAAAGGAGACTTTGTTGGATTATTATCCACTAAAGGATTTGGATCATTATTTGGATAAAAAGTTAAAATTTAACTTCTTTATCCTAAAAATTTATTTATAAATTTTAAATTTAAAAATTTAATAAACTTATTTTTATAAAGACATTAAAAAAAA
>JBJFGN010000041.1:0-2710 GCA_051892775.1 Methanobrevibacter sp. | reverse complement strand
ATTTTTATAAAGACATTAAAAAAAACCTTATTTTAATAATAACGATTAAAGCATACGAAAAAAACCTTAAAAAAAAACCTTATTTTAATAATAACGATTAAAGCATACGAAAAAAACCTTAAAAAAAAAGCTAATTTTATAAGAAATTGGAATGTATTATGAAATTATATATTCAAATAAAAATTTTAAATAGAATTAAGGTTTAAAACAATGAATTTAATTTGAAATTTATAAAATCTTATTAAAATCTAGGTTTTGTTTAAAACATTAAATCTATATTATTATCCCAAATCAGGAATAAAATAGATTTTAGAAAATTAAGATTCCAATAAAATAGGCTTTCAACCAAATAAAATTAGAGAATTTAAATCTTAATTATAAAATACCATATACTTTAAAAAAAGAAAAAAAGAAAAAATGAATTAATCTAATTCATATGCAACTTTAAGGGCATTTTCAATTGCATCTGCAGTTTTTTCTAAATCTTCATCAGTATGTTTAATTGAAATAAAGTTACATTCAAATTGACTAGGTGGTATAAAGACATTTTGCTTAAGCAACTCTTTAAAGTATACATTGAAACGTTTAGTATCTGATTTTTGAGCATCAGCATAATTATGTACTTCATTAGGATTAAAATAAATTTGGAACATAGATCCTATTCCAACAGGTTGAACATTAAGATTTAAATCTTCAACAGTATCAGATATTGACTCCCTTAAATCTTGTCCTTTACTGTTAAGATCATTATAGAAATTATAATCTAGTTGTTTCATGGTAGCAATACCTGCAGCCATACTAATTGGATTACCACTAAGTGTTCCTGCCTGATAGATAGGTCCAGCTGGAGCAAACATTTCCATAATATCCCTACGTCCTGCAATTGCACCAATCGGGAATCCGCCTGCTAAAATTTTAGCGAAAGTTGCAATGTCTGGTTTAATATCAAAGTACTCTTGAGCACCACCACGTGCTATTCTAAATCCAGTGATAACCTCATCGAAGATTAATAAAATACCTTTTTCTTTTGTAATTTCACGTACAAATTCAAGGAAACCTTCATCAGGCACAACACAACCAATATTTCCCATTACTGGTTCAATAATAACTGCAGCAATATCATCCTCATTTTTTACAATTAAATCAGTTAAAGCATCTTCATCATTATATGGACAAGATAATGTGTTTACAGTTGTTTCTTCAGGAATTCCAAGAGAATCTGGTTTACATGCTCCTCCAGAACCTGATTTTACAAGTACATAATCGTGTGCTCCATGATATGCTCCTTCAAATTTAATAATTTTATTTTTACCAGTGAATCCCCTTGCAAGTCTAATTGCGCTCATTGTAGCTTCTGTTCCAGAATTACAGAACCTTACCATTTCAGCACAAGGCACTCTATCAATTACTTCACGAGCAAGTTCGATTTCTTTTTCATGAGGTGCACCGAAATCATTACCTAATTTTAATTGTTGTTCTATTGCATGATTTAAAACACCATCTGCATGACCAAGAATCAATGGTCCATAAGCAAGACAATGATCAATATAAACATTTCCATCTTCATCATATATTTTTGATCCGTGCCCTTTTTTTACAAAAAATGGATAAGGTTCATATGCCCTTACAGGAGAATTTACTCCACCAGGCATACATTCTTTAGCTAATTCATATAATTCTTTTGAGTTCATAATATCACGTCAGTTGTTTATTTAATTATCATATAACTAAATTTAATTAAAAATTCAATGAATTAATTTAGTTAATATATCAATAAGTTAAGTATAATAATCTATTCATTATTTAAAAAAGTTCAATCTTTCAATTGATAATAATTTTCATTCTTCATAGTTGAAATTAAACTATTAACACATGCTACAGCAATTGGTGTTCCTCCCTTAGGACCACGAGTAATCACATGGGGAATGTTTGTTTTTGAAAGAGCTTCTTTTGAATCTGCGGCTTTTACAAAACCTACAGGAACCCCAACAATTGATTTAGCATTTAATTCTCCTTTTTCAACAAGTTCAATTGACTTAAAAAGAGATGTGGGTGCGTTTCCAATAACAATGATTCCCTCAAAATCTTCTTTAGCAGCATATTCTATTGCAGCGGCAGCTCTTGTAATTCCTTTATCTTTTGCATATTCTCTTACATTATCATCTTTAATATAGGAATAGACATTACCATCATATTGAGTAATACCTACTTTAACCATATTAATATCTGTAAGTATATCCTCATTATTTTTAAGTGCCTTAATACTTACATCAACAAAGTTTGGACTTATTGAAATAAGTTTACTATATTCTGGATCAGCAGTTGAGTGAACTACACGTTCAACAATATCTCTTTCAGCAGGAGTCATATCCTTTGTATCATCACCTATAAGTGAACGAATAATTTCCCTACTTTTTGTTGCAATATCCATTCCTTGTTCTGTAGATGCTCCCATAAACATTTTATCACATCTTTATTTAAATATCAAACAATACTGTTTAAAACCTATTTTATTTTAAATTTTAACTATTAACTCTTAAGATAAAAATAAATTCATCTTAAAATTAGATGATTTCAACAAGTTTAAATAATAATTTAAATTTCTATAATATATATTCTATAGTTATTCAATAATAATATTATCTTTATTTAAAATTAAATTTTCTTATTAATTATAAAAAAATAAAGATAAAAAGTATCAAATCAGAAA
>JBJFGN010000040.1:16350-19314 GCA_051892775.1 Methanobrevibacter sp. | reverse complement strand
TATAATTAATTGATTAAATAAATAAAAAGTTTAAGAAAAATAGTATTTTAATTTATTATTTTTAATTTTATCTTAAAATATTGTATATTGTATAAATTTATATAATATGATTAACATATAATACACTAATTACAAACAATAAATTTAATATACTAATAATCATTTAATTTTTATCATTATTGGAAAAAACATGATAAAATTTTAGAGGTATTAAAATGATTAGCAATAATGTTGAGGGTAAAATATTAGACAAAACTAAACCAATACAAATTTTTTCTAAAAATGATGGTAGTATTGGCGTTAATGTAGTAAAAAGTCCTGTTAAGCTTACAATTTTAGAGATGCTTAAAACTACTGATATGGAATTTGATGAAATTGTTGCTAATACTGGTAGATCTAAATCAACAATTTCCGTTCATCTTAAATCTTTACGTGAAAAAGGTGTTATTAATTATAGATTTAATCCACAAGACAATCGTAAAAAGATCTTTTATATTAATTCTAAATTTTTAGGTGAAATTAAACCATCTATACCTAAAGAATTAGACGAAAGAAAAGCAAATTACCTATTAAACAATATTATCAATACTGGTGATGATTTTAATTTTTCATTATTATTATACCATACTCTAAGATCTACTTTAATCCAAGAAGGTTTTAATATAAATCCTATTTTATATGAAACTGGATGTAATATAGGTAAAGCATTATTCCCTAAATTGTATGATGAGGATTTAAATAAGTTTTTAGAAAATATTAAAAAATTTTGGGAAACAAAAGGTTTAGGTAAACTCAATATTGAAGTTGGAGATATTATAGTGGTCACTGCTGTAGACTGCTTTGAATGTGAGTTATTACCGAAAACAGGTAAACCTTCATGTTACTTAGATTCAGGTATTCTTGAATCTTTATTTACTTCTTATTTCAATACTGATGTTGATGTAACTGAGATTCAATGTTATACCATGGGAGATGAATGTTGTAAATTCACTATTGAATCTTTAAATGATGAGTTTAACCTTTAAATTTTAATATTTTCTTTTTTTATTTTTAATGGCTTTTTTAAATTATCTAATTAAATCATTGAGTTTATCCTTTTAAGAATTAATTTATTAAATTCAATGATTATATCTAAAAGTTTTTTCAAATATATTTATTTAGATTTTATTTTCTTTATTAAGTTTAATATTTAATTAAAAATAAGCCATATCCTAAATTGATAATTTCAACAATATCTTATTTTAAATTTAAATAATTAAAAATTTTTTAATTTTTTCTTTATTTTTTCTTTAAATATTACTAAAAATACTTTATTTCGAATTTTTAGAAAATGTATTTATATTAAGATATTCAAAATAAGATTGTGATATGGAAATAGTGTTCCATGGGAATAAGGAAGACTTCTTCCGACTAATTTTATTCATGGATATAATATCGCTAGTAATATAATATTTAATGTATTATATTTTGTTAAAAACGTTAAAAAAAATCAAAGGGAGATATTAAAAATATGTCTTATGTCGATGATGTAATTGCTAAGGTTACTAAAGAAAATCCAGGTGAACCTGAATTTCACCAAACTTTGAATGAAGTTTTAAACTCTTTAAGAGTAGTTGTTGAACAAAATGAAGAAGAATACAGGAGAGATGCTCTTTTAGAAAGATTAGCAAATCCTGAAAGACAAATTAAATTTAGAGTTCCATGGGTAGATGATAATGGGCAAGTACAAGTAAATACTGGATACCGTGTACAATTCAATAGTGCTATTGGACCTTACAAAGGAGGTCTTCGTTTCCACCCTTCAGTAAATATTGGAATTATTAAATTTTTAGGTTTTGAACAAATCTTCAAAAACTCTTTAACTGGACTTCCAATTGGTGGAGGAAAAGGTGGATCTAACTTTGATCCTAAAGGAAAATCTGATCGTGAAGTAATGGCTTTCTGTCAAAGTTTTATGAATGAATTATACAGACATATTGGTCAAGATGTTGATGTACCTGCAGGAGATATTGGTGTAGGTGCTCGTGAAGTTGGTTATTTATATGGTCAATACAAAAGATTAACTGGTCAATTTGAAGGAGTTTTAACTGGTAAAGGATTAAGTTTCGGTGGTTCATTAGCAAGAACTGAAGCTACTGGTTATGGATTGTTATATTTCACCAATGAAATGTTAAAAGCTAATGGTGAATCATTTGAAGGTAAAACTGTAACTGTTTCTGGTGCAGGAAATGTAGCTATTTATGCAATTGAAAAAGCATATGAATTAGGTGCTAAACCTGTAACTGCTTCTGATTCTACTGGCTGGGTATATGACCCTGAAGGAATAGACTTAGCATTACTTAAAGATGTTAAAGAAGTAAGAAGAGGAAGAATGTCTGATTATGCAGCAGAAAGATCTTCTGCAGAATACCATGAAGGTAGGGGAGTATGGCAAATTGAAGCTGATGTAGCTTTACCATGTGCAACTCAAAATGAATTAGGTATTGAGGATGCTAAACAATTAGTTGCAAACAACACTTTTGCTGTAGCTGAAGGTGCTAATATGCCTACCACCCTTGAAGCAACTAAATACTTACAAGATAATGGAGTGTTATTTGGACCTGCAAAAGCAGCTAATGCTGGTGGAGTAGCTGTATCTGCACTTGAAATGAGTCAAAACTCAGAAAGATTATCTTGGACATTTGATGAAGTAGACACTATGTTAAAAAGAATCATGAAAGATATTTTCACTAAATTGGATACTACTTCAGCTAAATATGATGCAGAAAAAGATTACGTTCTTGGTGCTAATGTAGCAGGATTTGAACGTGTCGTTGATGCTATGCAAACTCAAGGTATTGTATAGATATGAAATAGAATTATGATTAGATTTCATAATTCTCTTTTTTTCATTGTTTTTTGTTTATTTTTTTTGTTTAGATTAGGTTTTTTTTGTTTTTTCATTGTTTTTTGTTTATTTTTTTT
>JBJFGN010000040.1:0-16250 GCA_051892775.1 Methanobrevibacter sp. | reverse complement strand
TTTAAAATAAGATTAAGTAATGATAAATTTAATTATCATTATCATTATCAAATTTTACTATTGTAGTTGTAAGATATGGTTTATCCTTTGAAAACCCTTTAAGAATTTTTTCATTTTCACGTGTACAATTTTCAACAGATGTAATATCTTTTTCTCTTGGATCTTCATTTATTACTTTTTCAACTTCTGCAGTATTCCTTGAAGTTTTCATAATAACAAAGGTGTCTCCTTTATCTATTAAATCGTCTAATCTTTCATCTATTTTTGGAATAACTGTTAAAATTTGATTTTTTTCCACAAGAGGTTTACCAATACTTGCAGCACATGCAGTAAAAGATGTAATTCCTGGAATTACTTCAATTTCATATTTATCTTCAAGATTTTTTTGTACATATGTAAATGTTGAAAATATTGATGGATCACCTAATGTAACAAATGCAACATCATGTCCACTATTTAAATATTCAGCAAGTAAAAGTGAAGCCTGTTCCCAATTTCTTTTTAGACTTTCAACATCTTCTTTCATAGGGAATACTGGTTCTACTATCATTACTCTTTTATTTTTCCTTTTTTCAATAAGAGGTTCTACAATGGACAAAGCAATACTGTGTTTATTTGGGGATGAACGTGGTGCAAAGATTACTGGAATTTTATCAATTATTTTTGCAGCTTTTAATGTTATAAGTTCAGTATCTCCTGGTCCTACACCAATTCCATATAATTTTCCTTTTTTAGCCATTTTATCACCTAATGAATATTTATATTAAAATTTAATAATTTTAAAATTGTATATTATTATTTAATTTTTTATATCTTATCACTGTTTAAAAACTTTATAGGATTAAGTTTTTTCCTAAATACTATATTTTAATTTTTAATCTTTTTTAATCTTTCTTAATTTTTAGTTTTAATTTATTGTTTTTATTAATTTTTTTAATAGATTTTATCTAATAAAATACTTTTCAATTACTATCATAATATTTAATATATTTATATTTCAAATATACTTATTATGACTGATTCTTTATTTTGTCCTAATTGTGGTATGTTAAAAGAAAACTGTGTTTGTGGTAAATATAAAAATTCTAACAAATCTAATTCTTTAGATGATTTTTCAAATAGAAAACCAAATAACACAGTCGATGATGTTATACCTGATGTTTATTCTATAGATAATCATAAACTTGATGATGATAAAATAAATCAATTAAAAAAAGAATATCCCAATATTGATGATGGTATTATTGAAAATTTTCCATTTGAAGAACCACGGACTGGGCAATTAGATATTATTCAAAATATTGAAGATGCAATTTCTAATGGGTATAAATATATTGTACTAGAAGCAGGAACAGGTACTGGTAAATCTGCAATTGCTACAACACTTGCAAATATTTATGGTTCTGCATATATCCTCACAATGACAAAACAATTACAGCACCAATATTCTAAGGAATTCGGTTTTCCTATAGTTAAAGGAAGATCCAATTTTTCTTGTTTAATGGGAGGCTCTGAATCTACTTGTGATATGGGTGTATGTAAGACCACAGTAAATTCTAAGAAATTTTTCTGTCCATTTTCAATTACAAAAGTTCCTAAATTAACTTCAACTATTGCATTTGAAGATTCATTTGGAAATGATATTTATTATAATTCTGATAATCATTGTAATTATTGGGAACAGAAATCAAATGCTATTAATTCACCAATAACTTTAATGAATTACGATTATGCAATTCTTGAGTTAAATTATGTTAAACATTTTGGTAGAAGATCCCTCTTAATTCTTGATGAGGCTCATAATATTGAAAATAAGTTAATGAATAGTTTAGAACTTACTTTATCTAATCAAAGACTTGAAAAGGATATTAAAAGAAGAATATCTAAAGAGACTCTTAAAGATGGTAGTGTTGAAGATTGGATTTTAGAACTTGAATCACTTTATGAATCATACCATGATGTGGATTTAAAAAATTTACCTATGAATAAAGTAGATAGAATTAGAAGGACTATTAGTAGAATTAAGCTTTTAAGAGATCATCTTGAACATGAACCTAAAAATTGGGTTATTGATTCTAATGAATATAGTGTATCATTTAAACCATTAAGGGTTAATAAATATGCTAAGGATAATCTTCTTAAATATGGGGATATATGTATATTTATGAGTGCTACTATCCTATCTCATAAAATGTTTTCAAAATGGTTAGGTTTAAATCCAGATGAAGTTTATTATATTAAAGTGGATAGTCCATTTCCACCTGAAAAAAGGCCAATTATTCTTGATTTAGCAGGTAAAATGTCTAAAAACAGGATTAAGAAAACAGCACCTAAAACTATACCTATTATTAATAAAATTTTAAGAAGACATAGTGATGAAAAGGGATTAATACATTCTCATAGCTATAAGTGTTCTAGATTCATTACTCAAAATATTCCTAATGCAAGATTAATTTCACATACTTCTGCAAATAGGCAAAGGGTTCTTGATTACTTTGAAAAGGATTCAGATCCATTAGTTCTTGTATCTCCCTCTATGAGTGAAGGTGTTGACTTACCATATGATAAATGTCGTTTTCAAATAATATATAAAGTACCTTTTCCTTATCTTGGTGATAAACAAATTAATTTAAGGCAAAAAAGAGATAAACGTTGGTATGCATATAAAACAGTAATGACAATTATGCAAGCATATGGTAGAGGAATGAGGGCTGAAGACGATTATTGTACAACATATGTTCTAGATAAAGATATTTTAATGTTGTTTAAGAGTCCTTTATACAGATCTCTTATTCCCGATTTCTTTAAAGAGGCAATTGTTGAAAATGATTATATAAAGTTTAATTAGTTTTATTATAATCATTATATTATTGTTTAAATTTTAAAAATAGTTTAAATTTATGATTATAGAATATTTTTATTTTATATCTAGTTTAATCTTTTAATATATTCTATAATAAGCTTATTTTTTAAAAATATGATTATTTACAATATAGTTTAATTCAAATATTTAAAAATAGCGGACCTAGGGGGATTTGAACCCCCGGCCTCGGGATCCGAAGTCCCGCGTCATTCCAGACTAGACCATAGGACCATACTAATATTTCTATTTTTTTTAATTAATAAATTTATTTTTTTAGTATTATGTTTTTTTAATTCCTTTTCTATTTAATTATAATATTTTTTATATTATTAAACTAATATACATAATTAGTATATAAAATTAAGGTTATATCATGTTAACTAAAAGAGTTATTCCATGTTTGGATTGTGACCTTCAAGTTCCAGAAGGTCGTGTTGTTAAGGGAGTAGAGTTTAAGGAAATCAAATATGCAGGAAATCCTGTAGAACTTGCAACTAAATATTATGAGCAAGGTGCAGATGAAATTGTAATTCTTGATATCACTGCTTCACATGAAAGAAGAGAAACAATGGTTGATGTTATTAAAAGGCTTACTGAAAATGTATTTATACCTATATGTGTTGGTGGTGGAATTAGGAAAGTAGATGATTATCTTAATATGCTTAAAGCAGGTGCAGATAAATGTTCTACTAATACTGCAGCTATTCATAATCCTAATTTGATAAATGAAGCATCTGAAATTGTAGGTTCACAAGCATGTGTTGTTGGTATTGATGCAAAAAGAAGATATGTGGAAAGTCCTGAAGATGCTCCTGATAAAAATGTTGTAGAAATTAAATATCCAAGATTAAGTGATGAAAGTAAGTATTGTTGGTTTGATTGTAGTATTTATGGTGGCCGTAAATTTACAGGTATGGATGCAATAGACTGGGCAAGAGAATGTCAGGAAAGAGGTGCTGGTGAAATTCTTTTAACTTCTATGGATGCAGACGGTACAAAAAATGGCTATGATCTTGATTTAACTAAATCAATAAATGATGCAGTGGATATTCCAGTAATTGCTTCTGGAGGTGTAGGTACTCCTAAAGATATTAAGGAAGCATTTGAAAAAACTGATGTTTCTGCAGCATTAGCTGCAAGTATTTTCCACTTTGACGAATATCCTGTGCCTCTTGTTAAAAATTATTTGAATGAAAACGGAATTAATGTAAGATTATAATTTTATTTTATATTTTATAAAAATTATTTGTATCTAATTGGGAGGAGGTTTAAATGGAATTTAATGATTTAATTAATATTAAATTAACCCAAGAATCAGGTCAAACTTCACAAGCTCCATGGAAGTTTGATGGGAATACATCAACTTATAATAATGTTATATTATTAAATAATATTCCAGTATTATTGAAGATTTCACAGAGGGATATTAATTCTTTTAGTTTAAATTATGAAGTTCCAGAAGTTATGGAAGATTTTATTTTGGATAAAAAAGATTTTGAGTCTAAAATTTCTTCTGAAGTAAGGAGAATATTTGATCTGGATTATGATATCAATAGTTTCTATAAATATTTAAAGAATGATGAAAAACTTGCTCCTTCAGTAGATTTTTGTAAAGGATTAAGACTTTTTGAAGCTATTGATCCATTTGAAGCTATCATTTCATCAATTTCATCTTCAAATAATTCTATTGCAAGATGGACTAATAGTATAAGTGATATAAAGCGGATTTGGGGAGACGAATTTAGTTTTCCTTCTGGAACTTATTATAAATTCCCTCCTTCTGAAGTTTTAATGTCTGCATATGAAACAAAAGAAGAGGAATATGAAGCTGATGATAAACAAAGAAAATTAGATTCATATACAAATAATCTCAAATCTTGTGGACTTGGTTATAGGGTAAGATATGTTAAAGAAGCAAGTGAGATATTTTCACTTGAGGCTGATTTTAATGAATTCTTTAACATGACTTATGATGAAGCTTTTGATGAGATTATTAAAATTAAGGGTGTTGGTCCTAAAGTAGCAGATTGTATTTTATTATATGGTTTTAATTTTAAAGAAGCATTTCCAACTGATGTGTGGATTAAAAGAATTATGTCTTATTTGTATTTTGATAATGAAGACGTTTCCGTTAATAAAATAAGGGATTTTGGAATGGATAAATTTGGAGATTATGCAGGTTATGTTCAATTATATCTTTTCCATTATGCTCGTAAATCTGGACTTATGGATATTTTAAAAAAATAAGTTCTTAGCTATGGTTTAATGATTATATTTTTTATTATATAATAAGTTCTTAGCTATTGGTTTATAATTATATTTTTTTAAATTATTATTTATCAAGTAATAATTTCTATTTTTTAAATTTAATAATTTTTTAATGGATTTAAATATATTGCTTTTTTATATTCCCTTTTATAAAGCTTGTTTCTTTATTTATTTTTAAATTAGCATATTCTAAAAAAATTATATAATTGTATTTATATAAATAGTATTTAAAGAAGTTTATAAAGGGTATTTTTGTAATTATTTATTCAATTATAAAATTTAATATTTGAGATATCAATTTATGATTTTAATTTAAAATCTTTATAAAATATCACTTTAAATGTTGCCTTTTAAAGTTCTTTATAAAAATGGTGGGAATATGAATAAAAAGTTAGATTTAGAGTTTTATGTAATTTTTGTCTCTTTTATCACATCATTTTTCGGAGTATTTTTATCTAATGGTGTAGTTGTAGGTTTACCTGCAATTGGAATGGATTTTGGAATGAGTAATATAGTACAAAATTGGGTTTTAACTATTTTATTCCTTGTAATTGCAGCATGCACTATACCTGCAGGACAGATATCTGGAAAATATGGTGTTAAAAAGTCTTTAGTTATTGGTCTTATTATCTATTTAATAGGATCTATTGGGGCATGTATATCATTTTCAACAGAAATATTTTTCATATCCAGGATTATTCAAGGTATTGGTATTTCAATTGTAAATGTTGCTGCAATGGCTATGGTTGTGTCTGCAGTATCTCCTAAAAATAGGGGTAAAGCATTAGGATATACAGTAACTGGTGTTTATTTGGCTATTTCACTTTCTCCAGTAATATGTGGATTTTTAGTATATCATCTTGGTTGGAGATCTATGTTTTATGTAGTGATTCCATTTTTAGTATTGTCTATATTTTTAACTATATTTAAAATTCCACATGAATGGAAAACTTATGAAGAGGATTCACTTGATATTATAGGTTCAATATTTTATGCACTTGGTATATTATCATTCGTATATGGTTTTACAACATTAAACACACATGAAGGTTTAATATTTACAGTTATTGGTATAATATTACTTCTTATATTCGGTGTTTGGGAGTTAAAACAGAAATATCCTGTTTTTAATGTACGCCTGTTTAATAATGCAAAATTTTTATCATCAAATATTGCATCATTATGTAGTTATCTTGCAATTATGGTTGTAACAACAATAATTAATTATCACTTGCAATATGTAAGGGGTTGGAATTCACAGATGGCTGGAGCAATGCTTATTATAACTCCAATTATAATGGCTATAATGGCACCAAATGCTGGAAAATTATCTGATAGAATACATCCTCAAAAGTTAGCAGCTATTGGAATGGGTATTGCTACAATTGCATTAGTAATATTTACGTTTTTAAATTCTAAAACTTCAATTTATCTTATTATCCTTGCAATGATACTTCAAGGTTTAGGAATGGGGCTTTTTTCATCACCAAATACCAATGCAATTATGAGTTCTGTACCTCCAAAAGATGCACCTACTGCATCAGCATCACAAGCTGCAATGAGAACTATTGGTCAAACTTTAAGCTTAGGACTTTTAACTTTGGTATTTTCCTGGATAATGGGTACTTTAACTTTATCTACAAAATATGCATCATTAATTGTAAGAAGTTCTCAAATAATTTGTGGAATTGGTGTAATATTCTGCATATGTGCAGTGTTCGCATCACTTGTAGGAATTAAATCAAAAGATAAATTTAATACATCTAGTTAAATCTAAATTTAACTACTTATTTGTCTTTTTATAATAGTTTTACTTTCTTTAAATTGTTTTTAAAGCTTATTTTAATAAAACTATCTTTTTATTAATTTTATTTATTTTAGAAAATTATCTTCAATATTGTGTTTATATTTTTAGTAAAAATTAGTTTTTTTTTAGCTTTTAATAAATTGTGTTATTAATATTTTTAGTAAAATTAGTAAGGAAGTTTATTTAAATAAGTTTATTTTTAAATTTTTAAAATTAGTGATAAATCTTTTAATAATAGTTGGAGTAAAGGAATTATCCTTGTACTCTAACTTTTGTCATTTTATCTCCTTGTTTAATATCATATACAACATTCATACCTTCAATAACTTGACCAAATACGGTATGTACACCGTCTAAGTGATGTTGTGGAGATAAAGTAATGAAAAATTGACTTCCACCAGTATCTTTACCTGCATGAGCCATAGATAAAGCACCAGTTCCATGTTTATGTGGGTTTCCTTCAGTTTCACATTTGATTGTGTAACCTGGTCCTCCAGTTCCATCTCCTCTAGGATCTCCTCCTTGAATAACAAAATCTGGAATTACCCTGTGGAAAGTTAATCCATCATAAAATCCACTATTTGCTAATTTTTCAAAGTTAGCAACAGTTCCAGGAGCTTCATTAGGGAATAATTCTAATGTAATTGTTCCTTTTTCAGTTTCCATAATAGCTTTTTTCATTTTATCACTTTAATTCTTTTTATGTTCTAAAATTTTATTGAACATTAATATTTATATTTATAATTAAATATTAAATTATGGTTTTTTTATTTAATCTATTTTATTAATAAATCTTTTGTGTTTATTTATATTTCGGGTCTTGTTCTTAGTTTTTATATGTGTTTGTTTTTCCAGATAATACATTTTGATAATCTTCGTAATTTTCACGAAGAAGTCTTGGAATATCAAGTTCATATGGACATTTACTGAGACATTCACCACATTCTTCACATTCAAGGGTTTTCTCCATCATTTCCTGATATTCTTGAGTAAGGTATGGTTCAGTAGGAAAACGTCTAATCCATAGTGACATTCTAGCACACATGTTAATATTAATATCATTAGGGCATGGTTGACAATATGCACATCCTCTACAGAAATCCCCAGATAATTCTTTTTTATCTTCTTCTATAACTTTTTTAAGTTCACTATTAAGTTTAACATCTTCTTTTTGATAAGTTAAAAATTCGTCTAATTCCCTTTCTTTTTGTATTCCCCATATTGGTAGGACAGTAGGATATTCCTCCATAAATGCATATGCTGCTTTTGATTGTTTTAATAATCCTCCACTCATTGCTTTCATTGCAATAAATCCCATATTATTTTTATTACATAAATCAATAATTCTAAAATCTCTTTCATCACTTAAATATGAAAAAGGATATTGCATGGTTTCAAATAATCCACTTTTAATCTCCTTAATTGCAAGGGCATTTTTATGTGATGTTATACCTATATGATTTATTAAACCTTCTTCCTTTGCTTCAAGGAATACGTCATATATTCCATGTTCATCTCCAGGTTTTGGACAGAAAGGAGGGTTATGGAATTGATATAAATCTAAATAATCCGTTTTAAGATTTTTAAGACTAGTTTCAAGGTCTTTCCACACTTCTTCAGGTTTTAATGATTTAGTCTTACTTGCAATGTATATATCTTCACGAACATCTGACAATGCTTTACCCATTCTCTCTTCACTATTTGAGTAAGCTCTTGCAGTATCATAAAAATTAATTTTATTGTTATATGCTTTTTTTAGAAAATTTATTGCATCTTTTTCTTTCGCTCTTTGAAGAGGTAATGCCCCAAAACCAATTTTATTTACAATTAAATCTGTTTTCCCAAGTTTTACACATTCCATAATATCCTCTTTTTAAACTTATAATTAATTTTTATTATATAATTTATTTCAATTAAATTATTATAAAAATAATAATTTAAATTTTATACTAATTATCTTTTTAATATTATTAATTTTCTGCTAAATTTTAAATATTTTAATAATGATTCTATTTATAAATTAAATTTATATTAAATAAAATATAAAATTACTACTTGATTGTTTTATTTTATTATAAAACTATTTTTTTCTTATAAGTTTTAAAAAATTATTATTTTTCAATTAATTAAGGTGTTATTATTATGAATACTAAAGAAGTTATGGATAATTATGATAAATATGTAATGCATACTTATGGTAGACAACCTATTGTTCTAGATCATGGACATGGGGTTAAAGTCTATGATAAAGATGGAAAAGAATACTTGGATTTTTTTGCAGGGATTGCAGTAAATAATGTTGGTCAAACTAATGAAAAAGTTGTTGAAGCTATTAAAACACAAGCTGAAAAAATGATTCATTCATCTAATATTTATTATAATGAACCAGCAGCAATACTTGCAGAAAAATTAGCAAATAAATCTCACTTTACAAAAACATTCTTTTCTAATAGTGGTGCAGAAGCTAATGAAGCTGCTATTAAACTTGCAAGAAAGGCTACTGGTAAAGGTGAAATCATCACTGCATTACAATCTTTTCACGGAAGAACAATGTTAACAGTTACTGCAACTGGCCAAGATCAATTCAGTGCACCATTTAAACCATTACCACCGGGATTTAAACATGTTCCATATAATGATTTAAAAGCTATGGAAGATGCAATAAGTGATGATACTGCAGCTATTATGTTGGAGGTAGTACAAGGTGAAGGTGGAGTAAATGTAGCAGAACAAGATTATATGGATGGAATCCAAAAATTATGCAATGATAATGATATATTACTTATCATTGATGAAGTTCAAACTGGTGTTGGAAGATGCGGATCTTTCTTTGCACATGATTTATTTGGAATTAAACCAGATATCGTAAGTCTTGCTAAAGGTCTCGGTGGAGGAATTCCTATTGGTGCAACTTTAGCAACTGAGGAAGTAGCTTCTGCATTTGTACCAGGTGATCATGGTTCTACTTTCGGTGGAAATCCACTTGCAGCTGCTGCAGCTGATGCTACAATTGATGTTATTGATGAAGAAAATCTCTCTGAAAATGCTAAAGAAATGGGCACATATCTTAAAGATAAATTGAATACTTTAAAAGATAAATATGATTTCATCTCTGATGTAAGAGGTTTAGGCCTTTTAGTAGGTGTTGAGCTTACTATGGAAGGTGGAAACATCGTTGATAAAATGAGAGAAAAAGGCGTTTTAATTAATTGTACTGCAGGCAATGTTTTAAGAATTGCTCCTGCACTTATAATTACAAAAGAAGAGATTAATGTTATGGTAGAAAAATTAGATGAAGTATTTTCTGAAATCTAATTTCTATTTTTTTATTTAAAGAGTTATTTTCTCTACTAATTTCTATTTTTTTATTTAAAGAGTTATTTTCTCTACTAATTTCTATTTTTTTCATTGATTTAATGAGTTTATTCTTTATTTTAATTTAAGGGTTTATTTTTTTTATTAATTTAAAGTATTGATTTATTTTTTTTTAATTATATAGCTTATTAATTCTTTATTTTTTTACTAATTTAAATATTCCAATTTCTCTTTTTTAAAACATTTAATGTTGTACAACTTAAATCCATAGTTTTAAGTTCATCTACATCTTTCCAAGCATAATCTACATGTTCATTACTAATTTTAACTTCCTCGTCATTAAGTATATCTACATACATATAAATTTGTATTGTGATTTTTTTTATTTGTTCATCTTCAATAGCCTCATAAAATCCACAAGGTTCAACTTCTAAATTTGTTTCTTCTTTAAACTCTCTTGTTAATGTTTCATCGAAATATTCGTTATGTTCTGCTTTTCCTCCTGGAAATTCCCATTGATTTGGAAAAGTTTTACTCTTTGGATGTCTTTTTAAAACAAGTATTTTCTCATTTTTTTTAGCTATTCCTCTTACAGAAAGTCCATATCCTTTTTTCATTTTCTTATCCTTCTTAAGTACTTTATTAAACAAATTTAGATAAAATCTTATTTTAATATAATTTGCTTTAGCTAAAATTTATATATTAATAAGTTTATATAAGTAATGTTATCTTTTTTAAAATAAATTAAATATTAAAAATTATATAATAAATGTAAGGAATATAATATTTTTATTAATAAAATTATTATATTGATTTTAAACTAATTGATGACTTGTAAAATTCTTTTAAATTCTGGAGGATTATAATGGATTTAAATATTAAAGTAAATGAAAAAGACCATTTAGATATTGGTGGTGCTGATGCATGTGATCTTGTTGATAAATTCGGTTCCCCAATTTATGTAATTGATGAAAACAGAATAAGAGATAATTATAATAGATTTTATAATGCATTCTCTAAATATTATCCTGATTTTAAAGTATTTTATGCTTGTAAAGCAAATACAAACCTTGCAGTTATGAAAATACTTGAAAGTGAAGGATGTTGTGTAGATACAGTTTCACCTGGTGAAGTTTATACTTGTGAAAAATTAGGTTTCTCACCTGATAGAATTTTATTTACAGGTAACAACATCACTAATGAGGAACTTAAAGAAGTTCATGATATGGGTGTTATTTTAAATGTTGATTCAGTATCAGCAATTAAAAGACTTGCTAATGTTGTAGATCCTAATGGTCTTAAATTATCTATTAGAGTGAATCCTATGGTAGGTGCAGGACATCATGCACATACTATTACTGGTGGTGTAATGAGTAAATTTGGTATAATGGATAATGAAGCAGTTGAAGTATACCAATTAGCAGAAGATTTAGGATTTGATCCTGTAGGTATTCATTCCCACATTGGTTCAGGTATATTAGATCCAGAACCATTTAAATTAGCAATTGGATCTACTATGGATATTGCAGGTAAAGTCCATGAGGAAGCAGGAATCGATTTTGAATTTGTCGATTTTGGTGGAGGTATTGGTGTACCTTATACTCCTGAAGAAAAAGCATTAGATATTGATCATTTTGCTCATGAAAATGTCAAATACTTTGAAGAAAAGCTTAAAGAGTATAATATGGGTAAACCTACAATGTTTTTAGAACCTGGAAGATATATTGTTGCAGATGCTGTTGATTTACTTGTTAAAGTTAATAGTGTAAAACAAAGTTATAGGAAATATATTGGTGTGGATGCAGGATTTAACACTTTACTTAGACCTACTATGTATGGATCTTACCATCATATTGTTGATGCAAGTAAAATGAGTGCACCTATTAAGGAAGAAGTGGATGTTGCTGGAGATGTTTGTGAATCTGGAGATTTATTTGCTAGGGACAGACCTTTACCTGAAGTTGAAGAAGGTGATGTTTTAGGAATATTAAATGCTGGTGCATATGGATTTACTATGGCATCACATTATAATTCAAGACCCTTACCTGCTGAAATTTTAGTTAAAGATGGAAATGCAACAGTAGTACGTAAAGCTGAAACATATGATGATTTATTTAGAAATCAGATTATTCCAGATTACTTACAATGATTTTTGGAGGTAATTTTAATGGTTGATTTAAAAGGATTAAAATTTTCAAAAATGCATGGAATTGGTAATGATTTTGTAATTATTGATGAAAGTGCAGGTACTCTTATATCTGAATCTGATAAACCTGAAGCATGTCGTTTCTTATGTGATAGACATTTTGGCGTAGGTTCCGATGGGGTATTGTTTGTTGAAACTTCATCTGAAGCAGATATTGGTTATAGAATGTTTAATCCAGATGGCTCAGAAGCAGAAATGTGTGGTAATGGTATCAGGTGTTTCGCTGACTTTGTATATAGGAAAAAAATACTTGAAGCAGAGTCAATGACTGTTGAAACAAAAAGTGGAATTAAAACTATTGATATTACACTTGAAAATGATGAGCCTAAATTCTTTAGAGTAAATATGGGTACATCTACATTTAAAACTGATGAAGTTCCTATGATTTATGATAGTGAAGAATGTGTTAATAAAGAATTAGAGCTTGGAGGAGAAAAATTTAATATCACTGTATTAAGTGTTGGAAATCCCCATGTTATTATCTTTGTTGATGATGTTGATAGCGTAGATATTGATAAGTTTGGTCCTTTATTTGAAACTCATAGATTATTCCCAGAAAATATTAACGTTCATTTTGTAGAAGTTATCTCTAAAAATGAAGGTAAAATGAGGACATGGGAACGTGGTGCTGGTGTAACTCTTGCTTGTGGTACTGGCGCTACATCTACTGCTATTGCAGGATATAAAAATGGTCTATTTGATTCAAATGTCCTTTTACATCTTCCCGGTGGAAACCTTAAATTTACAGTTTATAAAGAAGGTAATCAATTAGGAGCATTTATGGAAGGACCTGCAGAATTAGTATTTGATGGAGAAATTCAATAATTTCTTCATTTTTAAATTTTTAACTATTTTTTCTAATTATTGCTTTTACTTATTTAATTTAGTCTTATATTCTACTTTTTTTTATTCCCTTAGATTATTAATTATATTTTTTTAGCTATTATTTAATTAATTGTATAGATCTTGGATATTAACTTGTGAATTAGATTTAAAAATGATTTCTTATTTTTAATAAATATTTTTTTTTAAAAAAATAATTAAATTTTTAAAATAAGCTAAGTATTTATATTGGTCTATTTTTTTAAAGATGGTTTAATATAAAAAAAGTTAATTAAATTTAAATTTTCATGATTTTAGATTATTTTAGATACTTCTAACAGTATTAAAAGTTTTTAAGGATATTCAAACTATTATAACTATTATAATAAAGTAGCAGTTATTAGAACTACATCTTCAAAAAAGAAATGTTGTTTTTTTGTTATTTCACATATAAATCCTTCATTTTCTAAAATTTCAAATGTTTTTTCAATATTGGATAATGATGATTGTATCATCTGAACCTTTCCATGTTCATTTAAATGTTTTTTCAATCCATATAAAAAGGGGTCTATGACTTTTCTTCCATCTACTCCACCATCGAATGCATAATTTAAATCATCATCAATAATATCTTCATTTTCAGTTGGTAGATATGGAGTATTAAATAGAATCACATCAAACTTTCTATTTTCAAAAGGTTCATAAAGATTTCCAAATACGAGTTCAATATCATCAATACCATTATTTTTAAAATTTTCTTCTGCAATTTCAAGAGCATTAAAATTAATATCGCTTACTGTAATTTGGTTTGATTTTTCTCTTGCATAGAGTGCAACTAATCCAGATCCTGTACCAATTTCTAAAACAGTGTCCTTTTTATTTATTTGAAGATTTTCTGCTAAAAGAAAAGTATCTTCTGCAGGTTTATAAACTAAATCATCAGTTTTAATTTCATATTTTCCCATTTTCATAAAATATCACTTAATAATTTTGTAATTTCAAGTATTTCTTCAGGACTTAAATTTATTACTCTTTTTTCAAGTAATTTATTTAGTTTATCTGAATTCAGGTTTTTAATATTTGTTTTTAATTCTTTTTTATCATTGTAACCTAATTCATGTCGGGAATTTATTATAGAATTTTCTGCTTTTTTATTCTTATGTTGAAATAATGCTTTACAAACCTTTTCATAATTTTCAAATATTTCCTCATCTTCAATTTTATTATTTGGTGTAAGTTTTACAACTGCAGAATCTACTTTAGGTTTTGGTATAAAACATTCTGAAGGAACTTTTGTTAATAATTCGATATCTACTTTAAAATGTAACATTGCAGATAATCTTGAATAATTTCTTTCACTAACATTACTTAACATTCTATATGCGAATTCTTGTTGATACATCAATACTCCAAATTTAAAAGGATAATTAAGAAGTTTAAATGTTATTGGGGAAGATATTTGATAAGGAAGATTAGATATTATCTTATCAAATTTTGGAAAGTCTACCTTAAGTGCATCATCATTTATAATTTCAACATTATCTATTGAATTATCCTTTATACGATTTTTCAAGATAGTAATGACTTTCTTATCTTTCTCAATACATATTACTTTTTTTGCTTTTTTGGCAATTTCTAAAGTTAATGTACCTATTCCTGGGCCAATTTCTAAAATAGTATCTGATGAGTTTATATCTCCAAATTTAATTATTTGATTTCTTTTTGCATCATCTATAAGGAAATTTTGACCTAAGCTATGATTTAAAGTTAAATCATATTTTTTTAAAATATTTTTTGTTTCTTTTGCTAATGAAATCTGATTATTATTCAATTAATCACTTCTTTAGAAAATATTTCTTGAATTTTAATATCTTTTACTTTTCTTTGTTTCATTTATTTAAGATAAAATCTATTTTCATCTAAAATGAATATTAGAAGTTTAGTTTTTATATGATATTTTTATAGTCCAAATTTTTAAATAAGCTATTTTTAAACAAATATCTATTTTTAGATTCTACTAATTTTTTTTATATTCTCTTTTAGATTTATTTTTATTTCTATTTTTTCTTTTTTGTTCTCTATAATATTCCCTCATCCTTTCACTAGGAATTTGAGTAAATAGATAATATTTCTTTTTACCTTTTTTAACAGTGTTTGGATCAAGTTCTTGTATTACTCTATTTGTAATCATATTCACTGGATTTGGTAATGAAGGTACCCTATTTTGTAAATCTTTGTAAGATTCAAATGGCTTTTCATCTCTTGCCTTAATGATATTCCACATTGTCTTTTTACCTATTCCTGGAAGAAGTTCAATTTTATGTAATCTAGTACTTAATGAACCTGCAGTATTAAAGAAATTAATATATTTATCTTCCTGTTTTTCAATAATTTCTTTTATTGCATATTCAAGTTCAACACGACTGGTGGCTGTTAAGTTATTATAGTCAAGTTTTCGTACTGTTTTTATTTTATCTCTTTTTCCAGAGCCAATGTATAATTTTTCATGTATTTCAATATCAGCATCGTCTTTTGGTATGAGTTCAAGAAGTGTAAATTTATCTGTACCTATTGATTGTACTATTGGTTTGTTTTTAAATTTAGTTCCATTTTTATTTACATAACCTAACCTAAGATAATCTAGGACTATAGCATATTCTTCTTTTTTAAATTTGTATTTATCATTTTTTTCTATTTTCATTTTCCTCACTTCTTTTATTATGTTAAGTCCTTAATTTTTAATATTCATATATTAAATTAATTATCTTATAATATATTCATTATATTTAATATATTTTGTTTTATTACTATTTATTTAAAGAAAATTTAGTATATATTTTTCATTTTATTTTACTTAAATAAAAAATAATATTTAATAAGGAATTTAAGCTTTCTTTTAAATCTATTTATTATTTAATTTAATTATTTTTTTGATTTGTTTAAAAAGAGTTTTTTAATATTCTATATTT